>NZ_AZES01000033.1 GCF_001434985.1 Companilactobacillus paralimentarius DSM 13238 = JCM 10415 | reverse complement strand
TGTTTTTATTTTGTCATTTTTCTAAAGTGGCTAACTTGATTATAAAATTCGCCTTTCTTTTTAAGTAAAGAAATCACTTTATCTTTTTCTTTTTGATTCGCTACCTCAGATGATATTGAATTCTTTCGATTAAAACTCAACATTGAATATCCCAAAATAATTAATACAATTCCGATGAATTGAATGAATAATGTTAAATAAAAATAAGATTCAAAATTACTAATCAATCCGCTACCGGCAAAAAAATAAGTTAATCCAATATAAAGTAGTTCAAAGATGAATAAAATAAATACAATTTTAGTAGCGATACGACCAATTTCTCTTTTAGCATATTCATCAACAACACCCCGTACACCGAAGAACCATTTCAAAACCGTATTATTTTTCTTCATCTTCATCCCTCCAAAATAATGTATTCAAATCTGTATCCAAAACCCAAGCCAATTTTAAGCACAAATCTAAAGATGGATTATATTTACCATTCTCAATTAAATTAATCGTTTGACGCGCAACTCCAATTTCTTCCGCTAAGGCCATTTGCGATAATTTTTTAGCACGTCGATATTCACGAACCCGATTCATTGATTCACCCATTTTCTTAAAAGTCATATATATTTGACACTTTTAATATAATGCACATTAATCTTTATGTCAACTATATATGACGTTTTTAGTAACCGCTATCATTTTATTCATAAAAAATAAAGAGAATTAGGCCCCTCTTTAGGCCTAATTCTCTTTATTATCTTCACTTCATACATCCACTTAATAACTTCTTTTAATAGAGATACTGTGTGACTGCTTGTGTTTCTATCGAACGCATACATAATGCCCTCTAAGCGACATAGTCGCTTAGAGGGCATAAAAAAAAGACCACCTGAATGTGATCTTTAATTAATTGTGAAGAATTAGTCTTCAGCAACGAATGGTAATAGAGCCATGATTCTTGCTCTCTTGATAGCTACAGTAAGTTTACGTTGGTTCTTAGCACTTGTACCTGTAACACGTCTTGGCAAAATCTTACCACGTTCTGAAATAAATCTCTTAAGTAAGTCTGTGTCTTTGTAATCGATGTATTCGATATGGTTAGCAGCGATGAAGTCAACTTTACGTCTTCTACGTCCGCCTCTTCTTTGTTGGGCCATTATAATTGCTCCCTTCTATATTAAAATGGTAAATCGTCATCTGATATGTCGATTGGTTTACTATTGTCAGCAAACGGATCGCTCATATTATTGTTTGAATTGTTAGATTGATTATTGTTATTACTATTGTTGTTACTTTGGTTATTATTGTTTCCATATGGAGACTGATTTGATTGACTTGGTTGATTATAGCTAGGTGCTTGATTTGAATTAGCGTTGCTAGAAGAACCATTGCCAGAGTTTCTCTTTTCAGATTCTGAACGAGATTCAAGTAATGAGAAATTATCAACGACAACTTCTGTTACATAAACTCTTTGACCTTGTTGGTTTTCATAGTTACGTGTTTGAAGACGTCCATCAATTCCAACAAGAGAACCTTTGTTAGTAAAATTAGCAAAATTCTCGGCAGCTTTTCTCCAAATAACACAATTAATAAAATCGGCTTCACGTTCACCTTGAGAATTAGTAAATTGTCTGTTTACAGCAACTGTAAAACTGGCAACCGCTGCCCCATTGGCAGTGTATCTTAATTCAGGATCACGTGTCAGGCGTCCAACTAGAACTACTCGATTAATCATTTATCTGCCTCCTTAAAATGTTTCACGTGAAACAAAACTAATCTTCACGTCTAACGATCATGTGACGAAGAATGTTATCGTCGATCTTTGAAAGACGGTCGAATTCGTTAATTGCTTCATCATTTTCAGCATCTACATTGATAATATGATAGATACCTTCTTTGTAGTTAGCAATTTCATATGCTAAACGTTTCTTTTCCCAGTCTTTTGAGTCGATTACTTTTGAGCCGTTGTCAGCAATAATCTTATCGTAACGATCGATTAATGTCTTCTTTGCGTCTTCTTCAATATCAGGTTTAATGATATATGTAATTTCGTAATGTGCTTCAGCCATGGACTGTACACCTCCTTATGGTCTAATGGTTCTAATTAAAGAACAAGGAGCATAAATTAACTGCAATTTTATACTCACAAGTTATGAGTTTATCATAAATCCCTACCAATTACTAGAAAAAATTCTAATAAAAAATCGTTTCTGCCTGACACGCGTCCCGATTAGGATACATATCTAAATTACGCAGAAACGATTGATTTTTAATTATTATCTGTTTCAGATGTTTCGTCATTAGTTGGTGTCTCATTATCAGAAGATGAATCATCGTCTTCCTCATCTGAGTCATCAGCAATCTTAGCCATAGTTGAAACGATTGAATCATCATCAACCTTGATTAATCTAACACCTAAGGTTGCACGTCCTGTTTGTGAAACGCTATGAACACCAAAGCGAATCATAACACCTTTGTCAGTAATCAACATGATATCTTCATCGCCATCAACTACTGTCAATCCAGCGATTGGACCGTTCTTTTCAGTAACGTTAGCAGTCTTAATACCTTTACCACCACGTCCCTTAACAGGATATTCGCCGACGGAAGTTCTCTTACCATAACCTTTTTCGGAAATAGTTAGAATTTCTTGTCCTTCTTCAGCAATTGAAGAACCGACAACATAATCTTCCTCACGAAGCTTAATACCACGAACACCAGCAGCAGTTCTTCCCATTGGACGAACATCACTTTCCTTAAATGTTACGGCATAACCTTTATGAGTTCCGATAATAATAACTTTATCACCATCTGTTAAGAAGACATTAGTCAATTCATCTTCATCCCTAAGAGTGATTGCACGTAAACCAGAGTGTCTGATATTAGCAAAATCAGTTACCGGAGTACGTTTAACTGTTCCATATTTAGTCACGAAGAACAAATATGAATTATCGACATCAACATCACGGTCAACATTGATAACAGTTTGAATCTTTTCACCCTTTTCGATGTTCAAAAGATTAATAACCGGAATTCCCTTGGCTGTACGGCCATATTCGGGAACCTCATAACCTTTGATTCGATAAACTTTACCAGCATTTGTAAAGAACAAGAGACGGTCATGTGTTGATGTATAAATCATTTGTTCAATGAAATCATCATCATGAATCCCCATACCTTGAACTCCACGGCCACCACGATTTTGAACACGGAATTCATCCGCAGACAAACGTTTGATATAGCCATTGTGTGTTAATACAACTAGAATGTTTTCTTCTTCGATTAGATCTTCATCTTCGATATTAGCAACTTCGCTAGCACGAATTTCAGTTCTTCTATCATCACCGAATTTTTCTTGGATTTCCAACAATTCATCATAGATGATCTTATCAACACGTTCTGGTTTAGCCAAAATATCTTCAAAGTCAGCAATCTTAACTAACAAATCTTGATATTCCGCTTCAACTTTGTCACGTTCCAAACCTGTCAAACGAACCAAACGCATATCCAAGATAGCTTGTGATTGTTTGTCAGATAATTTGTACTTATCCATCAACGTTTGTTTGGCAATTGCTGAAGTCTGGGAACCACGGATGATACTGATGATTTCATCAATATGATCCAAAGCAATTCTCAAACCTTCAAGAATGTGAGCACGAGCTTTAGCACGTCTTAATTCAAATTCAGTTCTACGTCTAATAACGATTTCTTGATGCTTCAAGTATTCAACTAAGATGCCCTTCAATGAGAAGACTCTAGGAGTCTTACCCACAATAGCAACCATATTGATACCATATGAAATTTGAAGTTGTGTCAATTTGTAAAGATTATTAAGCACTACGGAAGCACTCATATCACGACGAATATCAATAACGATACGCATACCTTCACGGTCTGATTCATCGTTCAAATCAGTAATTCCTTCTAGCTTTTTCTCACGAGCTAATTCAGCAATTCTTTCAACAAGACGAGCTTTATTAACCATATAAGGAAGTTCAGTAACAATAATCTGTTCTGCGCCACTCTTCTTAGTAACTACATCGACTTTAGCACGTAGAATAATTGTTCCTTTACCATTATCATAGGCTTTTCTGATACCAGAACGACCCATGATAATTCCGCCTGTTGGGAAATCAGGTCCAGGAATAACTTTCATCAAGTCAGCGACAGTAGCGTCCTTATTTCTCATCAAAATATGAAGTGCGTCAATAACTTCTTTTAAGTTATGTGATGGAATATTAGTTGTCATACCAACAGCGATACCAGTTGCACCATTAACCAAAAGGTTAGGGAATCGGGCTGGCAATACCATTGGTTCTTTTTCTTCACCATCGTAATTAGGAACAAGATCAACAGTATCTTTGTTGATATCACGCAACATTTCAACTGCCATCTTACTCATTCTTGCTTCGGTATAACGCATAGCAGCGGGTGGATCACCATCAATAGATCCAAAGTTTCCGTGTCCATCAACTAATGGATAACGATAACTGAAATCTTGTGCCATTCTAACCATTGATTCATAAATAGCCGAGTCCCCATGAGGGTGATATTTACCCATAATATCACCAACGAAACGGGCACTCTTCTTATATGGTTTGTCAGGTGTAACACCTAACTCATTCATACCATAAAGAATACGACGATGAACTGGTTTTAGACCATCACGTACATCAGGTAAAGCACGCGACACGATAACACTAGCAGCGTAGTCAACGAAGGAATTCTTCATGACTTCTGTCAAGTTAACATTTTCTATTCTATGATCTGCCATTAAATTGCCATCCTCCCTTAATAATCTACTTCAGCATATCGTGCATTTTCTTCAATAAATTCTCTTCTAGGTTCAACTTTATCACCCATCAACATTGAGAAAATCTCATTAGCTTCGATAGCATCATCGAGGTTAACACGATCCAATCTTCTCTTCTCGGGATCCATAGTTGTTTCCCAAAGTTGATCAGCATCCATTTCACCAAGACCCTTGTAACGTTGGATCTTTGGTTCTGGCTTTGGTGGTAATTGTTCAACAAAATCGTCTTTTTCCTTATCAGTATCAAAGTACTGCATCATCTTACCTTGACGTACTTGATACAAAGGTGGCTTGGCAATATAAACATATCCTGCATCAACGACCGGACGCATATATCTATAAAGCAATGTCAAAAGTAAAGTTCTGATATGAGCACCATCGACATCGGCATCGGTCATGATAATGATCTTGTGATATCTTGCTTTGGAAATATCAAAATCCTCTCCAAAACCTGTACCCATAGCTGTGAACAATGTTCTAATTTCTTCATTAGCCAAAATCTTGTCCATTGAAGCTTTTTCAACGTTCAGGATTTTACCTCTAATAGGTAGAATGGCTTGTGTTAAACGTGAGCGACCAGTTTTAGCGGAACCACCGGCAGAATCACCCTCGACAATGAATAATTCAGAAATTTCAGGATCTTTACTGGCGTTATCGGCTAACTTACCTGGTAAATTACTGATTTCCAATCCATTTTGCTTTCTAGTTACTTCACGAGCACGCTTAGCAGCTAGACGAGCTTTGGTAGCAAGAGAACCTTTTTCAACAATTTTCTTAGCAACGTCAGGATTTTCCATCAAGAATTTAGAGAAATGTTCACTAAATAAACGATCAGTAATTGTTCTGGCATCACTATTTCCAAGTTTAGTCTTAGTTTGACCTTCAAATTGTGGATCTGGATGTTTGATTGAAACAACAGCTGTCATTCCTTCACGAACATCTTCACCAGATAATTTTTCAGTATCTTTCAACATTTTATTTTTGTGAGCGTAATCGTTAATAACACGTGTCAAAGCTGTCTTGAAACCAACTTCGTGAGTACCACCTTCATAGGTATGAATGTTATTAGCGAAAGTCATCAAATTAGTATGATATTCATCGGTATATTGCAATGAAACTTCAACTGTAATACCATCTTGAACACCTTCAAGATAAATTGGCTCATCAAAGAGAACTTCTTTATCCTTATCCATAAATTCAACGTAACTTCTAATTCCGCCTTCATAATGGAATACCAATTTTTCAGCTGTATCAGCTCTTTTATCTGTAAATGTAAGTTTGAGTCCTTTATTTAAGAAAGCTAGTTCACGAATTCTAGTTGTTAAAACTTTATCATCGTAAACAGTCGTTTCAGTAAAAATATCAGGATCTGGCACAAAGTGAACTCTCGTACCATGTTCAAATTCTTTAGCATCACCAATAATGTGCATAGCATTATTGACTTTACCACGTTTAAAGTCGATGCCATAGCGTTTTCCGCCACGAACAACTTGCACATCTAGTTCACTACTCAAGGCGTTAACAACTGAGGCACCAACACCATGAAGTCCACCAGATACCTTGTATCCGCCACCGCCGAATTTTCCTCCGGCATGCAAAATTGTATAAACTGTTTCAAGAGCTGGTTTACCAGTCTTCTTTTGAATATCAACCGGAATACCACGTCCATCATCAGTAACAGTAATGGAGTTATCAGGTTCAACAGTAACTTCAATCTTTGTTGCGAAGCCAGCTAAAGCTTCATCAATACCGTTATCAATAATTTCCCAAACAAGGTGATGTAAACCTTGCTTACTAGTAGAGCCAATATACATACCAGGACGTTTACGAACAGCCTCTAGTCCTTCAAGAACTTGAATTTGACTAGCATCATATTCTTCGACTTGTTCTTCTCTTTTTTCTAGCTCAGCTTTTCTGTCTTCAGCCATTAAATCTCCTCCTGTTGAACTTTGCCATTATTTATATTTAAGATATTCGGATTCTTCACCAAATTAGGATCTACATCATCTATTGATGTTGTCGTGATAAACGTTTGAATTCCTTGTTTGATCGACGACAGTAAATGGGTTTGACGTTTGTGGTCAAGTTCTGACAACACATCATCTAATAAAAGAATCGGATAATCGCCAACCTGGTCCTTCATCAATTCAACTTCAGCTAATTTTAAACTCAGTGCAACCGAACGCTGTTGACCCTGTGAACCAAAATCTTGAGCATTTTTTCCATTAACTAAAAATTTGATATCATCACGATGCGGCCCTGCCAGAGTTACACCACGTTGAATCTCGCGTTGATAATTTTTCTTGAAAGCATTTTTGAAAATTTCATAAATATTTTCAAGTGTTTTACCATCAGTATTGAAAAATGTACTGTAAGTAATTTCCAGTTTTTCATGATCTTCAGTTATGTTTGCATGAATCTTTTCAATATAGCCTTGAAGTTTTTGTAAAAATTGTAAGCGTGAAAAAACTACTTCAGCACAATAAGCTGCAAATTGATCGGACAAAACATCTAAATAGATCAAATCCTTTGCTTGATGATGCTGAAGTTTCTTCAAATACGCATTACGTTGTTTTAAAACCGAACGAAATTGGCTCATTGTCTTTAAATATTGCGTCGACATTTGACCAAATTCCATATCAATGAATTTCCGTCTGATTCCTGGATTACCTTTAACGATCGAAAGATCTTCTGGTGAAAAAAGAACTACATTCAAATTGCCAATGTAAGTCGACAACTTACGTTGCTCCAAATTATTCAATTTAGCTTTTTTACCAGATTTACTAATCACCAAATCTAATTTTAAGCGACTAGAGTTATCTTTTATCACGGTTCCAGAGATTCTAGCAAAATCACTGCCCCACTTAATTAAATCCTTGTCATTTGATGTTCGATGGCTTCTTGTTAAAGCTAAAAAGTACATAGCCTCTAATAAATTGGTCTTGCCTTGGGCATTCTCACCTAAGAACACATTGATGTTCGGCGAAAATTCGACCTGCAAGGATTCGTAGTTACGATAATTTTGAAGTTTTAGTTCTTTAACAAACATTTATTCAATTTCAAAAGTTTGATCACCGACAACTATTACATCGCCAGAACGCAACTTCTTACCGCGACGATCCTCAGGACTGCCATTAAGTAAGACTGAATTTTCTCTCAAAAACCATTTGGCTTGGCCACCAGTCTCAATGACGCCTTCATCTTTCAAAAGTTGACCTAAAGTAATAAATTCAGTTTCAAGCTTAATTTTTTCTGACATAATAACACCCTATTTATTAGATTTATCCATTAATGACATACCAATATTATAGTTGTTTTCACAATAAAAAACAACTTAGAACGAAATATCAGCCGTTTTGAGCAATTTTTCGGATAATGAGTATCCACCCACTAAAATTGTCCAAAAAAAGTTCTTACGCTAAACTACGGCGTTTAAATATATAATACAAAAAAAAATAGGCTGAACCGAAAAGTTCAGCCTATTTAGCTAATTTCACATTAAAATGTACGAACTGGCGTGATGAGTTGCACGAAATTATCACGATCTTCGACTGGTCTCAACGTAAATGGATGCAATGGAGAAGTGAAACTCATTTCGATTGTGGTATTGCTACCGAATGATCTCAAAGCATCTTTCAAATAATCAGGGTTGAATGAAATTTCCAAATCGTCCCCTTCAAGATTATCGAAATCCAAAACTTCCTCCACAGTACCAACTTCTGGAGAATTACCATAAAGGGTAGCTTTTTTATCCACAGCTTTGATTTCTAATTTAATCACGTTATTTCTACTTTCATGTGAAAGCAAAGATGCACGTTCAACTGAGGCTAATAATTTTGAAGAATCGAAAGTCAATTTAGTACTTGATTCTTCTGGAATTAAACGATCGGTTTCAGGATATCTACCGTCTAATAGTCTTGAGTAGAACATAATGTTGTCAAAACTGAATAAGACTTGATTTTCTGAGATCGACATTGAGATTTCTTTAACGCTATCACTGATAGTTCTAACTAGTTCAGTCAAACTTTTACCAGGAATGATCAAATTATAATCTTCATCACTAGTAATATTGATTCTTCTTTGAGAAAGACGATGACTATCTGTGGCAACGGCAGTTAGACCTTCATTGCTGATCAAAAAGTTAACACCAGTTAAAACTGGGCGACTTTCTTGTGTTGAAACAGCAATAACAGTTTGATTGACAACTTCTTTAAATACATCTGTTGGAAGAACTAATTGATTATCAGTTTCAACTTCTGGAAGGTGTGGATAATTGACGGCATCTAATCCGTTAATAGTAAATTCAGAAACACCTGATTTGATTAAAGTCTGATTATTTTCTAAAACTTCAAGTTCAAAATTGTCGCCAGGAAGTTTTTTAATGATTTCATTGAAAAATCTAGCTGGTAGAACTATTGAGCCAGTATTTTCAATTTTTAAATCATTTTCAGAATTTTCTTTTGAGATGAATGAAGTAATTGAAATATCAGAATTACTTCCAGTAATAGTTAAACCACTTTCAGAAAGGTCTAATTTCATTCCGGTCAAAATTGGAATAGTTGTCTTTGTTGAAATTGCTCTTTGAACGTTACTTGTTTGGTTAATGAATTTTGATCTATCAATAGAAAATTTCATAGGTAACTCCCTTTTTTAATTAATTAATATAAATATAGAAGTAGTAGTAGGGCCTGTTAAAACTGTGGATAAGTCACTACAACTTAGAATTTATAAGATTTTTGAATGTTATTAACAGGTGTGGATAACTCTGGGAAAACTCAAAAGTTATGAACATGTTAATTTCTAAGATCATCTTTTAGTTCGTTGATGGAACGTTTTAAATCGTCATCTTTTAAAGCCAATTCGGATATTTTATCACAAGAATGCATAACAGTTGTATGATCTTTTCCACCAAATTCCATACCAATTTGCGGAAGTGACCGGTCTGTCAGCTCTCGAGCTAGATACATGGCGATTTGTCGAGGTACAACAATTGATTTTACACGTTTCTTACCTTTTAAATCTTGGACGGAGACATGATAAAATTTCGCAACTTTGCTTTGAATTTTTGCGATTGATAAACCTTTTTTATCATTAGATAGTTTGAAGGCTTTTAAAGCATCAGCAGCAACGGATTTAGTTATATCAGTGTTTTTGGTTGTTGAATAAGCTTGAACACGTATCAATGCACCTTCAAGTTCACGGACATTTGTGTCAATCTGTGCAGCGATGTAAGACAAAGTATCATTTGGAATCTCTAGGTGTTCAGCTTTGGCTTTATTTCTCAGGATGGCAATTCGAGTTTCGAGATCAGGAGCAGTGATATCAGCTGATAAACCACTAGTGAAACGGGAAACCAATCTGGCTTGTAATTTAGGGATTTCGTTTGGCAAGCGATCAGAAGTCATGACAATTTGCTTACCATTTTCGTACAATTCGTTAAAAGTATGGAAAAATTCCTCTTGAGTACCCTCTTTTTCGGCAAAAAATTGAATGTCATCTATTAGTAGTAGATCGACGTTGCGATATTCTTGACGAAAGTCATCTTGTGTTCTCATTTGGATGGAATTAATAAAGTCGTTTGCGAAAGTTTCGCTGGTAACGTACTTTACTTTAGCAGTTGGATCAAGTTTGATCATTTGATGTCCAATAGCCTGCATCAAATGGGTTTTTCCTAAACCAACGCCTCCATAAATAAATAGTGGATTGTAGACACCACCTGGATCCTCAGCTGCGGCAAGGGCTGCGGCGTGAGCCATTTGGTTTCCACTACCAACAATAAATGATGAAAAAGTATATTTCGGATTCAAATGTGAATTATGGAATATATGTTTTGGTTGAGCAGTTTCGGTGGCCGGTTCAACTTGAGGAGCAATTTCTTGTTCCTCTTTTTTTGTGGCTTCATCATCATTTTCAATAATTGGGTTGAGTTCAATTCCGTTTAGTTCATATGAGTAAATAGCAATTTTTTCGGTATAATTTCGTTCCCAGTAGTCTTTGTGAAGTTTTGTTGGGACTGAAATATAAATGTTATTTCCATCTATGTATAAGGGATTCGCACTTTCAACCCAAGTTGAATAACTGACGGATGTTAATTGAGATCTAAGTTTACTTGTAAAATAGTCCCAAAATTCTGTTAGTTTTGGATCAGTTGAGTTATTTATATTTTGCAATTATTTCCCCCCAATCTTAAGTTGTGGATAATTTTTTCCCTAAAATGACAGTCTATAGTTTATCATTCTATTAAGAAGTTTTCCACAGAACACTTGTTTAAATTATGAAGAAATAACAGTGGGTAATTTATTAATCCACAGTCTTGTGGAAAATATAAAGTGATTCCAGTTATTAACATAGTTATCCACAATTATCGGAGTCTAGAATGCTTGATTTATGGGTGTTACAAACAAAAAACAAGAATTCCACAAATTCTGTGGAAAACTAAAATACAACAAAGTTAACAGTTGGAAAACCCTGTTTACAGATCTGTGGAAAAAATAGTTGTTAAATTTTTAAACAAATTATCCACAGTCGAGAATGCGAAAAACTTTTTGGTTAAGTTTTACATTTATAGGAAATTAGCTGTTTAAATTCGAGCTAGAACATGATATTATAGTTAAGCAATTGTCTGAAGAAGTGTTATTTAAAAAATTTTTAATATAAGAGTCAGGAGGTTTACTGATGACTACAAAGAGAACATATCAACCAAAGAAGCGTCACCGTGAACGCGTCCATGGTTTCATGAAGAGAATGAGTACAAGTAATGGTCGCAAAGTTCTAGCAAGACGCCGTAAAAAGGGTCGCAAAGTATTATCAGCTTAGTTTTGAAGGATCACTAAACAATTTGGTGGTCTTTTTTTATTACAAAACGAGAGTAGTCTGGTGACATATGAGAAAAAGCTATCGAATAAAAAAAGAAAATGAGTTTCAATATGTCTATTCAAATGGATATTCAGTCGCTAATCGCAACTTTGTACTATATAAGATTGCGAAAAAGGACCAAAAACATTTTCGTGTTGGATTGTCTGTAGGAAAAAAGGTTTCACATACTGCGGTTGGTCGTAATCGTATTAAAAGATACGTTCGTCAATCACTTTTAGAATTGAAACCTGAACTTCCTGCAGAATTAGATTTCTTGATTATTGCAAGAAAGCCAGCTATTGATTTGGACATGTTTGAAACAAAAAAGAATATTGTGCATTTATTAAAATTGGGTAAAATATTACAGTAGGATATTAAATTTTAATGAATAAAAAATAATGGGTGTAAAAGTGAATAAAAAAAGCTTAAAGAAGTACATAGGTATTGCGCTATTACTTAGTGTCGTATTGGTTTTGGCTGGTTGTTCTAACCTAAATGAACCAATCACAAGCCACAGTACTGGATTTTGGGATCACTATATTTTATATAGTTTCTCTCAATTCATTCTTTGGTTAGCATCAATCGTTGGTAATAGTTATGGTTGGGCTATCGTTCTTTTCACAGTTATTGTGCGTGTTATTCTATTGCCACTTAACTGGCTTCAAATAAGAAGTATGAATAAGCAAATGAAGATTCAGCCGCAAATGAAGGCTCTTCAGGATAAATATTCATCAAAAGACGTTGAGACTCAACAAAAATTAAGGGAAGAAACACAAAAGCTATATAGTGAGGCAGGAGTTAATCCTGTGGCTGGTTGTTTGCCATTGGTAATTCAATTGCCAGTTATGTTTGCCTTGTATCAAGCTATTTACAAGACAACACAATTACGTGAGGGTACCTTCCTATGGATGCAACTTGGAAAGGCTGATCCATATTACATCATGGCCATCCTAGCTGGTGTATTTACTTTCTTGAGTACATACATCTCTAGCTATTCACAACCACAACAAAATGCAACAACAAAGATTATGACTTATGTCATGCCAATCTTTATCTTCGTTCCAGCATTAACATTCCCATCAGCTATTACAATTTATTGGGTTGTAACTAATGCGTTCCAAGTTCTTCAGACATTGGCTTTCCAAAATCCGTTCAAGTATCGTCGTGAACAAAAACAGGCTGAGGAAGCAGAACGTGAAAAGCAACGTCGTCTTAGAAAAGCTAAGAAACGTGTATATAAAAATCGTAAATAATTGACAATCTCTAAAAATCTCGTTAAGATGTTTTAGAAATTTCAATATCGAATATAGAAAAGTAGTCAAGGTGCTTTTCCGTCAAAACAGGCGGATTATGCACTTTTTTTATGCTCAAAAATAGAGAAGGGAGCTATTTTATGCCAAGTGCAGTAACTGAATACGACACAATTGCAGCCATTTCAACACCTCCTGGGGAAGGTGCTATCTCCATCGTTCGTTTGTCAGGAGATCAGGCTATTTCAGTCGCTAAGAAAATATTTAAGGGACGTGATCTTGCCAAAGTTGCAAGTCACACTATTAATTACGGTCATATTATTGATCCAGCAGATGGTTCGTTGGTTGATGAAGTAATGGTCTCTGTTATGCGTGCCCCTAAGACTTTTACATGTGAAGATGTAGTAGAAATAAATACCCACGGGGGTATAGTTGCTACTAATAAAGTACTTCAACTTTTAATTGGTTCTGGTGCCAGAATGGCTGAACCCGGTGAATTTACAAAGCGTGCCTTTTTAAATGGCCGAATTGATTTAACACAAGCTGAATCTGTCATGGATTTGATTCGTGCAAAAACTGATAAGGCTATGCAAGTGGCTGTCAATCAATTGGATGGAAATTTACATCATTTGATTGCTAACCTACGTCAAGAAATTTTGGATTCCTTAGCTCAAGTTGAAGTTAATATAGATTATCCAGAGTACGATACTGATCAAATGACAACTAAATTGTTGTTAGAGAAAGCTCGTACTGTGAGTTCAAGTATTGATCAATTGTTAAAGACTGCTGATAGTGGCGAAATTTTACAACATGGTTTAGCTACTGCAATTGTCGGAAAACCTAATGTTGGTAAATCTAGTCTTTTGAATCGTCTTTTGGACGAAGATAAGGCTATCGTAACTGATGTTGCCGGGACGACACGTGATGTGGTTGAACAATATGTCAATATTGATGGTGTACCGCTTAAATTGATCGATACAGCTGGAATTCGTGATACCGAAGATAAAGTTGAAAAGATCGGTGTTGAACGTTCTAAGAGTGCTTTAAAGAGTGCTGACTTGGTAATTCTAGTTTTGGACTCTAGTCGAGAACTAGAAGATGACGATATTGAACTGTTAAATGCTACAACGGACAAGAAACGAATCGTTATTTTTAACAAGAATGATTTGATGCCCGTTATAACGCCTAATTCAGTAGTTCAATTGAAGGCTGACGATATTATTTTGCAAACTTCGGCTATTAAGAATGATGGTATTGAAACAATTAAACAAACTATTGGTAAAATCTTCAATTCAGGAATTGAAGATAATAGTAGTAATGTCATTATCACTAGTGCTAGACAAGCAGGATTACTTCGTAAGGCTAAAAATAGCTTGAATGACGTTATTTCAGGGATTGAGGCTGGAATGCCTATTGACCTTGTACAAATTGATATGACGGCTTGCTGGAACACTCTCGGTGAAATTACCGGCGAAAGTTATCCAGATGAATTGATTACGCAACTATTCTCGCAATTCTGTTTAGGAAAATAGTTAATTTAAGTTAATAGGTGGAAAAATGGAAGTTAAAGAATTTGATTCAGAAACTTATGACGTTATCGTCGTAGGTGCTGGCCATGCGGGCTCAGAAGCTGCTTTGGCTGCCGCTCGAATGGGCGAAAAAACATTATTAATTACAATTAATTTGGATATGGTAGCTTTCATGCCATGTAATCCTTCAGTTGGTGGTCCAGCTAAGGGAATTGTGGTTCGTGAAATTGATGCTTTAGGTGGCGAAATGGGCCGCAATATCGATAAGACTTATATTCAAATGAGAATGCTTAATACTGGTAAGGGACCTGCTGTTAGAGCACTTCGTGCCCAAGCTGATAAAAATATGTATCATCGTGAAATGAAAAATACTTTGGAAAAAGAACCTAACTTAACGCTTCGTCAAGGTATTGCTGAAAAATTGATCGTTGAAGATGGTGTCTGCAAGGGAATCGTCACAGCTACAGGTGCTAAATATCACGCAAAGAGTGTTGTCTTAACAGCTGGTACATCGTCCAGAGGTAAAATCATTATTGGTGAATTGACATATTCATCAGGTCCTAATAACAGTATTCCTTCAATCAAATTATCTGAGGATCTTGAAAAGCATGGTTTCAAGTTAACAAGATTTAAAACAGGAACACCTCCTCGTGTTAACAAGGATACGATTGATTTTGATCAAACAATCGAACAACCAGGTGATAAAGAACCTAACCACTTCTCATTTGAAACACCTGATTCAAGTTATCTTCAACATCAAATTTCATGTTGGATGACTTACACGAATGCTGATACACATAAGATTATTCGTGACAATCTTAACCGTGCCCCAATGTTTTCCGGTGTCATCAAAGGTGTTGGTCCTAGATATTGTCCATCAATCGAAGATAAGATTGTTCGTTTTGCTGATAAGCCAAGACATCAAATTTTCTTGGAGCCAGAGGGTAAAGATACTCAAGAGTATTATGTTGGAGATTTCTCAACTTCTATGCCTGAGGAAATTCAATTGAAGATGCTTCATTCTGTTGCTGGACTTCAAAATGCTAAGTTGATGCGTCCAGGTTATGCCATTGAATATGACGTCATCGAGCCATGGCAATTGAAGTTGAATCTTGAAACTAAGGTTGTTAAGAATCTCTTTACAGCTGGACAGATGAATGGAACATCAGGTTATGAAGAGGCTGCTGGACAAGGAATTATGGCTGGTATCAATGCTGCTTTACGTGCTCAGGGTAAGGATCCATTTATCTTACATCGTAATGAAGCTTATATTGGTGTTTTGATTGATGACCTTGTAACTAAAGGAACTAACGAACCATATCGTCTATTAACTAGTCGTGCTGAGTATCGTTTGATTTTGCGTCACGATAATGCTGATCTTCGTTTGACAGATAAAGGTTATGCTTTGGGACTAATTAATGATGACCGTTATAACGCCTTCAAAGAAAAGCGTCAAACTATCAAGATGGAACTAGATCGTCTTTCACGTAAGATGATTACTCCTAAGCAAGCTTTGCCATTCTTAAAGGCACATGATTTGAAACCTTTGAAGGATGGTGTGTTAGCTGATCATTTCTTAAGAAGACCAGAAGTTCACTATCAAGATATTATTGATATGGTTGGTGCGGCTGATTTTCCAGTCGATAACCGAGTGGCTGAACAAGTTGAAATTGCTACGAAGTATGCTGGGTATATTAAGAAAGAACAACTTCAAATTGATCGTTTGAAGAAGATGGAATCAAAGAAAATTCCTGATCGTATTGATTATACAAAGGTTGATAGTTTAGCTACTGAAGCTGTTCAAAAATTAAGTAAGATCAATCCTGAAACAATTGCTCAAGCAAGTCGTATCAGTGGTGTAAATCCAGCTGATATTGGTATTTTGAGTGTTTATATTGAACAAGGAAAGATTGCTAAGTTACCAGAAGCAAAATAGTTTGACGTTATAACGCTTCACTATAAAAATAATATATGAAAAAATCGGAAGGACCATGTCGCAAGCGACATGGTCCTTCCGATTTTTGAAATAGAAAGAAAATAAAACGTTTCGCCGCCATTTATCAATTGATAAATAAAATGACAAACTCAGCTTCGGCGTTACATTAAAGAATAAACAATAGCAATGTTATAATCGACCTGTTAATCAGAGGGAGAAAGATATGACAATTAGACATAAAAATTATATTCCAGATAATATTGAGGTTATCGGGGCCAATGCTAATAATCTCAAAAATATCAATGTAGATATTCCCTTGAATTCGTTTGTGGCGATTACCGGAGTCTCGGGTTCAGGAAAATCTTCTTTAGCTATGGATACGATTTATGCAGAAGGAGCCAGAAAGTATCTGAATGCTTTATCAACCTATACGAGAAGAAGAATCACACAAATGGGCCGTTCTGACGTTAAGAACATCAAGAATTTACCTTCAACGATTGCTTTAAGACAACGGCCTGTTGTACCTAGTGTGCGTTCAACCGTTGGAACAATGACTGAGAGTCTAAATATTTTAAGATTGATGTTCTCACGACTAGCTTCAGTAGTTTGTCCCAATGGTCATCGTTTAGATCCAACTTTAAAAATTTCTGAAGTTATGGATTTGCCAACTAGCGATGAGGATATGGGAATGATGACGTGTCCTGTTTGTCAGGCTAAGTTTATGGCCTTTAGTGCTGAAGACTTTTCTTTCAACTCCGATGGAGCTTGTCCTACATGTCAGGGAACTGGTTTCTTAAAAGAAATTGAATTAGATAAAATTATTCCAGATCAATCTCTAAGTATCGATGAGGGAGCTATAAGGTCTTGGAATTTGCCTGGAAGAACTTTACAAAAAGATATTATTAAAGAATTAGGCGTTAGAACTGATGTCCCATTCAAGGACTTAACGGCAAAGGAAAAAGATATCGTAATTAATGGTAAGGAACAAAAGAAAGAGATTTTGGTTCCTACTAAGACCGGACGTTCATTTAGACTGAATGCCCTTTATGAGAATGCGATAACTGCCGTTAAGAATAGTTTGAAAAGTACTAAGAATGAGAATACTTTGACACGTTTAGAAAGATTCTATACTGAAAAAACTTGTCCAGATTGTCATGGTAGTCGTTTTAATCCTAAATTGTTCACCAATGAATTAGTCGGCAAGAATATTGCTGAGGTTTCTCAATTCACGATTTCTCAACTTCAAGATTTTTGTCAGGAGATTATGGATTGGTTACCTGATGATATGAAATCCTTGGGCAAAAACTTAACTAATGAATTATTAGATTTGCTGTCACCCATCGTTGATTTGGGACTTAATTATTTATCCATTTCTCGTGCGGGTAATACTTTATCAACTGGTGAACTTCAGAGAATTCAGTTAGCTCGGACGATCAGAAATCAGATGACTGGGGTTCTGTATGTTTTAGATGAACCTAGTGTTGGATTACACGCCGCTAATGTGGCCGGGTTGATTAAAATTTTGCGTGAATTAGTTAGATTGGGGAATTCCTTGATTGTCGTAGATCATGACACAAGTATTATTGCGGCTGCCGATTACGTAATTGAAATAGGTCCTGATTCTGGTGCTGATGGTGGTCGTGTTATTACACAAGGGACAGTTGAGGAAATTGAACATCATCCCGATTCTGTGATTCAACCTTATTTAACGGGTAAAGCTGATATTATCAAACATCAACCAACAGAGGTCTTTAAAAAAGGAACCATCAGTATTCAAATTGGAGACCGTTATAACATTCACGATATGACGGCTAAATTTAGTAAAGAATCACTTAATATCGTTTCGGGGATGTCAGGCTCTGGTAAGACAACTCTAATTTTTGAAAGTCTATTACCAGCATTACAAGACAAGATTGATGGCGAGCAACTACCTAAATTTGTCAAATCAATTGATAACGCTGATATTAAGAATATTGTTAAAGTTGATTCGGTTCCAATTGGTAAAAATGTTCGTTCCACGGTTGGAACCTATACCAAAATTTTGGATCATCTAAGAAAAATCTTTGCGCAAACATCAGAGGCTAAAGCTAAGAAATTTACGCCAACTTATTTCTCATACAACAATAAACAGGGTGCTTGTCCAAATTGTGGTGGTACTGGTGTAATTACTTTGGATATTCAGTACTTACCTGATATGGTTCAAACTTGCCCTGTCTGCCACGGAAATCGTTATAAAAAAGAAATTCTTGATATTATGTGGCATGGTAAGAACATTGCTGAGATCCTAGATATGTCAGTTAAACAAGCTGATAAATTTTTCCAAGATGTTCCTCAAATCAAAAACACACTAGATGTTTTGATCAATATTGGATTAAGCTATCTTAAATTAGGTGAGAGTACACCAACTTTGTCCGGTGGGGAAGCTCAAAGAATGAAGTTAGTTACTTATATGAAGCGTAGTCAAAAGAATCAACTCTTTGTCTTCGATGAACCTAGTGTCGGGTTGCATCCTAAGGATGTTGGCGTATTGTTGGATGTTTTTAATAAATTGTTGAAACGTCACGCCACAATTATCGTAATTGAACACGATTTGGATATTATATCCAATGCTGATTACATCAATGATTTAGGTCCCGAAGGTGGAGTCAATGGTGGTAAGATTATAGCAACGGGTACACCGAAAACGGTTGCAAATAATTCGGCTAGTTTAACTGGAAAGTACCTCAAAGAACATTTGAAATTGTTCAATCAAGATTAAGAGGTTAAATATATGGAAAAAATTGGTGTCATTGGGCTAGGAAATATTGCACAAAAAGCTTATTTACCGGTTATGGCGACTTTGCAAGATAAATATGAATGGCATTTAACAACTAGAAATGAAGCTAAGGGAAAAATGTTGGAACAGAAGTATGGATTCAAACATTTTCATCAGACATTGGATCAATTGATAGCTGAGAAACCACTGGCAGTTTTTGTTCATACGCCTACTAAAACTCATTATCAGATCATCAAACAATTATTGACGGCTGGTATCAACGTTTATGTCGATAAACCAGTTTCAGAGAATTTGGCAGAAGTAGAAGAACTTTACCAACTAGCGGAAAAGAAAGAACTATTGTTAACTTGTGGTTTTAATCGTCGATTTGCGCCATTTGATCAGCAGTTAAAACAAATTGCTGACAAACGAACTATCGTCTCAGAAAAGATACGTGAGAATGCGCTACAACCAACGGCGTTTGCTATTTTTGATTTGATGATTCATTCAGTCGATACAGCAGTTTATTTAATGGATGAGCCTATTCAAAAAGTAGATAACTTTTTAGTTACGAATGATGGTAATTTGGAGCAAGGTTATATCACTTTGACTGGGGCAAAGAGTCACGTTCAAGTTATTACGAATATGGTTGGTGGCAGTAATTTAGAAATGACTACTGTTCAAGGCTCAAAAACACGTCAAGTAGTTACTAACTTAAATCTTTTACAAACGTATCAAACCGGAGCAGTGACACAAACTTCACGCCCAGATTGGGAGAATACTTTGGTAACAAGAGGATTTGATCCAATTACTAGAGCCTTTCTTAAAGCAGTTACTAATAATAGCGAAAATCCAGTTAGTCCGAAGTCAGCTATTCTTAGTCATAAACTCTGTTATGATTTGGTCAAAACAATTAAGAAATAGTGGTTTGAAATGCACCACAATATATAGTAGCGAACATATGTATTTATACAATATGTTCCATGTGAAACAATAAATGCCAAACGGCTGAAATCATTATGATTTCAGCCGCTTTTTTGAAGCAATAAATCATTCTTAAGACGATTTAGATTGACGGGGATGTTTGAACGTGCGATACTACATCTTGGTGCCAAACCGAGGTAAGGGTACGTGGTTGGCGCGCAAGCGTTTGGAAAATCACCGCACCTTACCACATAAAGGGTCCTGCAGACATGCAGGGCTCTTTTTTTTATCCAAATTTCAATGCTATAATTTTCTTAATTTATGAGAGTGGGTGGTGGCTATCAAAAAAGTTTTATTTGTCAGTTATGGATTATTATTGAGTGCTATTATTGGCCTTATTGCGGCAGCTTTTTTAATTATTGAGGGTTTTCTGACTAAAGTTGTTTGGATTAGTGATAGTCATACTTTTCAAACATTCCTAATTATTGTCGGCAGTTTTATATTGTACTTTTTGTTAAAACGTTGGCCAAATCTTCCCAAGACTTCGAAGGATTCGTTGAAGGAGTTGAAGCAAAATCAGACGATTGATTATCAAGATGTTTTCTTGAATCTGTTGGTAACTCTAGTCATTTTGAGTTTTGGAAGTGGCGTCGGTCCTGAAGCGGCATTGTTGAGTGCTATTATTTCACTATCAATTTGGCAAGCTGATAATTTACGTTATTTTTATTTTCAATATGATGAGTTAAAACGATTATCTTTGGGAACATCAATAAAACGTCTCTTGAATCCTTTCAAATATCGTCAAAAATATGATGAGAAGATTGCTCCCAAGACACCAAAACTTCTGAAATGGAAAAAATTACTCTATATAGTTTTCTCTATTAACGGTTTGTTGGCATTCGTTCTATTGATTAAACAAACTGATCAGCCTTCTTTTATTATGAAATTGGGTCATTCACATTGGCAGTTAAATGAGTTGTGGATCATACCAGTTCTGATGATAGTAGGAATTGTTATTGGAATGATTCTGAAGGGATTAAATCATTTATTTGAAAAATCTATTCAACAGTTAAATTTGAATTTGGCCGTGAGGATTGTTTTGGGAGCCTTAGGAATCATCGTTATTTCATATTTAGAACCCAATCTATTATTCTCCGGTCAACATAGTTTCCATTTGTTGATTGGAGCTTGGAGTAATCAATCGGCGACTTATTTATTTTTGATGGCGCTATTAAAATTAATTTTCTTAGTTTGGTGTTTAACCTTTAATTGGCGTGGAGGAGATATTTTTCCAATCACCTTTGCCGCAATGACAGCTGGTTTTGCGACCGCAGCACTCTTGCCAAACTTTGATACTTTACTGGTAGTAGCTGTTTTAGCGACGACTCTGATGAGTGAACTGTTGTCACCAATTGTTGCAGGAATATTTATTATGTTATTTTTCCCAATTACACTTACCCCTATTATTATTTTGGTAGCAGGAGTATTATTCTTAAAAAATAAGTATTTGTTAAAGGTCAGGGGGAACGTTTAATGATTAAACCACAAGCATTGAAAAAGGGAGATCACGTTGCAATTGTTAGTCTTTCTGCAGGCGTATTGGGTGAGAAATTTGCCAAACATGAATTGAATCAAGGCAAAAAACGGATTGAAGAATTAGGTTTGATTCCAGAATTCATGCCTAATAGTTTGAAAGGGATTGAATTCATAAAGAATCATCCCGAAAAGCGCGCCGACGATTTGAAACAGGCTTTCGCTGATAATCGAATTAAAGGTATTTTCTGTGCTATTGGTGGGGAAGATACGTATCGTTTAGCACCTTATCTGTTAGATGATCCAGAATTCGTTAAAAACGTACAACAACATCCTAAATTGTTTACCGGCTTTTCAGATACAACAGTGGATCATTTGATGTTGTATCAATTAGGATTAATAACTTTTTATGGCCCCAATGTTATCAATGATTTGGCCGAGTTAGATACTGAATTACTTCCATATACGAAAAAGACTTTGGAGCATTATTTTCAAAATCCAGCCACTACAGAAATTTCAAGTAGTCCTGTTTGGTATGAGGAACGGACTGACTTTTCAGAAGTAGCCTTAGATACACCTCGTATTAGTCATCCTGAAACTAAAGGATATCAGGTTCAACGTGGATCAGGAATCGTCGAAGGAAAGCTACTAGGTGGTTGCATAGATAGTCTCAATAGCTTGCTTACTGATAAGCGTTATAACGATGAACCCAAAATTAATGAGAAATATCGTTTGCTTCCTGATGCCAAAGAATTCGAAGGCAAAATTTTATTCTTGGAAACTAGTGAAGAGAAGCCGACGCCAGAAGAGTATCGTGGAATGTTGAAGAATTTGAAAGCCAAAGGAATTTTGCAAGTAGTTGCTGCTATTATCACTGGTAAGCCTCAGAATGAAGTTCACTATGAAGGCTACTGTCAAATTCTAAAAGAGGAGACAATGGATACTAAGACGCCATTGATGACGAATTTTAACTTTGGACATGCTTATCCCAGAACCGCTTTACCATATGGTTTAAAAGCTAAATTGGATTTGGATAATAAGAAGCTAGAAATCATTGAACCTTACTTTGCTGAATAAATAAAAAATGCTATAAAACACATCAACGTGTTTTATAGCATTTTTTAGTCGTTCTTTTTATAAGGCGAATTTTATAATCAAGTTAGCCACTTTAGAAAAATGACAAAATAAAAACAC
>NZ_AZES01000032.1 GCF_001434985.1 Companilactobacillus paralimentarius DSM 13238 = JCM 10415 | reverse complement strand
ACTTGGATTCAATTTATTTTGTCCAAGTGGCTAACTTGTTATTGAAATTTTCGACTGTTTTAATTAATGGAAGTAATATAGAATGTTCATTATAATTAATGTGTCATGATCTATGAGAAACGGGGGAAATATTATTATGTTTTCTAAAATAAAAAAAACAGCAATTCTAATTGCTGCAAGCGCCCTTCTAACTACAAGCTTTGAGGGAACAGTTGTCTTTGCTGACACTACCTCTAACACTAACGATGATTCATCTTTAACTACGACAAATTCTGATACAACAACCGATACATCATCTACATCAACAACTACTAAAACACAGGCTGGTTACGAAAACATTGACCTTGCTTCCGTTAAACTTGCTATGTTAAATGAACTTAATCGTCTCAGATCTCAAAACGACTTGAAGCCACTAACCTCAGTCGATGTCCTTAACAACTATGCCCAAGCTAGGACTGACTCTTTCATTACTTCTGGTGGTGTCGATGATCATTCCAATTGGCATTCAGCGAACATGTATCCTTACAATTACACTGCCGAAGAAAATATTGCTCAAATGCCTTTTTCTATGATTGGATCAACTGATCCCCTAATTATTGCTGAAAAAATCACTGATGAGTTTTACAGTGAAACATATGATTCCAATCCCGATTTTGGTCATAGAAAAAATATGCTTAATCCCTACATAAGTTACGTCGGAATTGGTGTTAGTGTATCAAATACCGGCATGATTTATTTCTCTCAAGAAATGGGTAATGATCAAGAATCATACAGTAAATACGACCCCACTGATGTCAAAGATTACTATATGACTAAGTATAACGACTACGCCAATCCTTCTAAATATGATTTGGCTGACGCAAATCGTAAAGGTGCCGACTATACTCAACGAAAAGACTATACCACCGCCGATTTACGTGGCGGTGTAACGACTAAAAATTATGTCACTCCCGTCTATGATCGTTACGGTAATAAAAGCAAGGATCTAGAGCTTGCGCCAAACTCAGATTGGATTTCCGATATTGTCGCTACTATCAATGGTAAAAAATATTATCACGTTAGTACCAATGGTTTCGTCTCAGCTGCCGATGTTTTACCATGGGCTAAATTCCTATATGGATCAAGTGTTACAGCAACTACTGATGCTAAGGTTTACGACAACAATGGTAACTTCACAGGCAAAATCGTACCTAAAGATAGCAAATGGATCATGGATAGACGAGCTGTTAATCCCAAGACAAAGGTAAAGATGTATCACATTGCTACTAATGCTTGGCTTCAAGAAAATCAAGTAAACGTAAATTAGAGATACCTTCGGGTATCTTTTTTTGAACCCGATTGGAGTCGCCAAGTAATTCAAATAGATCACTAGTGGTTTTGCTTGATTAGTCAGTCAGCAACAAGTCCTTCTTTCCCAAAATTTTGCCTAAGCGTCTTTATGAAATGGCTTTCACAATAAATGAAAGAAGTAGTATAATATTCTTAGGGTTTAAATGAATGTTTGAATTATTCTTAGATTGCTTCTTACTAGAATAGATGTGCAGTTAAAGCTACGATTAGAAGGAAACAAAAATCTACCTAGAAATTCTACATACACGAGCAAATCCTGGTTGAGCTTATTCAATATATCAAATGATGAAAGAAGTGATTCTGATGATGTTTCCATATTTGAAATTAGGTCCCAGAGATGGAGTTATGTTGATTTCGGTTTTTATTATGTTAATTTTAACATTGGTTTTTAAATGGTCAGTATGGGAATTTTTGGCTTCTGTTGTTGCAGTTATAATTGCATTCTTAGCAGGAAATATGAAACCAAATGAGAAAAAAGTGCTTTCTTTTTTGAAAAAGTAGTTTGAATTCTTATAGATTCCAAACACGTCTTAACCATTAAAGTTTTAAATATATTAAGGGAGCTACACTTTATCGTACTGGTAGATTAATTCTACCAGCACGATAAAGTGCGGCTCTCTTTTTTTGCATAAAAATAGTCGTTATTCAGTTTTCACTAAAAGACGACTAATAATTATTTATTGAAAAATTTACGAACTTCTTGTCCATAATTGTATTCAGCATTCACTTTTTTCAATAACTTTTGATCATGAGTTACTGTGAACCCGGTTTTACGTAAGTGTTTGTATAAATGAATATAAGGAAGATTTAAATCTTGGGCTAGTTTAATTTCCTCATCAATATCATAGGAAATTTTTTTAAAAGAAACATCTATTCTACCTTCATCATCAACTGTCAAAATTGTATAACAAGCACGTTGGTCGGCCATCAATTTGGCATAAGGACTGTATGGCTGACCTGTAGCTCCCGGATTAACAATCAATTGTCCTTTACTGGAAGTACGCATTACTTGTTGATGTGTATGTCCATACAATAAAACGTCTTTATCTCCGGCTAAATGATCAAAATTAACTTGTGCTTCAGCTGGAAATAAATCATGTCCCGTCGAACGTTCAGCTTGATTATGTGACAAGCCAAAATTTAATCCATTAACAGTTATCGTTGTGGAAATTGGTCTTTGAATCAATTCCTGATAATGTTTAGAGTCTAAATTATTGATTAAGTATTCAGTCAATCTTGATAAGTAAACTTCTGAAGGATCATCAAAATCAGCTTCTCCTTTAACAATACTATCAATCTCTTGTTCCCAATTTCCCTGTAACCAAACCGCTGGATGTAAAGATTCTACTGTTTTATAAAGTTGTTCCGCCCCAGGTCCAGGTAAGAATAAATCTCCTAAAAACCAATAATCTGTAGCTCCATTTTGTTTAGCATCTCTTAAAACAGCATCCAAAGCAGACACATTACCGTGAACATCAGAAAAAACTGCAATCTTGTGTATCATCTTCAACATCCCCTAAGCCCATAAACCACTCTAACATTGCAGTTTATATAAGAATAATCATTATTGTAGTCCTATTCACATACCAATACTATGAAGAAGATCCAAAATATCATTTTATGTAAACAAACAATATATTTTCATCAAATAACAAAAGATTTTTTTGAAAAGTATCACTAACAAATATTAACTTGGAATTAAATCACAACAAAACTGGGCTTATGCTGCAATTATAGTTATGTGTGCTGCCATTGTACTTACTATCATATTAGCTAGAAGTCTCTATCCAACAACTTCCACTATTTTTATAAGAACCATTCGGATTGAAATACTGTTATCAGTTGAGTTATATTTTCTCGTGTTCACAAAAAAACGTTCAAATATTGGCTGTTCGTCAAATCAAGTTGATGGCGGTTCAAGTTAACAGTTAGACCATAAA
>NZ_AZES01000166.1 GCF_001434985.1 Companilactobacillus paralimentarius DSM 13238 = JCM 10415 | reverse complement strand
GGTGTTTTTATTTTGAGCTTTTATTGAAAGTGGCTAACTTGATTATAAAATTCGCCTATTAAACATATTTATCGCAAGAAAAATAATTGAAATATTATTTAGTCTGGAGTAAGAATTGGAAATTTAATAACATTCATACTTTAACCAAGCTTAAGAAAGAATCTGTTTTACGGATTAATGATTTTTTTAAGTACTTTTAGAAAGTCTTCGGAAGTTAAAGAGTGACAAATAGCCTAATTTTAAGAACACTTTAGTAAGCGCTTGCGAAAATTCAACTAATGATCTGAAAATTTTTTCATAAACAGAAAATGATACTGATGGCAAAGTCCGTCTATTAGGCATTACACTAGAGTTTCTAACCTTAATCAATTTAGATTTTAAAAAATTCAATTGAGTTAAAGAAAATATCTTCTTTTATAGTTTATTTAGCCTACGGATATTGAAATACCGCGATTAGTTTGATAAAATTATATGCGGTTTACAATAATCATGAAAGAAGGAAACAGAAATGTCAGGACATTCAAAATGGCATAACATCCAAGGTAGAAAAAGTGCCCAAGATGCAAAACGTGGTAAAATCTTCCAAAAGCTGTCTCGTGAGTTATTCATGGCAGCTAAATCGGGTGGTGCCGATCCTAACGATAATGCTGCCCTTCGTTTAATCGTAGATAAAGCTCGTGCAGCTAATATGCCAAAGGACAACATCAAACGTGCCTTAGACAAGGCTGAAGGTGGCAGTGATGAACATTATGATGAAGTTACATACGAAGGCTACGCTCCAGGTGGAGTTGCAGTTCTAGTAGAAGCTTTAACAGATAACAAGAACAGAACTGCTTCTGCCGTACGTGTTGCATTTACCCGTAACGGAGGAAGCTTGGGCTCAAGTGGTTCAGTTGCTTACATGTTCGACCGTAAAGGTTACATTGTTTTGGATCGTACAAAGAATACCCAAGATGAAGATACTGTTTTGATGGATATCATGGACCTTGGCGCTGATGATCTACAAACATCAGATGACGCTTATGAAATCTATACTGAAGCTAAAGAATTTGCAGCCGTTCGTGATGGTTTGATCGAAAAGGGCTACGAACTTGCCGATTCAGAATTAACAATGATTCCTCAAAACACTACACCTGTTCCAGAAGAGAAAAAAGAACAATTTCAACATATGATTGATCAACTTGAAGATGATGAAGATGTTTCAGAAGTTTATACTGCTGCTGCAGATGACGATGAAGAATAAGTTCTTTAACTAAAAAGACCGTAAACATAATGTTTACGATCTTTTTTTATTTTCGGGAATACTATCGAGAATGTTATTTGAAGTTAATTTATTGTAGTTATTCTGCAATTTAATTAAGTTCTTTTTGTATGATTGAGAGTAAACGATAGCAAAGAGAGTGTCCAATAAATATTCAAAAGTGATTTGAGAAGCAAAAGTGCTGACTTTGAAAATATCGTATTCGTTTTGAATAATGGCAATGGTTTGAGATGCGTATTGAATCATTTTGCTGTCAGGATTACCAGTCACCAAAAGTGTAGGTACTTTCTGTTGCTTTAAAAATTTTATTAATTTTAAATAATTAGCACTGTTACCTGTATAAGAAAGAAAAATAGCTAAGTCGTTTTCATCCAGATTAACAGAAGTCCATGATTCATCGCTGTATTCCTCAGCAATGATGGCAAATTTATTAATCTTAACAAGTTTACTCTGAAAACCACGAGCTCGAATTTGTGTGTCACCAATTGCAAAGAGAACTAGGCGCTTGCTATCCATAATTTTGGCTGCAGCCGCGTTTAGTTCTTTTTCATTTATTTGGGCCAAAGTTCTTTTTACAGCGTTGATAGTTAAGTCAGAAATATTTTTTGCAATATCAACAGATGAATCAGTCGAAGAGAAGGGAAAATTGGCGTCAACATCATTCAATTTAATGATGTTTTGTTGCACGTCCTTATTGATATCTTGGCGCATAGCCCGAAAGCCACTGTAATCTAACTTTTTAGCAAAACGAACAATAGCCGAATGAGATGTATAGGTCTTTGAGGCTAAGGTTTGAATTGCCATAGTTGAAACGGCATCTAAGTTGTTTTCGATGTATTTAGCGATACGTTGTTCATTATCGGTCAAATCATTAATGTGAGTAATTCTATCTGAAAAAAGCATATATAGATCTCCTTTTAATCTGATTATACCGAATCCACTGAACATAATGTTTATGAGATTGGTGTAATTGATACTTATCTTTGTTCATAATGACCAGTTTCAAGTCAAAAGGTTATCAATTTAGTTTTTTGACTGTAAAGTATGTTTATGGATAAAGGGAGGAATCAATTATGAAAAAATTGACTATCGCATATATTGGGAATGGTAAAAGTGCTAATCGTTATCATCTACCATTTTCACTAAAATTGAAAGATCAAATTAAAGTAAAGACAATTTACGCCCGTCACATCAGTCACGATGTTTGGAAGAAAATTGATGGTATCAAATATACAACTGACATAAATGATATTTATAATGATCCAGAAATTCAATTAGTAGTTTTATCGGTTCCAGCTGGAGCACATTATAAATTAGCAAAAGAAGTACTCAATCATAATAAGAATGTGTTAGTAGAAAAACCATTTACGGAAACAGAGGCTCAGGCTAGAGAATTATTCCAATTGGCGAACGATAAACATTTATTGATTCAATGCTATCAAAATCGTCGTTATGATTCAGATTTTCTAACTGTTAAAAAAGTGATTGAAAGTGGAAAACTAGGAGATATCTTGGAAGTTGAGTCAACCTATGACTATTTTCGTCCTTATGTTCCAGAAGGTGAAAAGCAGTTCTCAGTTGGTCATAGTTTCTTATATGGTCATGCTTGTCACACATTGGATCAAGTGATTTCGTACTTTGGTAAAGCAGATAAGGTTCATTACGATGTTCGTCAGTTATTAGGTGAAAATCGAATGAATGATTATTTTGATATTGATATGTATTACGGAATTATGAAGGTTTCTGTCAAATCAAGTTTCTTTAGATTGGTACCACGTCCTAGTTTTACCGTTTATGGAAAAAAAGGTGTCTTCGCCAAACAAGATGTGGATCGCCAAGAAATCGATTTGAAGCATTTTTACATGCCTGATCACGATGACTTTGGTATTGATCGTCCAGAGGATTACGGTACTTTAACTTATTTAGATGATAGCAATCAATATCATCAAGAAAAAGTTGTTTCTGAAATTGGTGATTACAGTCGAGTTTATCAGGGACTGTATGATGCTCTTATCAACGGCAAACCAAAGACAGTTAAAGATGAAGAAACTATCTATCAAATTCATATGCTTGAAACCGGTATAAATGAAATTACGAAAAAAGAAGGTAAATAGGATGAAATTAGCAATATTTGGAGCAGGTATGATTGTTAAAGATTTCTTAACGATGATTCATGATATTCCTGAAGTTGAATTAACTGCGATTATGGGAACACCAAGAGATTTACCAACTATGGAAGAGTTACAAAAAAATAATCAGATTAAGAAGATTTATACTGATGCTCAAGAGTGTTTGGCCGATCCAGAAATTGATACGGTATACGTAGCATTGCCTAATTTTCTACATTATCAATTTTCTAAAATGGCATTGGAAGCTGGAAAAAATGTTATTTGTGAAAAGCCATTTACATTGAATTCAGCTCAATTGGTTGAGTTAAGTAAGTTAGCTCAGACTAAGGACTTGATCTTGGTTGAGGCAATTACTAATCAGTATTTGTCTAACTATCAATCATTGAAGCAGGCATTACCAGAATTGGGTTCCTTAAAGGTGATTGAATGTAATTACTCACAATATTCGCATCGTTATGACGCCTTCTTAGCTGGAAAAATTTTGCCAGTTTTTGACCCTAAAAAGGGTGGTGGTGCTCTAATGGATTTGAATATTTATAATATTCATTTTGTAATTGGTTTGATGGGCGCTCCTAAAGCAGTTCATTATTATGCCAACGTAATGCGAGGAGTTGATACTTCAGGTATTTTGGTGCTTGATTATCCAGAAACAAAGGTAGTATGCATTGCTTCCAAAGATTGTTCAGCCCAAGTTACTTCAACTATTCAAGGTAATAAAGGTTCGATTGTCGTTGATGGACCAACTAATGTAATGAAAGATTACAGTGAACAATTAAACGGTGCTGATTCTGAACAGATTGATAAGAAGGTTCATCCACACCGTATGTACGAAGAGTTTAAAACGTTCAATCAGATGATTGAACAGCATGACATGAATGCTGCTAGTGAAAGAATGAAACACAGTATGATCGTTATGAACGTAGTCGATGCCGCACTGAAGGATTCAGGAATCAAATTAGGCTAAAAAATATTCTCGAAAATTTCAATAACAAGTTAGCCACTTGGACAAAATAAATTGAATCCAAGTG
>NZ_AZES01000031.1 GCF_001434985.1 Companilactobacillus paralimentarius DSM 13238 = JCM 10415 | reverse complement strand
CATGAGGTTGCCTTCTATACAAAAACTATTCATCAATACGATTTGACAAAGAGCCAGTCTTTATTAATTACATATTAATTACGATGTGAACTTACGTTAATTCTATTAATAGCCTTACGTAAGGATACTTGTGCACGAGCCAACTCATCAATATTGTGTTTTTCTTCAGCAACTTTGATAGTACTTTCAGCTCTTTGCTTAGCATATTTGGCACGTCTTAAATCAATATCTCTAGCTCTTTCGGCACTATTAGCCACGATCGATACTAGATCATTACTAAACTCCAAGAACCCGCCATTTACAGCAATTGAGTCTTCATGGTGAGGCTTGTCGACACGACGGACACGAACTTCATCAATGACCAATGGGGCAATAATTGGGGCATGGTGTGCCATGACACCAATTTCACCATCAATGGTACTCAAGACAACGAGTTTTGCATGATGGTCGTAAACAACACCATCAGGAGTAACAATATTGACCTTCATAATATTACCAGCCATATCATTTCCTCCTTCTGTTAATTGGCAACTGCTTCAGTAGAGTTGTCATCGTTGTTTTCTTCATCAGCTGGTGTCCAGCCCATCTTCTTAGCCTTAGCAAGAACATCATCAATTCCACCAACACCATTGAAGGCATCTTCAGGAACATCGTCATACTTACCATCTAAGATAGCACGGAAATCTTTAACAGTTTCTTCAACAGGAACATAAGATCCGGGTACACCAGTAAATTGTTCAGCAACACTGAAGTTTTGTGACAAGAAGAATTGAATACGTCTTGCACGAGCAACAACAGTCTTTTCTTCATCAGATAATTCATCCATACCCAAGATAGAAATAATATCTTGTAGTTCATGATATCTTTGAAGAACTTCTTGAACCTCAGTAGCAACATCATAATGTTCTTGTCCAACAACATCGGGGTCAAGAGCAGATGATGATGATGCCAAAGGATCAACGGCTGGGTAAATACCCTGTTGTGTCAATCTACGTTCCAAGTTGGTTGTAGCATCCAAATGGGCGAAGGTTGTAGCAGGAGCAGGGTCAGTATAATCATCGGCAGGAACATAAACGGCTTGAATTGAAGTAATTGAACCCTTCTTTGTAGAAGTGATTCTTTCTTGCAATTGACCCATTTCTGTAGCCAATGTTGGTTGATAACCAACGGCTGAAGGCATACGACCAAGCAAGGCAGAAACTTCTGAACCAGCTTGTGTAAATCTAAAGATGTTATCGATAAACAATAGAACATCTTGTCCTTCAACATCACGGAAGTACTCAGCAATTGTTAAGCCTGTTAGGGCTACACGCATACGAGCACCAGGTGATTCGTTCATTTGACCGTAAACCATGGCTGTTTTAGCAAGAACACCGGATTCCTTCATTTCATAATAAAGGTCATTACCTTCACGTGTTCTTTCACCAACACCAGTAAATACTGAAATACCACCATGCTCTTCGGCAATATTATGGATTAACTCTTGAATTAGAACGGTTTTACCAACACCGGCACCACCGAACAAACCAACTTTACCACCACGAACGTAAGGTTCAAGTAGATCGATAACTTTGATACCTGTTTCAAGAATTTCAGTTGATGTATTTAATTGATCATAAGCAGGTGCTGAACGGTGAATACTGTTTCTTGGGAAGTCAGCAGGAAATGCTTTACCTCCATCGATTGATTCACCTAAGACATTAAACACACGACCCAATGTTTCTTTACCAACTGGTACAGAAATAGGACCGGCAGTGTTAACAACTTCAGCACCTCTTTGAAGTCCGTCAGTAGAACTCATGGAAATAGCACGTAAGGCGCCATCACCTAGTTCTAGAGCAACTTCAAGGGTAATCTCTGATCTGTCGCTTTTCTTAACTTTCAAAGCGTCGTTGATTTCTGGCAAGTCTCCATCAATAGGAAACTCAACATCGACAACCGGACCGATTACCTGAATAACTTTACCTTTGCTACTCATTAATTTGGCTCCTTTCTAAACTATTCAAGTGCAGCAGCACCACCGATAATTTCAGTGATCTCTGTAGTAATTTGAGCCTGACGAGCACGGTTATAATGTAGTGACAAACCTGCAATAAGGTCATCAGCATTATCACTAGCACTCTTCATAGCTGTTACAGAAGCAGCATGCTCTGCTGTTTTTGCATCCATCATTGCTCCTAAAACTAAACACTCAATATATTGAGGCACAATTGCAGATAGAACTGCTTTAGGGTTTGGTTCTGTGATGTATTCACTAGCAACTTGTTGTTCTTCAGCAGTAACATCATCAGGTTCTGTTAATGGTAAAAGTTTCTGAGTTGTAAACTTCGAAACTAATGAATTAACGTGATGATTATGACAAATGTCAATTTCATCAAACAATTCAGCTTGATACATTTGCAAAATTGTTTTCATGATTGGTGTAATGTCTTCAACAGTTGGAATATCAGGTAATCCTGTATATTCATAGGCAACGTCAAAGCCACGTGCTTTGAAAAATTCAGTACCAGTTGCACCTAGGGAAATGATAGTAAATTTACTTTTATCACCATGATATTTCTTTTGGAAAAGATCCATCATCGCTTTTAAAATATTACTATTGTATCCACCAACAAGACCACGGTCACTTGTAATGACAACATATGCAGTCTTCTTGACTTCACGAACTTTTAGAAGACTGTTTAAACTCAACGGATCAGTGGAATCATCTGCAACAGATAATTCTTTAAACACATCAGCAGCTGTTAAATGTCTAACAATGTCTTCAACCTTTTTTTCATACAATTGATAAGCAATAGATTTCTTTTCAATACGAGAGAGTTTAGCACCAGAGACCATTTGCATGGCCTTTGTTATTTGACCGGTTTTCTTAGTAGAAGAAATTCTTCTTTTAATATCCATAAGGGACTCAGCCATTATTTAAACCTCCTGTATTATTTTTCTTGCTTACTATCTGAATCTGACTTAGAAGCCAAGAAGTTTTCTGTAAATTCACTTACAGCTGACTTGAAGGTATCTTCATCAGGTAATGTACCTTTTTCTTTGATTGTTTGTAAAAGATCTGAATGGTTTGCATCGAAATATTCAGAAAGCGAAGCTTCATATTCTTTGATATCGTCAACAGCGATTTTATCTAAGAATCCTCTTGTCAAAGCAAACAAAATCAAAACTTGTTTTTGAACAGCAACTGGAGAGTGTACAGGTTGTTTTAGAACTTCTTCTGTACGACGTCCACGGTCTAGTTTTGCCTTTGTAGCTTCATCAAGATCTGAACCGAATTGAGCGAATGATTCCAATTCATGATATGAAGAAAGATCTAGACGTAAAGTACCAGCAACCTTCTTCATAGCCTTAATTTGGGCATCTCCACCAACACGAGAAACAGATGTACCAGCATCGATAGCTGGACGTGTACCTGAGTGGAACATATCACTACTCAAGAAAATCTGTCCATCAGTGATAGAAATAACGTTAGTTGGAATATAGGCTGACACATCACCGGCTTGTGTTTCAACGATAGGCAAAGCGGTCATTGAACCACCACCTAAATCGTCACTCAACTTAGCAGCACGTTCTAGCAAACGTGAATGCAAGTAGAAAACATCACCAGGATATGCTTCACGCCCAGGTGGTCTACGAAGCAATAGCGAAATTTCACGGTAGGCATTAGCTTGCTTGCTTAAATCATCATAGACAATCAAAACATGCTTGCCATTGTACATGAAATATTCACCCATTGCAGCACCAGAATATGGTGCAAAGTAAAGCATAGGTGCTGGTTGACTAGGACCAGCTTCAACAACGATTGTGTAATCCATTGCCCCATGCTTTCTTAAGGTTTCAACTTGGGCTCTAATTGTTGATTCCTTTTGACCAATTGCGACATAGATACAAATCATATCTTGATCTTTTTGATTAAGAATAGTATCGATAGCAATTGATGTTTTACCAGTTTTACGGTCACCAATGATCAACTCACGTTGACCACGACCAATAGGAACAAGTGAGTCAACGGCCTTCAAACCTGTTTGAAGAGGTTCGAAAACTGACTTACGTTGCATAACACCGGGTGCAGGTGACTCAATAGGTCTAGTTTTGTCAGTCTTGATTTCTCCAAGACCATCAACAGGTTGACCCAAAGAATTAACGACACGTCCAACCATCGCATCACCGACGGGAACTTCCATGATACGACCTGTTCTCTTAACAGTATCGCCTTCACGGATTTTATCGTAATTACCTAAAATAATGATACCAACATCATCACTTTCAAGGTTTTGAGCCACACCAAAAGTACCGTCTTGGAATTCAAGTAATTCACTAGCCATAGCATTTTCAAGGCCATTAGCACGAGCAATACCATCACCGACGTATGTAACTGTACCTACTTCATCAACTGAGAGTTCATTTTTATAGTTCTTTAACTGTTCTTTGATCAGCGAACTAATCTCTTCAGTTTTGATGCTCATTCTTTTCACCTCGAATTAATTATTAACTAATAGCATGTTCTTAATGTCATTAAATCTCTTAACAACACTACCATCGACAACTTGGTCTCCAACACGGATTATAACGCCACCAATGATATTTGAATCAACTATTTTCGTTAAATTTACTTCATTTACTGAAAATCTCTTTTTAATCACGGATTCAAGATTCTCGGTTTGTGCTTGATCCAATTCAATTGCTGTTGTAACTGTTGCTTCAACAATTCCATTAACTTCATCGTACTTTTCGATGAAAGCATCAGCAATATCAATAACACAATCCATACGATTGTTATCAAACACTAAACCTAAGAAATCCTGCATTAAAGAACCAAATTGACTCTTTAATGTATCCAAGATCTTAAGCTTTTCAGTGCGAGAAATAGAACGGCCTGCTAGAGCAAAACCTAAACCAGGATTTTCCTCATAAACTTGCTTCAAAGCTTTTAAATCTTCGAGCATTTCTTCTACAGACTTTTGTTCTTCGGCAACTTCGAAAAGTGCCTTAGTATAGCGTTTTCCCACTTGCTTATTACTTAGTTTCATTAACCGTCAACTCCTTAATATAAGAGTCGATTAGTGACTTTTGATCGTCAGCATTAAGCTCTTTAGAAATAACTTTAGAAGCAATTTCCAAAGATAAGTTTGCTATGTCTTTTTGTGCTCCAGCCATAGCATCTTGTTTAGCTTTATCAGCATCAGATTTAGCTCTTTGTCTCACTTCTTCAGCTTCGCCGTGGGCTTCAGTTAAGATAGACTTCTTTTGAGTCTCTCCACTTTCCTTAGCCTTATTAACGATTCCAACTGCTTCAGCACGTGAATTTTTAAGTGCATCTTCACGTTCCTGAGCCAACTTTTTAGCACGAGCACGTTCTTGATCCGCATAATCAAGGTCACCAGTGATTTTTTCAGATCTGGCGTCCATCATTTTTGTGATTGGACCCCAAGCAAAATGCTTAACCGCAAGTGCCAAAATGATGAAAGAAACAAGAACGAAAAGCATGTCTCCCAAAGCTACTTGATTGGCTCCGAGAACTAATAAACCTGCCAATATTCTTCACTCCTTCCTATCAAATAAATACACACATAAAAAAGGCGATTTTTTATTGATCGCCAACTCATCATATGTATTAGACAAAAAGAATAACGAACGCAATAGCAATAGCAATGATAGGAACAGCTTCGATAAGACCAACACCAATGAACATTGTTCCTCTTAGTTTATCAGCTACTTCTGGTTGACGGGCCATACCTTCAAGAGTTTTTGAAATAACAAGTCCGTTACCGATTGATGCTCCAAGAGCAGCGATACCAGCTGCAAGAGCTGCCGCAATATCTTTCATAATTAAAAATTCCTCCAATAAAAGTTATTCTTGTTCCAGTTTACGTGAAATATAGACCATAGACAATGTGGTAAATACATACGCTTGGATGGCTCCAATAAATACAGAAAAGCCTTGCCATACCATGGCTAATGGTATTGCTGCGACGAATGTAACAGCGCCAACGCTTTTTGCAACAGTTCCAATAAGTGCAAGAAGTACTTCACCGGCAAATATATTACCGTAAAGACGTAGTGACAATGTTAGGAAGTTTGTAAACTCTTCCAGAAGGTTAATTGGTAGTAAGAACTTTACCGGTCTCGCATAATTGGATAAGTAACCACCAAATCCAAATTTCTTCACAGCATAGTAATGTGAAAGCAACAATGAAATCGTAGCGAGTCCCATTGTAATTAGTGGATTGGTTGTTGGTGACTTAACGTATGTGAAACCTCCAACCTTTACTTGAATAATTAATCCTAATTGGTTTGAAACAAAGATAAATAGGAATAATACAAACGCATAAAGGTTAAAGCGTCTACCAGACCCATCAGGCATTGCCGATTTTACAATACTATTAGTAAAATCAATCATCCATTCAAGTACATTCTGTGCCTTACCTGGCCTCATTGTGATCTTACGAGATAATGCAAAGACCAAAATGAAAACAAGGATCGCAGAGATAAGAACTGATAAGTCATTTGCAACATTGAATCTTAACCCTAAGAAATCAATAAACTTATACTTATCATCCAATAATAACCCTCCTTTCTTCGCTTATTGAAAACAATTGATACCACAAAATAATAACACTAAATTTTATATATTCAAACAATGAAATTGTTATTTTGTCCCAAATAATCTGTCACCAGCATCGCCTAATCCAGGGAAAATATAACCACTGTCTGTAATTTTTTCATCTAGTGAAGCTGCATAGATATCAACGTCCGGATGTGCCTCTTGAACAGCTTTAACACCTTCAGGAGCAGCAACTAAAACAACTAAACGCATATGTTTAGCACCACGCTTCTTCAATGCATCGATAGCCATGTTAGCAGAACCACCTGTAGCAAGCATTGGATCAACAATGAATAATTCACGTTGATCAATATCACTAGGAAGTTTTACAAAGTATTCATGTGGTTTCAAAGTTTCTTCATCACGATACATACCGATATGACCAACTTTAGCAGCTGGGATCAATTCAAGAACACCATCAACCATACCTAAACCAGCACGCAAAATAGGAATAACGGCAAGTTTCTTACCTGCAAGAACTTTTTGTGTTGATTTGCCCATTGGTGTTTCAACAACAACATCTTTTAAAGGTAAGTCTCTTGTAATTTCATAAACCATCAATTCACCAATTTCATTAGCAACTTCACGGAATACTTTTGTACCAGTATTCTTATTTCTGATAATTGTTAATTTGTGTTGAATTAAAGGGTGGTTCAATACTGTAAATTTAGACATTTTCTGTCTCCTTAGTTTTTATAATGTGCGTTACCCGCTGATTTATTCAAACGATTGCTGTAAGCCTCACCGTGATCTGCATCGGGAAATCCTTGAGCAAGAATGAATTTTACATGATCAGCATCTAATTGGCGTAAGCCAGCAAATAGATCCCTGGAAGCACTAATGACATCATTTCCTAGTGAAAAGGTCTTGATTCCAGCTGGTACTTCTTGCAAAATTTCATCCACTGCCATGACACCCATTGGAACATTTTTGGCCTGGTATTGTGCGATTGCTTGTTTAAAGTCACTCTTATTATCAACAATAATAACTTGAGCACTTGGTGCATAATGCTTATATTTCATCCCTGGTGCCTTTGGAACCTCGCCGGCTTTGACCTTATGGTGATCACTATTAACGTTGTCAATGACCTTCAAAAGGTCCTTATCCGTTATCATCCCTGGTCTCAAAATAGTTGGTACATCAACAGACAAATCAATTACTGTTGACTCAACACCGATCTTGGTTGGTCCATCATCCAAAACAGCTGCAATCTTACCATGTAAATCATGATAAACATGTTTAGCCAAAGTTGGACTTGGTTTACCACTGGTATTAGCAGAAGGACCAACAATTGGTTTGCCAAAAGTCTTGATAAGGTTCAATGTTGCTGCATTATTAGGCATACGAAAGGCAGCAGTTGTTAAACCACCTGTGACAGTTTTTGAAAGTTTACCCGGTTGAATTGGCATAATAATTGTCAAAGGACCTGGCCAGAATGCTTTCATTAGTTTTTCCGCCAATGGTTTGTAACTGTTGTCTGCATATTCCCAAACCATCTCTGGTCCAGAAACATGAACTATCAAAGGATTATCACTTGGACGTCCTTTAGCAGCATAAACCTCTTTGACTACATCAGGTCTTGTTGCGTCAGCTCCTAAGCCGTAAACAGTTTCCGTGGGAAAAGCCACTAACTGTCCATCGGTTAAGAAATCTGCAGCTTCTTGAATCTGTGTACTCTCGAGTATCTCAGTTTCCAATACTACATCTCCTTTTTAGCTTTTAGATATCGATAATTACCACTCATATCTTTATGAAATTCTACAACATAATTGGGTAGATTATCACAAAAAATTTGATTTATTGCATTTTTTTGTTTAAATCCAAATTCCATATAGAGAGTTCCCTGATCCGAAAGATAATTATCGACTACCTTTACAATGTTCTCATAGAATTCTAAACCATTATCTCTTCCATATAAAGCTAAATCAGGTTCATATTTAATAACACTTGGATCCATGTCTTTTTTTTCGTCTTCAGCAATATATGGTGGATTGGAAACAATCACGTCAAATTGTTGTGATTTGATTTCTTTGAATAGGTCACTCTGTTGAAAATAAACATTATTAGCTTGATAGTTGTCAGCATTCAATTGAGCCACTTTAAGTGCTTCTGCCGATATATCTGTCGCTAAAATATCATCATCAGGAAAAGCTATTCCCAAACTGATAGCAATTATCCCTGACCCTGTTCCAATATCACAAATAGATTCATTCTTAGCACTATGATCATCGATAATCTTTTGAACCATTTCCTCAGTATCTTGTCTCGGTATCAAAACATTCTCATTAACAGTGAAATTGCGGTTCAAGAAATATGCGTATCCTAAAATATATTGAACTGGTACGTCCATCCCTAACTTCACAACACCATCACGAAATTTATGCATAATATCATTGGGCACGATCTCATTACGATGTAATTGCAATTGCGTATAGTTAAAGCCACTCAACTCTTCCATTAAGTACTGCGCATCTTCTGGGAATTTATTTTGCTCTTTTAACAATAAAAAAGCCCTTTTCAGGGCGTTAGAATAACTTAGCTTCTCCACTTTGAATTTGCTCCAACTTCTTGGTTTGATCGTCAACAATCAAGGCATCGATAATTTCTTCAAGATCGCCATTCATGATTCTATCTAATTTGTTCAAAGATAAACCAATACGATGATCAGTCACACGGTTTTGAGGATAATTGTAAGTTCTGATACGTTCAGAACGATCACCTGTACCAACAGCCGACTTACGTTTTTCATCATATTCACTTTGATTTTGTGATTCATAGTAATCATAAACACGAGACTTCAAAATTTGCATAGCCTTTTGACGGTTTTGTTGTTGTGAACGTTGATCTTGCATAGCAACAACAATACCTGTTGGTAAATGGGTCATACGAACAGCTGATGAAGTCTTGTTAATATGCTGACCACCGGCACCAGATGAACGATAAACATCGGTACGAATGTCTTTAGGATCAATATCAATATCAACTTCATCATATTCAGGCATAACTGCAACAGTAGCAGTTGAAGTATGAACACGTCCTTGTGACTCTGTAGAAGGAATTCTTTGAACACGGTGAGCACCGTTCTCATACTTCAATTTCGAATAAACACTGTCACCCGTGATCATGACAGCAACATCTTTATAACCGCCAACCTCAGTATCAGTTTCATCGATGATATCAAAATTCCAGCCTTGTTTTTCAGCATATTTACTATACATACTCAATAAATCAGCTGCAAACAAACTAGCTTCATCACCACCGGCGGCACCACGAATTTCCATGATAATATTCTTATCATCATTAGGATCCTTAGGAAGCATCAATAGAGTAATGTTGTGTTCAACCTCATCTAGTTCCTTCTTAGAAGAATCCATTTCTTCTTTAGCCATTGCAGTCATTTCTGGGTCATCAGTTTCACGTAAAATTTCATCGCTATCACTGATACTCTTCTTTAATTCTTTGTAACGCTTGAAAGCAGCAACAACATCACGCATATCAGCTTCTTCTTTTGAGTAAGCCATATAGCGCTTAGTATCGTTGATAACTTCAGGGTCACTCATTAGTTCTTGGAGCTCCTGATATCTTTCAAGCAACGTTTCTAGTTGTTCAAATATTTTATCCAACTTAACAATCCTTTCTCTTATTTATTATCTAGCATTGGAGGATGGTTGTAATGACGACGACAAACTGGATAGTACATTTCATTGCCACCAATTGAAACTTGTTCTCCCTCAAAAACCGGCTTGCCATTTGACATACGCATATTCATTGTAGCTTTTTTTGTACAGAACCAACAGATAGTCTTCATTTCTTCCAATTTATCCGCATAAAGCAATAAATATTTTGTACCTTCGAATAATTCATTACGAAAATCATTTTTCAAACCAAAAGCCATAACAGGAATTCCTAGATCATCAACGACTCTCGTTGCCTGTAAAACCTGATCCTTTGTCATAAATTCGCATTCATCAATCAATATACAAGATGCATCAGGATTTTTTTCCTTTACGATCTCAAAAACGTCAGAATCTTTCTTGAGAGCAATAGCTGGACGAGTTAATCCCATACGACTCTGTATCTTTCCAGCACCTGAACGAGTATCCATAATACTTGTCATCAAAATAACTGACTTACCCTGTTCTTCATAATTATGCGCCACTTTTAAAATCTCAATCGATTTTCCACTATTCATAGCACCGTATTTAAAAAATAATTGAGCCAATTTTACGCCTCCAAAATAATATCCTTCAAAATTATAACGAAAAAACTGCCGCTTGAACACATTAAACATTTTTCAATTTCAAACAAAATCGCATAAAATACTTGTGAGGTATGATAATATTGTTTTAATTAATTCAATTTGGGGTTTTCATAATGACATTTAAATCAGGTATTGCAACATTAACGGGAAAAACATCTTATTTTATTTTAAACAAATTTTTCAATGGCGGTTCCTCATATCCTGGAAAAATTGCTTACAAGATTGATCCTGACATTTTAAAGAGTCTTGGTAAAGATTACGAATTGATTGTCGTGACCGGTACCAATGGTAAAACTTTGACAACATCATTGATCAATAAGATGTTGATTCAAAAATACGATGATGTTTTAACAAATCCAACTGGTTCTAACATGATCCAAGGTATTGTAACTAGTTTTGTTACTCATCATAAAAAGAGCAAGAAACCTTTGGCTGTTTTAGAGGTTGATGAGGCCAATGTTCCTATCATTTGTAAATATATTAAACCTAAGTACTTTGTTTTAACTAATATTTTCCGTGATCAAATGGATCGTTACGGTGAAATTTACACTACTTATCAAAAAATTCTTGATGGTATTAAATTAGCACCAGATGCCACAATCATTGCCAATGGTGACGCTGCTATCTTTGCATCCAAAGAATTGCCTAACAAAGTTATCAACTATGGTTTTTCTGACAAAGGACATGAAAATGAAGATTTCAAGGCACCTACTAATACTGATGGTGTTCTCTGCCCTAGATGTAATCATATCATGCACTATCATATGATATCTTACGCTAACTTGGGTAGTTACTTCTGTCCTAACTGTAATTTCAAACGTGGACAATTAAAGTATCAAGTAACCGGTATTTCAACATTACTTCCTAACAAAACTGAATTTGAAATTGATGGCAACAAATTTACCATGAATATTGGTGGTAAATATAATGTCTATAACGCGCTAGCTGCTTATGCCATTGCTTCAGAAATGGGCATCGGCGTTGAACAGATCCGTAAAGCCTTTGCTTATGATGAGAAAGTCTTTGGTCGTCAAGAAACTATTACCGTTGATGACAAAGATGTTAATATCATTCTAGTTAAGAACCCAGTCGGCTTGAATCAAGTTATCGAAACTGTTTTGAGTGATGAAGAGCCTTACTCATTAGCCTTTCTATTGAATGCTAATTATGCTGATGGTATTGATACTAGTTGGATCTGGGACGCTAACTTTGAAGACTTTGACTATGACAAATTACCATTAGTTATCACTGGTGGTAAACGTGTCAAAGATGTAACTTATCGCTTTAAAATTGCCGGTCTCAACATGAACAAGAATATTGAAACAGTTGAAATCGAAGATTTTGTTAAACAAATCCCTAAGATTCCAACTAAAAAAATCTACGTCCTCGCAACTTATACAGCTATGTTAGGACTACGCAAAGTTCTCAGCGATCAAGGATATATCAAACAAAAATAATTTAGAAATAAAAAGGATCCAGTGCAGTAACCATCAATGGTTGCTACACTGGATCTTTTTATTTCAATCCTGTATAAATCTGATCAATGTTCCATTTCATCATTGAGTAATATGTATCCCCAGTGGTTCCCTTTTTGGCTAAGGAATCCGTAAATATTTTAGAATGGATCTTCAGACCAGATTCACTGGCTACCTTATCCATCGATTTGGGTGATACGGATGATTCGACAAATAAACTTTTTACTTCTGATTTATTTATTTGCTTTAAAATTCGCTCCATCTGTTCTGGAGTACCCTGTGATTCAGTATTGATTTCCCAAATATAAGCTGGTGTGACATGATAGGCAGCACCAAAATATTTGAAGGCTCCTTCAGATGTCACTAATAAACGCTGCTGTTCAGGAATTTGCAAATATTTCGACTGTACTGTTTGGTGCAATCGTTCTAATTTAGCAATATATTCATCAGCATTATCCTGATAAAAACTAGCATTACGTGGATCCTTTTCTTTCAAAACATTGGTTATCGTTCTAACGTACTTAATTCCATTTGCCCAGTCCAACCAGGCATGAGGATCGACTTCACTTTTGTTAGTAGTCAAATGTCTAGGTTCAATATCTTCACTCGTGGCAAAGACTTCTTTATTAAAATCTTTGTGAGTTGTTTCAATTAATTTATTAAACCAACCATTGCCACCCGTCTCTAAATTCAAGCCATTGTGAAAAATAACATCTGCATCATTAGCTTTCGAAATATCACTCGGTTGTGGTTCATACTCATGAGGATCGACTCCGCGTTTGACAATACTGTAGAGTTCAATTCGATCACGACCAACATTCTTAACCATATCTTCTAAAATAGAATTAGTTGTCACAACATGCAATTTCTCATTGTTTGGTAAATTAGAGTTACTGTGAGCTCGATGCTGTAAGAACCAGTAGACACCACTAACCATCGTTACTACTGAAAGAAACGTAATAATTATTTTTTTCATTGTACAACACTCCTTTTCAGTTTAAAGAAGTTTTGTTTCGGTGAAAAAATAAACGATAGTGTAAACAACATTGCGGCTACGATTACAATTGCCGGCCCTGACGCCCAATTGAAGGTATAGCTGAAGTAAAGACCTACGGTTGATGAAATCACTCCCAAAATGGCCGATAAAATTAACATCCAATTTAATTTATCGGTCCATAAAAAGGCTGTTGCAGCTGGTGTGATCAACATTGCTACCACTAGAATAATTCCAACCGTTTGTAGAGCAGAAACTGTTACTAAAGTTAAAACTAGCATCAAGGCATAATGAATAATCTGAACCTTTAAACCATAAGTTTTAGCATAGGTTTCATCAAATGAAGTTACCAGCAACTCTTTATAAAAAGCAACCACGAATAGAATCACGACTCCCAAAACAATTGCTGTAGTCATAATATCGTTATCACTCACTGCCAGAATATTTTCAAACAAGATGTGATGTAAGTTGGTTGAACTTTCTGCCATTGAAATTAGGATGAAGCCCAAAGCATAAAAAGCACTAAAGATAACTCCGATGGAAGTATCAGTTTTAATTTTGCTCCGAGATGCCACAAAGCCAATCAATACTGCAGCCAAAATACCAAAAAGTGAGGCTCCAATCAAAATATTGAATCCAAACATATAAGCCACTGCCACTCCTGGTAAAACAGCATGTGAAATGGCATCTCCCATTAACGACATTCCACGTAAAATAATAAAACTGCCCACAATCCCTGACATGATACCAACCATAATCGCGGTTAGTAATGCACTTTGTAGGAAATCATACTTTCCTAAGGCATTTATAAAATCTATAACTGATGTCATCACTGCACACCTTCCTTCCCTTGAAACAGCACTGAAGAAAGATCTGCACTAAAGGCACTTTCCATATTAATGGAATTATAAACTTCTCGAGTTGGTCCAAAATCGACTATTCCGTGATTTAAAATAACCAAATCATCAAAATATTTTGTTACTTTATTCAAATCGTGATGAATAACGATAATTGTTTTACCCTGATTTTGCCATTGTTTGAGAATCTCCATAATGGCAGTTTCACTCTGTAAATCAATTCCTACAAACGGTTCATCTAAAACAATAACTTCTGCTTCTTGAACAATTGCTCGAGCTATAAAAACTCGCTGCAGTTGACCACCGGATAAGTTACCAATCTGACGTTTAGCAAATTCTTCCAGAGAAACTTTTTTTAAAGCATCATAGCTAATCTGTTTTTCTTATTTACCAGGACTTTTAAACAATCCCAATTGACCATAAGTTCCAGTCACAACTAGATCAAAGACACTGATGGGAAAAGTTAGATCCAAATCTTTTCTTTGTTCAACGTAAGCAATTCGTTTGCGAATCCTTTCGATCGATTGACCGTCATAGTCAATAGTACCCTTTTGAGGTTTTATCAAATTCAAAATAGCTTTGACTAAGGTCGATTTACCTGCACCATTCGGTCCAATGATTCCAGTGATTTTTCCTGCGTTGAAATTAACGGCAACATCAGAAAATACTGGTGTGTCATCGTAAGCGACAGTGAGGTTCTTAACATTAAGCATAATGAGCCTCCTTATATTAGCGATTAAATCCGCTCTAAATTCAGAATATCATATACTTCATGGTGTTTCAATAATTTTATTAGGCTGGCTTAACTTTATTTTTAAATATAGATTAATCATTCTCAAAAAATAGAAATCAAAAACAGCATCTATCTAGAAACGTATAAACGTTTATCCTAAATAGATGCTGCTTCTTTTAATTAAACCTAATAGAATCTTAAATAGATTGCCATTTTATTTACTCTTATTCAAAAATGACTCCAAGATTGTCTCACGACGTCTCAAGAAGATTTGGTTATATTGATTAGGATGAACTCGATTAGTCATTACAACCATTGCATTCTGATGTTGATAATCAACCGCTAAAAATTCACCCGTATAACCTGTGTGGAAAAGAACATGTCCTGAACCATCTGGTTTCACATCCCAACCTAGCGAACGTCCAGGATTCAATTCAGTGTAATTATGATATAAAAATTCTTTATCCGGTTTCAACATATCACCGGCAAATTGCATAACATCATCCAAAGTTGCAAACATACCAGCTGATCCACAATGCTTACCCAATTGACGAGCCTTAGGATCATTAGGAATTCCGTAAAGCATCTTGCCATCAACTGGATAAGTTGGTACACATCTAACCGGATCAGGTTCAAATGTAGCATCCTTTAGTCCTTCCGGTTCAATTACATATTTCATAATAGCATCTTGAACTGGCATCTTATAAAACTTCTCTGCAATCAATCCGAGGAAAATCAAACCAGTATCCGTGTAAACAACTTTTTTATTAAAAGTATCAGTAACAGGCAATGCCAATAATGCTTGAATCAACTGATCACAGTTTAAGGCATCACGGTTAGGGATAAAGCCCTTGATGCCAGAAGTATGTGTAATCAAATGAAACAGTTCTACTCTATCATCTTTAAATTCTGGTAAATATTTGCTGACAGGATCATGTAAATCAATCAATTTATCATCTAACATCTTCAAAACTAATGGTACAGTTCCCATCACCTTAGTTAATGACGCTAAATCGTGTAATTCATCACCTTTGAGAGGAGTTATCTCTGGAACCCATGACTTATTGCCATAAGTATATTTCTGCGTCTGTGACGAGTTTATGAAGCCAAAACTGACTCCTGGAACAACTTGCTTATTCACCAAATCAATTATTTGTGCTTTTGTCTCTTCAAAACTTGCCATAAAATCCTGCCTCTCGTAATAAAAAGTATAAAAAAAGAACGTGCTATAAACACGTTCCAATTATATATCTATCTTTTTTACAAAGCGACATTTCCAGCAAATTGTGAATTATAAAGATCAGCATAGAAGCCGTTCTTGGCCATAAGCTCATCGTGATTACCTGTTTCCACGATTGAACCATGATTCATCACAATAATTTTATCGGCATTTTGAATTGTTGAAAGTCTGTGAGCTACAACGAAACTTGTTCTGTTCTTCAACAAACGTTCCATCGCATGTTGAATATGTAACTCTGTTCTAGTATCAACCGAACTTGTTGCTTCATCCAAAATCAAAATCTCAGGATCAGCTACAAAGGCACGAGCAATGGTAATTAACTGTCTTTGTCCTTGTGAAATATTCGAAGCTTCCTCATTCAATACCGTGTCATAACCCTTTGGCAATTGACGAACAAAGTTGTCTACATGGGCTGCTTTGGCAGCTTCAATAATTTCATCCTTAGTAGCGTCTTCACGACTGTATTTCAAATTATCATAGATAGAACCAGTAAAGAGCCAAGTATCCTGAAGGACCATCGCATAATGACTTCTGACTTGTTCACGTGTCATATTACGAATATCTTTACCATCTAGTTTAATGGAACCACCTTTAACATCATAAAAACGTTCCAACAAATTAATGATAGTTGTCTTACCAGCACCCGTTGGACCAACAATAGCTATCATTTGACCTGGTTTGACATCTAAATTGTAATCTTCCAAAAGAATTGGCTTGTGTTCATAACCAAATTTAACATGATCAAGCGTAACCTTATTATCAGTTTCAACATCGGGTACATCAACTGTATCATTTTCCATTTCAGGTTCATCCAAAATTTCAAAGACACGTTCCGCTGAAGCCACGGTAGCCTGAATTGTATTGGTTAAATTAGCTAATTGTGAGATTGGTTGTGAAAATTGATTCATATATTGTAAGAAAGCTTGAATGTTACCTAATGAGACATTACCATTGGCAACTTGAATTCCACCATAAATGGCTACTAAAACATAACCTAAGTTATTGATGAAAGTCATCAAAGGCATGACAATACCAGAAATCATTTGAGCTTTCCAGGAAGCCTTATAAAGTTTAGTATTTTCCTTTTCAAATTCTTCAATTGATTCATCTTCATGATTAAAACTCTTAACAACAACATGTCCCGTATAGTTCTCTTCAACTTGGTTGTTCAAAAGACCTAGTGAAGCTTGTTGACGTTTGAAGAATTTTTGTGATTATGGGGCAATAATTCCAACAACAATCAAACTTAAAGGAACAGTGGCTAAAGCAATCAAACTCATTTGCCAACTAATTGTGAACATCATCCAAATAACACCAATAAAAGTTACAGTACTAGTTACCAACTGAGTCAAACTTTGTTGCAAGGTTCCGGCAATGTTATCCATATCATTGATAGCACGTGACATAATATCACCATTAGAATGAGAATCGTAATAAACGATTGGTAAACGTGCCATCTTTGACTTCAAATCACGTCTTAGTTTATAAACTGTCCGTTGTGAAATACGAGTCATAACGAATTGTTGAATAAAGTTGAAAACAGCTGAAGCCAAATACATCAAGATAACGATTAAAATAATATGTTCGATCTTACTAAAATCAATTGGCAGACCATTAATCTTTAATCCGGCTTTTTGTTGAGCTACACCAGTCATTAATCCCTTATAGATCTCAGTTGTAGCTTCACCTAAAATCTTAGGAGTCTTAATTTGGAAGACAGCCGAAGCAATCGCTAAGATCAAGACAAAAATTATTCCGACCATATAACCGGACATGTACTTAGCTAAACGACCAGTTGTTTTCCAGAAGTTCTTAGGTTTAACAACAACCGCTGGCCCAGGTCCAGGACCATGTCCTACTGAGGGTGATTGATTATTTTTCTCAGCCATTACTTACCCTCCTTTAATTGAGACTCAATTATTTCTTGATAAGTCTTATTATTTGCTTTCAATTCAGCATGCGTTCCTAATCCGACCATCTTACCATCATCTAAGACAACAATTTGATCAGCATCAGCAACTGTTGAAATACGTTGACCGACAATAACAACAACGCTCTGACTGATTTTTTCATCATTTCTCAATGCTGTTCTTAAATTCAAATCAGTTTTGAAATCAAGAGCTGAGAATGAATCATCAAAGACATAAATTGAAGCATCTTTGACTAAAGCTCTGGCAATTGCTAAACGTTGCTTTTGACCACCAGAGAAGTTCTCTCCGCCTTGTTCAACTTCTGAATCGAGCTTGTCATCCAATTCACTAACAAAGTCCGCTGCTTGAGCAACCTCTAGTGCATGCCAAATTTCATCATCAGTAGCATCTGGTTTACCATAGAGCATATTGTCACGAATTGTCCCTCTAAATAAGTAGGCCTTTTGGGGAACCATTGAGACTTTACTATTGATATCCTCAGTACTCAAAGCCTTAACATCGGTTCCATTAATACTTACAACACCCGTTTCGGCATCATAAAATCTAGGAATCAAATTGATTAGAGTACTTTTACCTGAACCAGTACCACCGATAATTGCTAAGGTTTGACCCTTAGTCATGTTAAAATTCAAATTAGCTAAAGCCAACTTTTCGGCTCCAGCATAACGGAAGTTAACATCATTAAAACTAAGAGCAGGTTCATTCTTAAGTTTAGCTGGTTTAGCTACAACATCAATTTTACTTTTTGTTTCAAAAACTTCTTGAATACGGGCAGTTGAAGCTGAAGCACGGGGAACAAATACAAAGACCATTGATAAGATCATAAAACTCATTAAAATTTGCATAGCATAAGTCATAAAGGCAATCATATTACCAATTTCCATTGACTGATTAGCAATATAATGAGCACCCAGCCAAGTGATACCAACATTAGTACCACTCATAATCAAAGTAACAATTGGGAACATCAATGCAACGATACTAAATACTTTAACCGCATTGTTAGTATAATCTTGGTTAGCATCATTAAATCTATCTTGTTCAAATTTATCTTGTCTGAAGGCACGAATAACACGTACCCCTGTCAAACCTTCACGGAAGACCAAGTTCAAACAATCAGTTTTCTTTTGCATTGCCTTAAACAAAGGAACAGCAAAAAACATCACAGCTCCCACTAGAACAAGCAAAATAGGAATCGAGATCAAAAAGATCTTCGTCATTTCTGCGTTCTTTTGATAGGCCATGAAACTTGCACCAATCAGCATAATCGGTGCCATAATCATCATTCTCAACATCATGATCATTACATTTTGAATTTGGACAACATCATTCGTTGTTCTAGTTGTTAGAGATGAAGTCTCAAATTTGTCGAACTCATCATGTGTAAAGTATAATATTTTCTTGAATAAATCGGATCTTAACTTTCGACCTAATCCTTGTGACGCTTGTGACGCCATCAAGACATTACCAAACGCTGCTATAACGGTGATAAATGATACAACAATCATTTTAATACCAGCGCTGACAATGAAGTCAGTATCACCAGTAATAACACCTTTATTAACAATGTCTGATGTTAGATTAGGGATATATAACGTTGCAATAACTTGGAAAATCATAAAAATAATTGCCGCAAGCACTTGCCAAACATTGATCCTTCCTCGAGCAATCTTGAACATTTATTCACTCCCTTTAAAAAACTCACATAGCATTATAGTATTAAAGCACTAATTATCAAATAATTCTAATAATTATCTTAAATAAGGTGGCTTTTTAATGAATAATTCTAAAAATAATTATCAACCTATAAAAACTATATTCCATATTATAGCCTTTTTGGCTCTATTTTTATTAGAGCAACTTCCATTAAGTATTCTGACATTGACCAAAAAGCAACTCGGATCAAGTTACCAATCTTATCTGAAAATTGCACCAATTATAACCATTATATTGCTAATTGTCGCTGCTATCATAATTATTTTTGTGTTTAAACGCGTACAAAAGTTCCCTACTCAAAAATTTACTAAAAAGACCTGGCTAATTATCTTAATCGCAACTGTTTTAATCGGCTTCATTAATTTTGCCACTGTTCCTTTTATGAAGAGTAGTAATGCCAATGTCGAAGCTTTACAATTGATTGGTAAAAATAATATAGCTATTCTAGTTATTTTTAGCGTGATTGTTGCACCAATTTTGGAAGAAATAATTTTCCGCGGTATTTTTATGAATTGGTTCTTTGTTAATAGTCCATTAATATCGGTTTTGTTGAGTGGTATATTCTTTGGCTACGTCCATGCACCCTTTGGAACTGGAACCGATTGGATTTATGCTCTTTCAAAAGTGTTGCTAGGTATCGTTCTAGCAGGCGTTTATTATCGAACTAAGAATATTAAGGCTGACATTACTGTTCACTTTCTCAACAATTTTCTTGCTATCTTCAGTGGTTTAGCTATTTCAGGAGTTATCTTACTATGAGAAATAATCAGAAAAAGTTCAATGAAATTTATCAAAGCCTTTTAAGAAAAATTGTTATGTTCGGCGTACTGTCAATGTTACTAATGGCCAGTGCTAGAATTACTGGTTGGATCATTATGGAATATGCTGGCTTTGCCAGTGCTATTTATACTATCGTCTTGATTGGAATGCTGATTTATATATTGATAATTAAAACAAAAGATAAAAATAATTAACAATTATTATTGACACCGTCCCTACTTTATAGGTAAAATAATGATTGTTGTTTAATTGCCCGTTGGTCAAATGGTTTAAGACGCCACCCTCTCAAGGTGGAGTTATGGGTTCGATTCCCATACGGGTGATAATGTATCAAATTCCATTATATTTTATAATTATAAAAGTGTCGTAAACGTTGAGTTTACGGCATTTTTATTTTCTAAAAACTCTGAATAAATTTAAGATTTTATATATAGTCACAAGATGAAGATTCTTTAATTCTAATCTGAAATATGTTGAAAAAAATTTAATTGCAAATAAATGTATTATAATTAGTTCTTTCTAATACAAAATATTTATTTTCTGAACTTTATCTGTGATAATAGGAATAACTATTTCCTAATCAATTAAGAAAGGAATAAAATATTGTCATTCAAAACACCACTAGCCGATTTAATGAGGCCACAAACCCTTGATCAAATGGTTGGTCAACAAGAATTATTAAAAACTGGACAACCTTTAAGACAAATTATCGATCAACACGTTAACATCCCTCTATTATTGTGGGGACCACCTGGCACGGGCAAAACTACCCTAGCCAAAATTATTGCTAAGGCTAACAATTATCCTTTCGACTCGTTCAATGCTTCTACTGATAACAAAGCCAAATTGACTAAACAAATTGATCAATATCCTGACGATTCATTTGTCTTACTGATAGACGAAATCCATCGTATGACCAAGACCTTGCAAGATTTTCTACTACCTTATTTGGAAAACGGTCATATTATGCTAATCGGATCTACGACTGAGAATCCAATTATGTCAATCGTTCCCGCTATTCGTTCTCGAAGTCAGATTTTTGAATTCAAATCACTTAGTGACACGGATATCGAGACTATGTTGAAACGTGCTGTGACTGAAATCTATAAATTAACTGACGAACAAGTCGAAACTGACTCTTTGAAACTAATCGCTATTTCTGCTGATGGTGACTTGAGAATTGCTTTGAATACTTTAGAAACAATTCACGCAATTAATCCCGATAAAATCACTGTCGAAAACGTGAAAAAATTTGCCCAGCAGCAACATTTCAATTACGATAAAAAGGCCACTAAACACTATGACTATCTTTCCGCCTATTCTGATTCCATGGCCGGTTCTGATACAGATGCAGCGTTATATTATTTAGCAGTATTATTGAAAAATAACGATTTACCATCAGTCGTACGCAGATTACGTGAAATTCCATACACTTATATTGGATTGGCTAACCCTCAACAAGTTACTCAAATCGTTGTGGCCGCTAATCAAGCCGAAAAAATTGGAATGCCAAAGGCCAAATATCCACTAATGTCTGCCACAATGCTTATGTGTATCTCCCCTAAATCAGTATCATTTGATGAGACTTGGGAAAAATTAGATCAAGATACTGAGCATCCCAACGAACACCCCATGCCTAAAGGTTTGCGAGATATGCATTATAAACATTCCGAAGAAATTACTGGTGGAGGCTTAATAGATTCTCCCTTTGCATCACCGCACCAACTTGCTCAACAAAACTATATGCCAAAGGGTTTAAAAGGGCGTCGTTATTATTATCCTAAGGACAACAACAACGAGAAAAAATTGGGAGAACAATATTTGAAACTACATCGCTATATTTATCAGGAAGATTACAAAGACTCCGATTCAAATAAGGGACAACAATAATGGAACTTACAGATCAATTAATTGAATATGTTAACAAATCAGAGGACACATACATAGACAAGCCATTCAAGAAATTCCCCGATTATCAAGTACTCCGCCACAAAGACAGTGGCAAATGGTTTGGTTTAATCATGCCTGTTGAAAAAAATAAATTAGGTTTGGATGGTACGGGGAGCATTGACTTACTTGATGTGAAAATTAATCCTGAAATAAATTCTATTTTAAGAAATGCCTCTGGTTATTTGTCTGCTTATCACATGAATAAAGAACATTGGATTTCCATTATTTTAGATGGCACAGTTGAATGGAAACAAATAATCAATTTATTAAAAGAAAGTTATTCTTTAACTAATTAATTTATTTGAACAAATAAGGATGATTATTCTTTTCAATCGTCATATATCAATATATAGCCTTTAAAAACTCATATTTTTCAATAAAAATACATAATAATTGACTATTATGTACTTTTTTCTTAGTATAAAATCACAATTTGAATCAATCCAAATTGTAATGAGACATTTAATAGCCTCTTGCTTGAAAAATAATGGAGATAAGAATATGACCGAAAAACTTACCACTGAATCAGGTCAACCTTGGGCTGACAATCAACATTCCTTAACCGCTGGTACTAGAGGACCAGTTTTAATTCAAGATTATGCTCTTCTTGAAAAGCTCGCACATTTTAACCGCGAGCGAATCCCTGAAAGAGTCGTCCACGCTAAAGGTGCCGGTGCCAAGGGTTATTTTGAATTGACTAAAGATATGAGTCAGTATACTAAGGCTGACTTATTCAACGGTGTTAATAAGAAAACACCAATTTTTATCAGGTTTTCTCAAGTTGCCGGGGAAAAAGGTTATCCCGATACCGTTCGAGATGTTCGTGGCTTTGCCCTGAGATTTTACACTCAAGAAGGAAATTACGATATTGTTGGTAACAACACACCAGTATTTTTTGTTAATGATCCTTTAAAGTTTCCTGATTTCATACATTCACAAAAACGTGATCCTCGTACTAATCGAAGAAATCAGAAAATGCAGTGGGATTTTTGGGCTCATTCGCCTGAATCTCTTCATCAAGTAACTATCCTAATGTCAGACCGTGGAATCCCCGCATCTTATCGAACGATGGAAGGCTATGGTTCTCATACATTTAAATGGGTTAACGAAAAAGGTGAACAATTCTGGGTCAAATACCATTTCAAAACGGATCAGGGTGTTAAGAACTTATCCAATGATTTAGCTGAAAAGTTATCTGGTGAAAATACAGATTACTTACAAGATGAGCTGTTCGACGCCATTGAGAAAAAAGACTATCCTTCTTGGACCGTCTACGTACAATTAATTCCCTATGAAGAAGGATTAAATTATAAATGGGATATTTTTGATGTTACTAAAGTTGTATCTCAAAAAGACTACCCTCTAATTAAAATTGGTAAATTTACGCTAAATGAAAATCCTGATAACTATTTTCAAGATGTCGAAGAATCTGCTTTCTCACCTGCCAATTTTGTACCCGGAATTGAAGCTTCCCCTGATAAACTTTTGCAGGGTAGATTGTTCGGCTACAAAGATGCCGAAAGATACCGTTTAGGAGCTAACTATGAACAGTTACCTGTAAATAAGCCCGTAGTTCCCGTACACAATTATGCTCGTGACGGATTTATGCAAACGCAAAATCCCGATGGCAATGTTAATTACGAACCCAACTCAGAAAATGGTCCTAAGGAACAAATCAATAAAAGTATCGCTAAATTTGATGTAGAAGGTAAAGCTGCTAATACTCCTTATGAATACAAGGTCGACTACACGACCCAAGCAGGTGATCTTTATCGTCTATTGACATCCGATGAAAAAGATAGACTAATTGAAAATATTGTTTCTGGACTCGGAAGCTTTGATGACAAAGAAATTCAAATTTTAGAAACTAAACAATTTTATGCCGCTGATAAAGAATATGGTTTAAGAGTAGCTCACGAATTAAATTTATCAGAAAATGATATAAAATAAACTTTTACGAAAATAAGCACTAGCAATGATCCCTAAAAAGATTATTACTAGTGCTTATTTGAATATCCTCAATTACATTGATCAATCACTTGATAATACTGTTATTTGTACTAGAAAAGGTTACTAAAGATTCCTATAATTAAAGTTAACTTGTAAAAAATCAATGGAGAATCTTATGGATAATACAGCTATCATCAAAAAATATTTTCAATCCTGGCTTACACGGGACTTTTCAGATCTAGACACCTACATCGACGAAAAAATCATTTATCGCGAATGTTACGGTCCTATATATATTGGTCTGGATGAACTACATCAATTTATCGACAATATGATGAATCGCCAAAAAGTTTTAAACTGGCGAATTGATAAAATCCTCCCAACAGACAAAAACACTTATACAGTGTTATGGTATTTTCATGCTGTTGAGCATACTGAATACGACTTCGACGGTGCCTCAATAATTCAATTTAAAGATAATAAAATTATTGACGTCGCTGAATATCAATCTAAACATGAGACTTTTCGTCCATTCAAAAAAGAGGGTAAAAATGAATTCAACAATTAAGAATATGACTGAACACGTTTCTGTACGTGAATTTAAAGATCAAGCCATCACCGCTGATCAAAAGCAATCACTATTAGCTGCAGCTCAAAGTGGTTCCACATCTGAGTTTGTTCAAGCTTTTTCTATCATCGAAATAACTGATCAGAAACTTAGAAATGAGTTAGCTGATATTACCATTAGCTCCCCACATGTTAAAAAAGCCGATACATTTTATGTTTTTGTAGCCGATTTAAACCGTCAGGCTAGTATTTTAAAAGCACATAATCAAAGCTTAGATAGTTTAAAGAATATGGAATCATTGATTGTCAGTGTCGTTGATACGACTATTGCTGCTCAAAATATGGCAGTTGCCGCTGAATCAATGGATTTGGGTATCTGCTATATTGGTAGTCTTCGTAACAATATCAAACGAGTGGCTGAATTACTGAATCTACCAAAATTCACTGTTCCCGTCTTTGGTATGACGGTTGGTATTCCTGCAACGAAAAATCAGCATAAACCACGCCTACCACAGGCTAATCAAGTCGCTACTAACACATATGACAATCAGAAATTCACTGATTTAAAAGCATATGATCAAGATGTCCACGAATATTATGCTAATCGTAAAACTAATGCTTCCGACACCAATTGGTCTGAAAAGAACTTAACAATTTTCAAACAAATTAGACGTCCAGAGGTAGCCAGTTTTCTTAAAGAACAGGGCTTTACGTTAGCTTAATTTTTTCGATACTTTTCAATTTCACTTTGATACTGATCAATTAGTTGTGAACGATAAGTCTTATCAGTTTGACCATCACGAACTTTAGACCAAATAATAGCCGCAACCTTCATTTTTGCGAATATTTTTTTGAACGCTCATCATGGTTAAAATCTTTTACAAAATTATTCCATTGGTAAGTGTGTTCTTCCTCATTGTCAGTCAAAGTTTTATTCTGATAGGCATCAATTAAATCCTGTACCGTGGCTGAAGTGTCCTGATCACTTTGAACTTGGCGCATTTTAATTGCCATGGACTTTTTAAAACTGAATTTACTCATTTGAAAATAATCAGCGAAAAACTTTCTAGCTTCTGCATTCAATTTGAATCCCGTGGCTAATAATTTAGTCTGCGGATTGATTTGTTCCGTCTTCAATGATGAAATGTGAGTATTAGTCCGCCAGTTTTTATTTGTGATTGTGGTATGCCACTCAAATACTGAATAATATATTGATTCAATTCAGCCTTAGTTCCATAACTAGGCAACTGATTATCTTTACAAATCTGTACTAATTCTGTTTTATACCAATAGAACTTCTGAAAATCTTCCACCGATAATTTTTTAGAAAAATATGGTCTATCAGCCATCATAATCTCCCACTAAATATCACGAACTTCGTGATATTTTTTTATTCTATTTCGCCAAATTTTTCAATAAACTGTTCCATATCAGTTTGTGAATCATCCAAGGCACTACTCATCTCATCAGTCACAACTAACAGTTGTTCATAAAAATCACGTTTCTTTTGAAATTCATTTCTCTTATTCTTAATAAATTCCTGAGTATCCGTATGACAATCTTCCGTGATTGGTTTATTTCGTAATTCCAAAACTATTTTTATTTCTTCCAAAGTTAGGCTAGCTTTCTGCAAATTACGGATAATCGCAAAAGTTTTTTGATCCTCAATACTAAAATTTCGATAATTATTCTGATTTCTCTTGGGTTTCAATAAACCCATTTGATCATACAATCTCAATGTATCTCTAGTGGTATCAACCTTTTTACAAAATTCTGCAACATTCATCTCAGATCCTCCAAACGTGCTAATTGACTCGGGGGTTAGGCCCCATGATACTATCTGATTAATCTATAAAGAAATCAGGTAACATCAAATGAATTTATTTACACTCAACGCTCCAATTAGATTTCTAATCGAAATAACAACTACAATCCTTATCATTACTATCGGCTTAACAAAATATTCATTACCATTAAATATTTTGATTGGAATACTTCTACCAATAATTTTCATATCATTATGGGGATTTTTCATAGCACCCCATTCTCCAAAACAAGGTCCTGCAATCTTAAGAATTTTTATTGAACTCATAATTTTTGGAACTTGTACTTATTTACTAATATCCAAAGAATCCACATTAATCGGATTAATCTATTTAACAATTACTTTAGTTAATACCGTAATGATTCATATGGGAAGTACATTATCACGAAAAAAATAATTTATTACCGTTTAGAAAATGTAACATTCGTTTTATTACTATTAACAATTTACCCTTCTTACGGATCATGGCTTAACCTATTAATATTTTATCTGTTACCTGATATTTCTGCATTAGGTTTCATTTTTTCAAAAAAAATTGGTGAGTTTTCATATAATTTAACACATACTCTAATTCTTCCAACAATTATCTTAATATTCAGTATTAACAGTCATTACCTAATAAGTCTAATTATCATCTGGTATCTGCACATTTACATTGATCGTATACTTGGTTGGAATCTATTTCCTCGCAACAAAAATAGACAATTAAACTAGTCAAAGCAAATTATTACTCCTCTCAATCTTTACAGTTTTACAATATATTATTCTAAAGATAAGAGACTGGAGGTAACTAATCATGGCACCTATTGAAGATAAAACTTTTCGTGATTACGAATTATTTGTTATGAAAAACACTATTATCAATATTTTAACGACAGACTCAGTTAATATGATTATCAATTACCAAGTTGATTCTGATAAAAATCAACGACCCATTCAACCTGATTTAATTAATAAACATAATTTTTCCTGAAAATTTACATACACATTTACAAAACTTTACAATAATTGAACAGAAAATACACACTACTTTTATATCATTTACTTATAAATTATTAATTAAAACAAGTAGGTGTTAACATATGGACAACTTAGGGGACATATTAAAAGAAACTCGTCAGCGTCGACAACTTTCGCAACTGGAAACAGCTGAAAATATTTGTTCTCAATCCACCCTTTCTGAAATTGAACACAATAAATACATCCCTAACACACAACTCTTAATCAACTTGTGTCAAAGGCTGTCGATCAATTTTGACGATTTACTTCTAGCACAGGATTTTAATATCTGTAAAGATCGTTATTTCAATCAAAAAGTTCGTTCACTATATAATAGTAGAAACTATCAGCTACTCAAGACTTATCTGAATCGTCCCACTGTTATCGAATCAGTTCAAACAGGAAAACAGACGCAAGCCTATTATTTCTATCTGGCTGTATGTGATTTACATTTAGAACATAATTTCGATAGTTCTAAAGAGCTTCTAAAATTGTCCTTAGCTAGTGCTGGACACAGTCGTAAACAAACTACCTTAACTCGTATTTGCAATATCACTTTGGCCTATGTTTATGCTAAGCAAGGACTACGTAGATCCGCTAACAGACAAATTGAATTAGCTCAAAGAGATCTCAATAAAATCACTTACGATGAAAATCTCAATATAATCTATTTTGTTGCCGCTCTCTCCTATCTTGCGCTTAACAAGTACAACCAAGCCATTGAAATGGTTGAAAAAGGTATCAATTTTACCCGTCAGAATAATTCCCATTTTATGTTATTGGACAGTATCTACTTGATGGCTCATATTACAGAAAAAATCCAAACTAAATATCACAAACTAGAAAGTATTAAAAAGTACGATATATTTAACGATTTCATTCATGAACGTCCCTACGCTAAGGTCAATTAAAAAAATACTTATAAATGTTATACTTTCTTAAAAGGAAGGTATAAAAAGATGGATGATGATATTGAATTATTACTTGAAAAACTTCAAGCAATCGCTCAATCTGGTAAACATTATAGCAAGGACGTTTTTGACTTAGAACGTTATCAACAATTAGAGGATGTCGCTAAGAAATTGACAGCACAATTGACGAATAATGCGACACCTGAGAATCTGAATATCTTTTTCGATGCAGATACTGGTTATGTTACTCCTAAGGTTGATGTCCGTGCTACTGCTTTTAAAGATGATAAGATTCTTTTAGTTCAGGAAAAGAGTAATGGTAAGTGGTCTATTCCTGGAGGTTGGGCTGATATTGGTTACTCTGCCAGTGAAATTGCCACTAAGGAAACTTTCGAGGAGGCTGGTATTCACACCAAACCCCTACGTCTAATTGCCATCAAGGATATGCAAAAGAACCATTATCCTAAGAAAAATCTCAGTTACATTTACAAGCTTTTCTTCGAATGTACTCCAACTGAAGATGATATTCATAGCGGCGTTGAGACCTCTAATGTTAAATACTTTACACTCGATGAAGCCTTGAATTTGAATCTTTCACTGGAACGTAACCTCCCCGAAGATTTCAAAATGGCCTTTAAATGCCATAATTCTAAAGATTGGCAAACTTATTTCGACTAAAAAACACCTCAATTCTTCATTTACGAATTGAGGTGTTTTTCTTTATATTACAAGAGATGTGCATCTTTCAATAGTTCTTCAATATAAGTTCCATGGATCTTCTCCATAACTTTCTTCTCTACCAAACGTTCCTTAAATGGCAATTTAATATCTTCAAGCTTCTTCTTACCATCTAGATAGTAGATAGCACGCATCAATGTACGTACATCATAAGCTGAACCAAAGACTTCAGGAACTCCACGATCAACATTCAACAAAGTATAAACGGCTTCCATAGCTGTTCTAACTGAATATTCTGTTGTGAAGACTGTATCACGGTCTGTTTCAGCAAAATTACCAATGAAGGCTAAGTTCTTTGATCCTTCTGGAACAACTAATGGACGATCTCCAAGTTTTCTTGGCATAAAGTATGAAGTGATGTATGGCATATGTGCTGGAATAGTACTTGCATGATTTTCAGCAATATCCTTGATCTTATCAGTTGGAACACCAATATGATAAAGCCACTCTTCACATAATTCATCACCAGTACACTCAGTGATCTTCTTATTTACGAAATTACCTGGTTTATCTGAGAATAGTCCATAAACCCAGACAACCAATTCGTTATCCTTTTGTCTCTTAAAGTGTTTTTGACGACTGATGGAATATCCATATAACCAGTTAGAATCTTTGATACTTACTGGACCACTGGTTACGATTGAACCGCTATGTAGATCTTTCTTACTGATCTTCTCGATATATGGTGTTACTTCATCATCAGTTAAAGTAACTGTTCCAGAAATAGTCCAGTTTGCTTCAGGGATATTCTTACAGAATTTGTCTGGATGACCAAAAGCCTCATCTTGTTTAGCTAAGTTTTCCCATAATTGCCAACTGCTACCCAATTCATGTTCGGTTGGTGCTGGATGAGTCTTGTCACCATAAGTTGTGCTCTCAGTAATTGAACCATTTGTTACAAAGACTAAATCATTTTCTGTCAAACTGATTGTGTTATCTTTGCCATCAGTTGTAAGGTCGATTTCTTTAGCCACTTTAGAACCATTTGATGTATCAACCTTAATATTATTTACATGAGTATTATATGTGAATTGAACACCTTTACTCTCCAAGAATTTAATCAAAGGTTGAATCAAGGATTCATATTGATTGTATTTGGTGAATCTCAATGATGAAAGATTTGACAATGAATCAATATGATGACAGAAACGCATCAAATAACGTCTCATTTCCATAGCACTAGCCCAAGGTTCGAAAGCAAACATTGTTGACCAGTAGAGCCAGAAGTTAGAATTCAAAAAGTCCTCTGAGAAGACTTCATTGATCTTCTTATCACCCAAATCCTTTTCAGGTGTCATAACCAAATCCAATAGTTCTTGAACTGCCTTTGGTGTTAATGTTAAATCTCCTTCAGTTGGCAATTCTTTTCCTTGCTCTTGGATAACTCTGCCATGTGAGAAACTAGGATCTTCTTTATTCAACCAATAAAATTCATCCAAAACAGATGCATCAGGATTTTCCAATGATGGAATTGATCTAAACAAATCCCAAAGTGTTTCGAAATGAGGTTCCATCTCTCTACCACCACGGATGATATAACCCTTTTGTTCATTCCAAATACCATCCATACTACCACCAGGTAGAGCTAATTCTTCTAGGACATGAATCTTGTCGCCTTTCATTTGACCATCACGTACGAGAAATGACGCAGCTGCCAAACCAGCTAATCCAGAACCAACAATGTATGCTGACTTATCATCAACGCCAACTGGTTTCATTGGTCTAGCAAATGCCTCATAATTTCCGTTACTTCTATACATAAGAACCACCTCTTGAATTATTAGCTTTCTTAGTTGAAATCGTTTACAGCTAGAATATAGTTCTTATATTTCTAAATTTCAATAGATATTCCAAAATAATATTATTTTTTAAATTCTATATTCTCTAAAAAATGAGACAATATAAAAAAAGAGTGGTATTTGAGATAGTCTCAAATATCACTCTCATTTTAGAATTCCTCATAAACAGCAGGATCTTGGTCCTTGTTACGTCCATCTGATTTAGTCAATGAATTAATTTTATCCATATCAGTATTTGATATTTCAAAATCAAAAATACTCAGATTCTCTACTTGTCTAATTGGCGACGATGACTTAGGAATTGGTACGGTTCCCAATTGATGTTCCCATCTCAAAATAATCTGACCAACTGACTTATTATATTTCTTACTTAATTCAATCAAAACTGGATTCTTTAATACAGAACTGGCGCGCCCAAGCGGACTCCAATCCATCGTGATAATTCCATTATCCTTATCAAATTTACGCATATCAGCCTGATTAAAATATGGATGCAATTCAATTTGGTTAATAGTCGGTAAAATACCAGTCTCTTGCTTTAATTTATTTAAATGTTCTGGCAAGAAGTTACATACACCAATTGATTTAACCAGACCAAATTTTTGCGCATCAATCAAAGCTTGCCAAGCTTCGACATACATTCCACGTTTGGGATTAGGCCAATGTAACAAATAAAGGTCAAAATAATCTAAATGTGCTCGATAAAGTGATTCTTGCAAAGCAGCAATCGCATCATCAGAAGCATAGTATCTACCAGGTAATTTAGAGGTCACAACTAATTTATCACGATCAATGCCACTTTCAGAAATAGCACGACCTACAGCACCCTCATTTTCATAATTATAGGCCGTATCTAGCATTCGATACCCATTGTTAATTGCAGAAACTATACTTTGAACACCTTTACGTCCATTTAATTTGTAAGTCCCAAAACCTATTTCAGGTATTACTTGTCCATCATTTAATTTGTACATCAACATTCACTCCTTTATAAGTCAATATTAACGTAACTCTTTTTAATCAATCAAACAATTAATTTATCACATAAAAAAAGGCCCTACATCAAAGATGCAGGACCAGAAACCATTCCATAGAAATCTTTGGAATGTATGAAACAGTTTTGTGCGGATAGGCTATACCCGCATCTATTATAATAGCACACTATTCCTAAACTACAAAGCTAATCATTAGCCATTTGATAAATTTGTTTAACAAATGGCTTAACATCCGCTGCTTTTCTAGAGTAATTCTCTAAAGCTACAACTGCCGTTTTACCATCATCAGAAATATGAACTACTCCCTGGAAACCATATCCCCAACCGTTAGCATAATTATCATCCTTACCATGATACATACCACCGCCATAAGTACTGATACTTCCGGGAACAAACAATTCATCGCGTGACTTCTTCGTCAACATGGAACCATTCATGATATATTCTTCAGCTTTATACAAATCATTGGCACTCATGAAGACTTGTCCAGTACCTAATTCATCGTACTCATAATATCTCTTAGTATAGAAGATATTTTGATAATCCATCTTGATCGACAAAGGATTAGGGTTGTTATATCCAATTGCTTTAACAACGTCTGGAGAATAGTCATAAGCAAAGATAGTATGTTTGAGATTTAGTTTATTAGTATATGTCTCCGTGAATAATTGTTGATAAGTTTTACCAGTTACTTTTTCCAAAATACCACAAAGTAGATTGAAATTAATAGCTTGATAATTCCACTTATCATGTAATAGACTGATATATTTTGTATTCTTAATATCAGCATTGATAATTTCTGAATCTGACATGACTCTGTATGGTCCAACGTCCCCCTTCAGCATTAAGCCTGACGTCATAGCCATCATTTGTCTGAGTGTTATGTTATTACTACCTGGAACTTCGGGATAAAATTGTGACAATTTGTCATTCAAGCTCAATTTGTTTTCTTGAACTAATTTCATAACCATTGCCGCTGTTAAATTCTTCTGAATCGAATCTATTTCATACGATGTTTCATCATTATTATAAAGACTAGTACCGTAATTAGAATATCCTCGACTAGTTTCAAATATCGGCTTACCATTCTTTACAACCAATAAACTGCCGGAAAAGCCTTTTTGATCAAGAATCTTATTGGCCTTTTGAGCAAACTCATCAGTGTAATTTGTATCAACCAAACTATCTACACATGCAGTCGATGGTGCAATACCAAGCAAGGCAGATGAAAGCATTAAAATGGGTAAAAACATTTTTTTCATAATATTCACCTTAAAACCTGTTTGAATACCTTCCTTAATTGTTAAGTATAGATTATTTTTCAAAAAATTAGTAACATTTTAGTCAAAATTTTCTGTCTACTTTCACTAGAATCATTGCAATATGGTAGAATATAGCCAATAAGAAATGAAGGAGATTTAAATGAAAACAATAATAATAATTGCCATTATTTTAGTGATAATTGTCGCCTATGCGGGCATGTACAATAGTTTGGTAAAATATCGCAATCGTGCTCGTGAGTTCAGTTCTCAAATCGATGTTCAGCTAAAACGTCGTACTGACTTGATTCCTAACTTAGTCGAAACTGTCAAAGGTTACGCTACACATGAAAAGGAAACACTAGCAAATGTTGTTGCTATGAGAAACAATGTTACTAACGCTGACAGTCTCCAAGATAAGGTTGAGGCCGACAACGCTTTGACTGGTGCTTTAAGACAGGTTTTTGCTTTAGCTGAAAGTTATCCAGATTTGAAAGCTAATCAACAGTTTTCACAATTAATGGAAGAACTTTCAAATACTGAAAATAAAGTATCTTATGCACGTCAAGCTTACAATAGTCAGGTTCAGGCTTATGATACCGCTATTGAAACATTCCCTCGTAATCTTATTGCTGGTATCCATGGATTCAAGGAAATGGACTTTCTTCAAATTCCTGACGCTGAAAAAGCCGCACCTAAGGTTAAATTTTAATCAGGTCTTCCTATGATTTATGAACAAATTGACCGTAATAAACGTAAAACTTACTTTATTTTCTTTTTCTTCTTTTTGTTACTAGCGGCTTTAGGTAGTTTTATCGGTGCTTATTTCTTTGACAATATCTATTCAGGTATCGTTATTGCATTGGTAATCGCTATTGTCTATACACTGATAACTTATTTTCAATCAACTAGTATCGTCATGCAGATGAATGGTGCTAAAAAATTGGAATCGGCCAAGGATGCTCCTGATCTCTGGCATATTGTAGAAGATCTCTCAATGGTTGCTGATATACCTTTACCAGATATTTATATTATTGATGATCCCAGTCCCAATGCTTTTGCTACCGGACGTGATCCCCAACATGCCGCTGTGGCTGTTACCACTGGTCTTTATCAAATGATGAATCGTGAAGAACTCGAAGGCGTTTTGGCTCATGAGATCTCTCATGTTAAAAATTACGATATTCGAGTATCAACAATTTCTGTAGCCTTATCTTCAGCCATCATTTTGATTTGCTCAATTATCGGTAATGCCTATCGTTGGTGGATTCCTATGGATCGTGACGATCGTGATAACAACAATTCTGGAGCTATCCGAGTCGTTCTTTGGCTAGTAGGTTTAGTCTTCGCTATTTTGGGACCATTGATTGCTAGTTTAGTTCAAATGGCTATTTCTAGAAATCGTGAATACTTAGCCGATGTATCCGGTGCTGAATTGACTCGTAATCCTCAAGGATTGATCAATGCTCTGGAGAAATTAAAGGAAAGCACTAAACCAATGCGCCGAGTTGACGACGCAAGTGCATCCTTGTATATCGATGATCCAACAAAAAAGAAACACTTCTCAGGACTTTTCGATACTCATCCACCTTTGGATGATCGTATTGCTGCTTTGAAAAAAACTTTTGAATAGTATAAAAATAGCTCACTCAACTTTTATGGTTAAATGAGCTATTTATTTTAAATAAAATCATGACCAACAAAACCGGTCTTATCATCATCAGTAATAGGACGAATAACCTTACAAGGATTACCAGCGGCGATAACTTTATCAGGAATATCATGTGTTACAACACTACCTGCGCCTATAATCACATCATTTCCAATTATCACTCCTGGCAAAACCGTTACATTAGCAGCCAACCAAGTGCGGTTACCTATCGAAATTGGTTTGGCAATACACCCACCAATTTCACGCTCTTTAGCATCAAACAGATGATTACTAGTATACAAACCAACTTTAGGTCCGAACAATACTTTATTTCCTATCGTTACTTTCGCTCCATCCAGAATGACACAATCATAGTTTGCGTAAAAATCATCACCGACAAAAATATTACGTCCAAATTCACAACGAAAATTAGGATTAACAAATGGTGCCTTACCCGCTTCACCAAATAATTGACGAACTAATTTTTCTTTCTTTGCTTCATTACTTTCGTTATTAATTTTAGTGGTTAATTCCGTTGATTTTGCTCTAGCATCAACCAATAATTGATCCAAATCATCATATGGACGTCCGGTTGACATATATTGAAACTTTTCATCTAAATTCATCTTTCTTTCCCCCATTTTGCACATTAATACTTATTAAGTGAATTTTATCATGAATTAATATAATTTTTCTAATTAGTCAAGGTAATTCCGAATTAATTTTTGTAATTTGGGAAATAATGTTCTAGATTTCTGAAAATATATGATAAAATCATACATGGAGATTTCCAAAATCTTCATAGTAAGGGGAACGATTTTATGTATATGTTATTACTTGTTTTATTAGGTGCCATCGTGTTGTTTACAACATTCATGGTCAAGCCCAAAAAACGCCTGCACCGCAAGCTGGTATCTTTAGGATTACTACTGATTGTGGTTGGTGGTTCAGGCGTTTACGAATCCTACCAAAATAATGGGATTGGAACTGGTGATAATCCGAAGCAAGTTGAAAAGAGCAAAACTTATTCGAGTTCTAGTCTGGCCAATCTGAATTACAATGGTAGCCAAGAAATAGAAGTTAATAACAATACGCCTACTTTTACAAAATCCGAACTAAATGTCTCAAATGGTCCCTGGCAAGAATTCGCCGATTTAGATAACCTAAACCGTGCAATTCAAGCTGATGCACTATTAAGCAAGAGCTTAATGCCTACTCAAAAGCGTGAAGCACTTTATGTTAATCCAACTGGTTGGCACAATAAGCGTATCAAGGGTGGCTGGCTATATAATCGTTCACACCTTATTGGTTATCAATTAACAGGACAGAATAATAATCCTAAGAACTTGATGACCGGTACTCGTTCTCTGAATTCACCAGAAATGCTCAAACACGAAAACGATATTGCCTACTACCTAAAGCAAAATCCTAGCAACTATATCAGATATCGGGTTAAACCGATATATCGTAATGATGAATTGGTTGCACGTGGTGTTCAAATGATGGCTGAATCAATGACTTCATCAGGTCAATCAGATAAAGCAGTATCTTTCAATGTGTATATTTTTAACGTTGAAAAGGGTGTTAAGATTAACTATAGCGATGGTACAAGTGTAGTTAATAATAATTATTAAGGAGATGGTCGTAGTGCAATATAGTACAGGAGATAAAGAAGTTTTCGATCTAATCAAAAAGGAAGAAGAACGACAAAATAGAAATATTGAGTTGATTGCTTCCGAGAACCTTGTTTCTGACAATGTTAGAAAAGCTCAAGGATCAGTTTTAACAAACAAATATGCTGAAGGTTATCCAGGGCATCGTTACTATGGTGGTTGTGAATACATCGATCAAATTGAACAAATTGCTATTGATCGTGCTAAGAAATTATTCAATGCTGAATATGCTAATGTTCAACCACATTCAGGTTCACAAGCTAATGCCGCAGCTTACCAAGCAGTTCTAAAACCTGGTGATTCTGTTTTAGGTATGGATCTTAACGCTGGTGGTCACTTGACACACGGCTCAAAAGTTAACTTCTCTGGTAAAATGTATAACTTCCATTCATATGGTGTTAACGCTGAAGGTTTCATCGATTATGATGACGTTCAAAGAATTGCTGAAGAAGTAAAGCCAAAACTTATCGTTGCTGGTGCTTCTGCATATAGTCGTATCATTGACTTTAACAAATTCCGTGAAATTGCTGACTCCGTTGGTGCTTACCTAATGGTTGATATGGCCCACATCGCTGGACTAGTTGCTGTTGGTTTACATCCAAATCCAGTTGGCGTTGCTGATATCGTTACAACAACTACTCACAAAACTCTTAGAGGTCCTCGTGGTGGTATGATCCTTGCCAAAGCTGAATTAGGCAAAAAGATCAACTCTGCTATTTTCCCAGGAACTCAAGGTGGTCCACTAGAACATGTTATTGCTGGTAAGGCCGTTGCTTTCGGTGAAGATCTTCAACCTCAATTCAAGGATTATATGGAACAAGTTGTGAAAAATGCTGCAGCTATGGCCAAAGTTATCAATGATGCTGACAACCTATCAGTTCTAACTGGTGGTACAGACAATCACTTGCTAAACGTGGTTCTAACTGAAACAGATATGAATGGTATGGAAGTTCAAAACCTTCTTGATACAATTCACATCACAACTAACAAGGAGGCTATTCCTAATGATCCATTACCTCCTAAGTACACATCTGGACTACGTCTAGGTACTCCTGCTATCACATCAAGAGGCTTTAACGAAGAAGATTGTGAAGAAGTAGCACGTATTATTGTTGACGCTATTAAGTATCACAATGATCCTGAAGAATTAAAGAAATTAGATGCTCGTACAAAAGCACTAACAGACAAGCATCCTATCAAATAGTAATTACTAAAACAGAGCTGAGGCTCTGTTTTTTTTGTTGACATTTTAATTTGTAATAGTTATTATAAGTTTAAACATTTAAACCTATAAAATTAAGGAGATCAATATGGCTGAAGAAACAATGAACCTTTTTCGAAAAGGTATGCCCATCTTTGGTATCTTTCAAGATGAGAATCGTCAGAAAATAATTTTGCTACTATGTAAAAATAAAGAATTAACTGTCAATCAAATTACTGAACAAATTAACTTATCACGTCCGGCCGTCTCCCACCACCTCAAATTAATGCTAGATGCTGGTGTTATTGCTGTAAACAAAGTCGGTAAAGAACGTCTATATCGTGTTTCACTAGATGACACAGTTCAACTTCTCAAAGATTTAACTGTTTCACTTGAGAATAGTATTTCATCCAAGTAGGATGAAATTTATTTTTTGCTCAATAGGTTCAAATGTTTAAACTTATTATTAGGAGAATATTATGACAACTATCTTTACACCCTTAACTTTAAAAAATGGTACTACAATTAAAAACAGATTTGCTAAGGCCGCTTTAAGCGAAACCTTAGGTGACAAAAACTATCAACCAACGAAAGAACTCATCTCCCTTTATCAAAAGTGGGCTCTAGGCGGTACTGGTCTTCTTATTACTGGAAATGTTATGGTCGACCGCAATGCCCGTGGTGAATATGGCAATATTGTTGTTGATCGTCAGCAGGATTTGAATTTATTAAAGAAGTGGGCTCTAGCCGGAACCACGAATGATACCAAAATTTTCATGCAATTAAATCATCCCGGTAAACAGTCCCCTAAAACCATCAGTAAACAACCAGTTGCTCCTAGTGCCGTTCCCATGACTGGTTCTAACGGATTTGCCTTCAATACGCCTAGAGCTTTAAGTATTGAAGAAATTAAACAAATCATTAACAAGTTCACCGAAGCCGCAGCTATGGCACAACAAGCTGGTTTTTCAGGAGTCGAAATCCATGCAGCTCACGGATACCTTTTGAACCAATTCCTTTCACCACACGATAATCAACGAAATGATGAATACAGTGGCACATTGAAAAATAGAATGCGTATCTTAACCGAAATTTACACTGGTATTCGCGAAAAAGTTGGCCATGATTTCCCAATTGCTTTAAAAATCAATTCATCCGATTTCCGTTCAGATGGATTCTCTGAAGAAGATTCACTTCAAGTAATTCAAAAAATGGACCAATTAGGTATCGATTTGATTGAAATTTCTGGTGGTAATTACGAAAATCCTAAAATGCAAGGAATCGGTAAAGGTGCTTTCTTCATTGACTACGCTCAAAAAGTAAAACAGATTATTTCAACTCCAATAGTTGTTACAGGTGGTTTCAACACGGCCATCGGTATGGAGAATGCTATTCAAAATAACGAAACTGACTTTATCGGATTAGCCCGCCCTCTAGTCATGGTGCCTGACTTGCCTAACCAATTAAAATGGGGTAACTTTACTTCTGTAAAACTACATCATTTAACTACTGGTTCAAAAAAATTGGATAAAAAAGTGGGTTCATTGATTGGTTTAAGTTTCTATCAACAACAAATGTTGCGCATTGCTGAAGGTAAAGCAATTCAACATACAACCAATGCTTGGGGAGCTTTGCTGTTCTCCCTCAAACATCAAGGATTATCCGCTTTAATGCCACAACGAGATAAGGAGTAACTCATGAAAAAGATTCTAGTTGTTTTAACAAATACAATTGAATATAAAGGCACTGACCAAGCTACCGGACTCTGGTTAGGTGAAGCCACCGAATTCGTTGATGAAGTGACTAAAGCTGGATTTGAAGTCGACTACGTTAGCCCCAAAGGCGGTTTCGTTCCTCTTGATCCTCGCAGTTTCAAATATACCGACAAATCTACCATGGCAATTTACAGTAGTTCTGATTTTCAACAACGAGCCTTAACTAATTCATTGAAACCAGCACAAATTCAACCCGAAGATTATCAGGCCATTTATTATACTGGCGGACACGGAGTTATGTGGGACTTCCCTACCAATCCCGAATTGCAAAGTATTACTAAGAAAATTTATCAACAAGGCGGCTTCGTAACCTCCGTCTGTTATGGCATTGCCGGTTTACTCAACGTTAAAGATGATGACGGCAATTACTTGATTGCTGACAAAAAAATCACTGGCTTTACGACTGCTGAAGAAATTTTAGCTGGTAAAAGAAAAGTTGTTCCCTTCCTCAATGAAGAAGTTGCTAAAATGCACGGTGCCAATTTTCAAAAGAAACGTGCCTACAAAGAATTTGCTATTCAAGATGGTCAACTTATCACCGGACAAAATCCATTCTCCGCTAGAGCTGTTGCTAGAATATTAATTGAGAATAATTAAAAACAGTACAAAAAGTCCAGAAGCAAACGCTTCTGGACTTTTCGTTTAGCTACGGATAAAGGGGTTTATCACGTACTCATAAATAAATATGGGAAAAATATTCGAAATCATCTGATTCCACTTAACAGTATATGACTTGCCAGTGTCACTATATGTCAAAATCCCACCTTATACGAAAATAATTGTATAAAGTGGAATTTTTCTAACGGCGAATTTTATAATCAAGTTAGCCACTTTAGAAAAATGACAAAATAAAAACA
>NZ_AZES01000165.1 GCF_001434985.1 Companilactobacillus paralimentarius DSM 13238 = JCM 10415 | reverse complement strand
CCTAGAAAGTTATTGAACTATAAAACGCCACAAGAACTCTTTGCTAGTTCCTGTGGTGCTTAAAGACATATTTATAAACTTCAAATACTGATATCACTTGGATTCAATTTATTTTGTCCAAGTGGCTAACTTGTTATTGAAATTTTCGGATTGTAAATTTTGTCATCTTTTTTATTATTTAATTGAATCAACAGTTTGCCATGTCCAGTGACTAACATAATTACCATCAGGAGAACCAGTAGTACCTGTACGGAAACCAATTCTAAGATTCTTCAAAATTCGTTTAGTAAAGTCAGTAGTATATTCCCATTCGAATCCGGTTTTACCAGTAGATTTACCAATAATGATGTTACTACTATTAACTTTTTTATTTTTCCAGTAGACATCATGAAGAAGGTACTTTCTGTCAGCGTCAACGATTCTTCGATCAGGATCGTTGGAGGAACCAGAATCATCCCCGTTGTCTTCATCATTGTGATTTTCTGTCTCTTCTTGATAAAACTTACTCATTGAAAGGCTAATGGCAATCGGGTTAGAATCTTTTTCACGATAATCGTCTAAAATGACGTTTCCTTCATCAATTTTTGGTTGAGTCATACTTTCAGTAGTAGGTGAAACGGAGATGGTACCAAAGTCAATTTGTTCGGGTGCCGTTAAAATTAGACTACCTGCAACGTGGCGGAAGTAGAAGAAATCATTTCCTATATGATCTTCAGTATCAACAATTCGCATTTCAATCGTATGGACATCGAAATCATTACAATTTTTGATATCTAAATCTTCAAGTTTCCAAGAATTAGATTCACCCAATTGGGGATTATCTAAATCTTCACTGAGTGTTTTTTCTTCACCGTCATCAACTATATAAGAAATACTTTTGATTAACTTACTGTCTTTATCGTTCCAATATCCTTCAAGTGTCATTTTGTGCATCATCGGATTGTGTGGTTCTTTTTTAGAAGAACCAGGAGAAACTACACTGATTTGTGGTTCGACAGTTGCTGGCTTTTTGAATTTAATGACATGTTCTTTGACGTTAGAAATGTTGCCTTCTTTATCCTTCATATAAAAGCGAAGTTTGTGTTTGTTTTCTTTGAAATCATTAAGAGAGACCTTTTGATCCTTGATTTCATGATGTTTACCAACAATAGCTTCTTTATCAGATTGTTTAGCATCAAATAGTACTTTGAAGTCTTCAGGATCTTCACTATCAATGGAATAGTACATTGTTACATCCGTACTATCAAAGTCATACCACAAACTAGTTAAAGGTAATTCATTTTGACTGATTGGCAAGATTTGAGGATTATCATCAGTACCATTCAAATCTAATTGAATAACGGGACTAAAAGTTTTTCCTTTTACGTCAATCTGAGATGTATATTCCATTTCAACTGTTTTACCAACGGATAAATCTTGTGGAGCAGTTCTCATGGTTAAACCAGCGTCCCAGGTACTTTCATCCTCCGCAGCTCCCAGTCTTCCACCAGCATCATCAGTTCTTTTTGAGTCACCAGCATCGTATTGATCATTGAAAGCATTAAATAAGTGTTCAGGTACGTAAGGAGAGGTAAAGTGTTTTGTCTTTTTATTGTGATATTTGGTAGGGATATATAGTGGGAAACCAGAATCTTTAGGTTTACCAATTTTCCATGGATAATATCTTTCTCTAAAGGCAACAACACCAATTAAACCTGGATTATAACTGTAACCTTTGGTAGCTATATAAGAACTACTTGAAGAGCGGGCAGCCCAGGCGTCAGGTCCATTAGTTTGATTTGTGAAATAACTAGTACGTACACGGTTGTCTTCCGATTGCATGTACATACCACGACCATTACCTAAAGTACGTAATTTTAAATAGTTACCAATTCGACGACCTTTAGTATCGGTAACTTCTTTATTGTCTTCATTTAATGATAGATCATGGTTAGAGAAACCAATGAAATTTTTAAAGAGTTCTTTACCAGTATTTTTAAATTTAATATTGGTAACGACACGTCCCATTTTATTGAAACTAAGTTTGATAGTGGTAGTAATCTCTGGGTTGGGACGATGCTTTTTATCAACAAAGTAGGCTTTTTGTTTGAAAACTATTTTTTGTTCTTCCAAGCCAGTCTGTGGATTAGTTCGATAATAAAACTTTGGTGTATCTAGCATAGAGTAACTTTGACCTAGTTTGTTAGGGCCAGAAGTACCAGGGACACCGACACCATCTGATGATACAACGTAGTTAAATAAATCATTAGAAATAAAAGTTCTGGGTGATCCGTTGGGACGGTCTTCGATTCCTAATGGAGAAAGACCCATATTGATGATATCAGGTGAATCATAGTCTCCTTTTTGATTATCACCGTAATGATCAGTAAAAATATGATTACCTGGAGCAGTAGGACCATCCAAAATACGACTACCTTTTTCGGCGTAAAGAATGGCAGAACCAGCAGCAGTTAAACTATTTACACGAGATTTACCACTAGGCTCATAGGAATCACTGACAGAGGCACGACGGATAGCATAATTATAATCCCCAAAGTAAAGATAGGGGCGAGTGCTAGTTCCATCAGAATATTCTTTAATGGGACCTTCGCTGACACGAAGATGTTCTGCAAATGTCCAACCAGCTTCGCTAGCATCATCTGCAGCATCGTCAACTTCGGGTGTTTCACCAGAATACTTTTCAGGTTGATTTAATTCATAATCAAAGATATTTTCACCGTTAGGCTTTAATACAGATAATTGGAATGGTTTTTTATTATTGACGAAAAGTTTGAAAGAATTGGTGTTAGGTTTATTCAAAGTAACGGTGGTTTCTAATTTTTCGTTATCAACTGTTACATTGGATTCACCAAGTTCTTCTTTTAAAGCGTCGATATCAAGCATATCTTTGACATCTGTCTTCAATATCAATTCTTTTTTTTCTTCTAGGACATAACTGATGATTAATTCGGTATTTTCCTTATGTTGATATTGTTCTGCAACATCAGCATCAGTCATTGGTGCAGCTTTAACCGTGGTAGTAGGTTTAAAGCATAAAAAAAGAATGCTTAAAAAGTACAATAAGCATAGTAAAGGTATGTTTTTAATTTTCATATAAGCAGCACTCCCTCAAACATGATTTTGATATCTTATCATCTGAATAACTTTTTTCTGATTCAAATTAATAGAGTCATTTTTTTGTGAAATGAAGTGCAAAATATTAAAAAACATATTAAAAATATTAATAAAATACGTTCTTTTGAGGGGTTGTTATATAAGAAATAAAAAAAATAATTGTGATAAATAAGTATTAATGTGGTTCTTTCGAAAATTTTGTCAAATTTTAAAAATAAAAATAGCAGTATCTATTTAGAATAGGCGTATGTAATTACGTCTCTAAATAGATACTGCTTGGAATAAGTAGTAAAGGAAGCCATTTTTTTAATGATTTTTTTTGATTGGCAATTCAACGACAAACTCACTGCCGTGTGGTAGGTTATCTTGAATAAAAATTCTACCATGGTGATTTTCTACAATCTGTTTGGCAATTGCTAAGCCCAATCCATGTCCACCACTGCTTTGGTTGCGTGATTTATCAACGCGATAAAAGCGATGGAAGACTTTTTGCTTATCAGCGTCAAGAATACCAGCACCAGTATCAGAAATGATGAATTGATATTTAGAACCTTCAACTTGATCATAGATCCTGATGGTTCCATTTTTAGGCGTGTATTTAGTGGCATTGTCTAAAAGAATAATTAACAGTTGTTTGATTTTATCACGATCCAAATAGAGTGTAGGATGGTGATAAAGGTTAATTTGAAAGACCTTAGATTGTGAATTGATAATATCTTTGAAGGGTTCAATTGGATCTTTAAGAAAGAATTCTGGTTGAGTATATTCAAAATGCAGTTCTGTTGTAGCTTGATCAAATCTTGCCAAATCTAACAGATTATTCGTTAAATTATTAAGACGACTAACTTCATCAAGTGAAACTGAAATTGATTCAGCTTCGTCAATGATTTTTTTATTTGGCCTAGTCAGCATATACTCTAGTTTACCTTGAATGATTGTCAAAGGTGTTCTTAGTTCGTGGGCAGCATCATTGACGAATTCGGTCTGTTGTTTCCAGGACTTAACGATTGGTAACATATTAATACGAGCTAGAAAATAAGAAACCACTAAAGCAATAACCCAAAAAATGAAGAAGGTGAGTGACAAAATTTTAATGAAATTATTCATAGCTTGAATTTGTGTATCAATGTTTTGCATGATCAAAACATAATGACCAGCGTACATTGGATTATTATTATTTTTTGAGACTTTTATTAATATTGAACGGAAATTCATATTCTTAACAAGTAAAGTTTGTTTTTTATTAAGAGCTTTTTTATTTAATTTTATATTTTTTAGTATAGAATAACGATTTCCTAAACTCGATTTATTTAGCAATTTGCCATTGTTATCAAAAACTAAAATTGAAGCCTGAAAAGGAGCCTTGGGACTGGGTTCCTTTTTTTTGCTTTCAAATTGATTATTTGGATTATGCGGTCCCATGGGAGAATCATCCTGTTTTATACTAGGCTGTTTTTTAACAGAGGCCATTTCAATCTTAATATCTTTATCAATACTCTTATAAGTAGATGATTGAAAAAGATTAAAAATAATCAATCCCAAAGTTAAGAAAAGGATGGCAAAGGCGGCCATGATTGAAAGAAATAATTTGAATTGTTGTCGACGAGTAATAGTGCTTTGTTTAGATTTCATTTTCATCTTGGAAAATATACCCAACATTTCTAATAGTTTTGATTAAATTATCATTGCCTGAAGGACGTAATTTTTTACGTAGATTACTCATATAAACTTCGACAACTGTAATTGAAGTATCAGAGTCAAAACCCCAAATACGTTCAAAAATTTGATCTTTAGTCAGAATAGTATTTTTATTTTGTAATAAATAAACTAGTAAATCATATTCTTTAACGTTTAATTCAATTTTTTGTTGGTCGGCAAGTATTTCATGATTATTTAAATTTACTTCCAAATTATTAATCTTAATGGTGGAATCATCCGTTAAAGCACCACTTCTTTTTAATAAAGCTTTAACTCGTACTAATAATTCCTCACGATGAAATGGTTTAGTCAGATAGTCATCTGCTCCCAAATTAAAACCATGAACCTTATCATCTAATTCAGCTTTGGCGGTCAAAATTAAAACAGGAGTGTTGATGCCATCAGTCCTAATATTTTTTAACACATCATAGCCGTTCATTTCAGGCAACATGATATCCAAAATAATTAGATCATAAACATTTTCGGTAGCAGCAAATTTTCCACTTAAACCATCACTTTCAATATCAACTTCAGAAAAATCTGATAAAAAAGTAGCAATATTGCTTGCTAAATTTTCATCATCCTCTACAACTAAAATTCTAATATTATTTGACATAAAAATCTCCTTTTACAAATTCTACCAATTAAATATAAAACATAAATTTTAATTTAAGCTTAATTTAAGCTAGTTTGTCTAATCTTGTTCCTGTCGTTAAGAAAGGAATTGAACAGATGAAAAATTTACAACCGATTTTATTATCGATTCTAGTTTATTCAGTCATTTGTTTTTTAATCAATATAGCTTTTTAGAGATAGGGGAAGATAGATGATGGAATCAAAAGAATCTAGTCGTGTTCAAAAAAATGAACATAATAGTTTTCTACATAAATTGAGAAATATTAAGTATGACTATTGGTTGATTGCTATTTTAATTTTAGCAGCATTCTTGTATGCCTGGAATATTTGGGAAGCAGGTGAAGCTAATAATTTCTATACAGCAGCAATTGTTAGTATGACAAAGAGTTTCAAGAATTTCTGGTATGCCAGTTTTGATCCGGCCGGTTTTATAACGGTTGATAAACCACCAGTAGCATTATGGTTTATGACTATCAGTGCCAAAATTTTTGGAGTTCATGGATGGAGTGTTGTTTTACCGTCAATTTTATTTGGAATTGGTTCGGTATATCTAATTTACAACATGGTTCAAAAAAAATTTGGTAAAGTTCCAGCTCGTTTAGCTGCATTGATCATGACATTGACACCAATCGTTGTAGCAGATTCAAGAACTAATAATATGGATGCTACATTGGTATTCTTCCTGTTACTATCAGTTTGGTTCGTTCAAAAAGCTGTTTTAAGTAAGCAACAACGCTATGTCTGGATTGGTTTTGCTTTAATTGGTTTTTCTTTCAATATTAAAATGTTACAAGCTTTTATGGTCTTACCTGCACTCTATTTGTATTATTGGATTGCTAGTGATGTTAAATGGAAAAAGAAATTGGTTCATTTATCTATAGCAACGGTTTTCTTGGCAATTTTCACGTTGATTTGGCCTTTGTCAGTCGACATGACTAATTCGAATAATCGTCCTTATGAAGGTGGCTCGGAAACTAACTCTGCTTTGGAGTTGGCTTTTGGTTATAACGGAACTGAGAGATTACTAGGACAGACAACTGGTACTGGTGGAGCTTTTCCAGGGATGTCCAGTTCTAAGAAGAGTAGTAAATCAATGACCCCACCAAGTGGGTCTAAGAGTAAAAGTAGTTCTAAGATGGGAAATCCACCATCTAAATCAGGTAAATCTAATGGTGCACCTAAAATACCATCAGGTAGTAAAGGACAAGGACAACCTGGAGGAAATAGTCAAAAAGGTGGTGGTGCAGGCACTGGTGGCGCCGGTGGTGGTGCTTTCAATATTGGTACCGCTGGACCATTTAGATTATTCCAAAAAGAATTGGGACCACAAATTAGTTGGTTATTATTAATTGCTTTATTTGGATTAATATCTAGTTTTGCCTACTATCGTGGCTCAAAGATGAAGAAATGGTACTCACTCAATGCTCAAAGAAAAGAACTTTGGCTTTGGGTTGGCTGGTTAGTTCCTGTAGCTGGATTCTTCTCAGTTGCTAGTTTCTTCCATCCTTACTATACAATTATGTTAGCTCCAGCCATTGCGGTTTTAGCCGGAATTGGAATTTTTACAATGATTCGACAGTGGCGTGAGAAATCGCTTTGGGCAATGCTTTTGCCATTAGCAATTCTTTCAACAAGTATTCTACAGGCCTGGTATTTAACGGATTATTATCCAACTTTGGCATGGATCTTGTTGATTGCCGGAATCATTATTTCTATCCCACTGTTTGTTCTTCCTTGGATTGCTATTAAGCTAAATAATAAACGTATTTGGCCAGCAATTGCTTTAATTTTAATTATGTTGGCACCTAGTTATTGGTCATTAACACCAACATTGGCTGGTTCTAGTGATGGTATTCCTAGTGCGGGTCCATCGTTATTATCTTCCGCTGGTGGTGGCGGCGGAATGGGTAATTCCCAAACTGATTCAACTTTGCTTAAGTATTTGGAAAAACATCAAGGTAATGCCGAATATCTTTTTGCCACTGATGATTCTAGTACTGCCGCCCCATATATTATTGCAACAGGTAAGGCTGTTATGGCAATGGGTGGTTTCAATGGTACCGATAAGGCTATCACATTGAAACAATTTAAGAAGTTAGTTAAAGAAGGTAAGCTGAAGTATTACTACTCTGGTGGTAAGACTGGCGGCTCTAATAACGAGATTGTCAGTTGGATTAAGAAACATGCTAAGAAGGTTAAATTAAGTAGTTCCAATAATAACCAAGTAGCATCTAGTTCAGTAACAGTCTCTTCGAAGACTGAGAATTCTTCTACTAATGCTCCAACTCCTAACGGTAGTGGTCAAAGTGGCAGTATGGCTAGTGGCAAAGCACCATCCGGTCAAACTCCACCAAGTGGTTCTAAACCAAGTAAAAAGCCATCAGGTACAAAAGGTAACACTGCACCTAACGGCAATAGTGGTGCACCAAGTGGTATGAAGAAGCCAAGTGGTACGAAGAAACCAACTGGTACGAAGAAATTAACTAAGAAACAATTAAAGAAGATGAAGAAATCTGGTAAATCAAGTGGTCCATCAATGGGCGGCGGAATGGGTGGCCCTGGTCAATCAGGTACCCTATATGATTTATCCAGCATTTATAAATAAGCTAGAAAGGAATGATTGACGATGAATCAATTAATATCGATAGTGTTACCAGTTTTTAATGAAGAGGCTGGTATTCAAGTAACCATTGACACGTTACTTAATTATATTGAGCAACAAGAAGAACGATATGAACTGATTTTTGTCGATGATGGTTCAAAAGATAAGTCCGTTCCTATTATCAAGCGTGCTCTGGCCCAAAACAGTAGCATTAAATTAGTAGAGTTTTCACGTAACTTTGGTCATCAGATAGCTATTACAGCTGGATTAAATTATTCTAAGGGAGATGCAGTCGTTGTTATGGATGCAGATCTCCAGGATCCTCCCGAAGTTATTCCTCAAATGATTGAGAAATGGCATGAAGGTTATGAGATCGTCTATGGCAAGAGAATGCAACGTGATGGTGAAACATTTTTCAAAAAATTTACTGCCAAAATGTTTTATCGAACCTTCAGAAAACTAGCTACGATCGATATGCCTTTGGATACAGGTGATTTTCGTTTGATGGATCGTAAGGCTGTTAATCAGTTGATGAAATTACATGAAAAGGATCCATTCGTTAGAGGACAAGTGACTTGGATTGGTTTCAAACAGACTAGTGTAAAGTACCATCGTCAAGAGAGGATTGCTGGTGAAACTAAGTATCCACTCTCTAAGATGATTAAATTGGCATTAGATGGAATCACATCTTTTTCTATGAAACCATTACAATTTGTTAATATTTTTTCCATTGTGCCATTAGTAAGTAGTGTTTTTTATCTAGGTTACTTGATAGCTAGCGAAATTACAACGCTGCTTCAGTTGGAATAACAATCTTACTATTTAGTCTTGGATTGTTGATGTTAGCCATTGGTATATTGGGAAGTTATCTCGGGAGAGTTTTGGATCAAGTTAATGATCGTCCCAGATATATTGTTAGCAAAACAGAGGGTTTTGAAGAGAGAAACAATGGGATTCATAAATTCAATGCTCGACAAATTAATAATTAATCAAATTAAAATTAATCTTTGAAATTAAAAAGTTTTCATACTGTTTAATTAACATAGAATGTGTTACAGTAATGGTAAATTTGATAAGTTGAAAGTTGTTTGATGGACAACTTTCTTGTCAAATTGAACATGAACTATCCCATTCATAAAAAAGAAGCTGACGAACACCCAGTCGTCAGCCTCTTTTTTTGTATTATTATATTTTAATAAACATCACCATTATAAATTGAATTCTTTACGATGACATAATCTACCTTACGTAGTGATAGAAGATCTTTGCCACCACCGTAAGAAATTGAAGATTGAAGATCTTGTTGCATTTCGGTTAGAGTATCCATGATCTTACCCTTATAAGGAACAAGCATTCTTTTACCTTCAACATTTTTGTATTCGCCTTTTTGGTATTGGGATGCTGATCCAAAATAGGCTTTGTATTTTTGACCGTCTTTTTCGATGACCTTGCCAGGGGATTCTTCGTGTCCAGCGAGTAGGGAACCAATCATTACCATGCTTGCTCCGAAACGAATTGATTTGGCAATATCACCGTCATTTCTAACACCACCATCAGCAATAATAGGTTTGCTAGCAGCTTTAGCACAAAGCCTGATAGCAGCTAATTGCCAACCACCAGTACCGAAGCCAGTTTTTAGTTTAGTGATACAGACTTTACCAGGCCCGATACCAACTTTAGTAGCATCAGCTCCAGCATTTTCAAGTTCACGTACAGCCTCTGGTGTACCAACGTTGCCGGCGATAAGGAAGCTGTTTGGAATATTTTGTTTGATGTATTTAATCATTTTAATGACACGATCACTGTGACCATGTGCTACGTCAATTGTAATGTAATCAGGAGTTAAGTTCTGTAATGTTAGTTGGTCAATGAACTTGAATTCATCTTCTTTGATACCAACACTAATAGAAGTAAAGAGTCCTTTTTGTTGCATGTCTTTTATGAAATTAATTCTGGTTGCTGGTTCAAAACGATGCATGATATAAAAATAATCATTTTCAGCTAGTTTTTCAGCCAATTTTTCATCTAAGATGGTTTGCATATTGGCTGGTACTACTGGAATCTTAAAAGTCTTAGGTCCAAATTGTATACTTGTGTCACATTCTGAACGACTGTCTACGATACATTTGTTCGGTATTAGTTGAATATCTTCATAATCAAAAACTTGCATGTATTATCCACTCCATTAATTGCGAACTATTTTTATTTTTATATTCGATTTCGTTCGTATCTATAATTTAACTGGTTCACGTTCAGAAGTCAAATATATTCTTCGGCTAAATTAAATTATGTGATAGAATCTTGGTATACAAAAGAATTTGTATATCTTATTATTGATTAGTTTTTTTAATAATATAACGATAAATATTTGACACTGAAACATGTAATTGGTATTATCATTATATTGTTAATGGAACCTTATATTAATAACGTTTATTAGAAGTCTACAAAAAATTGGTATATACAATAGGAGTGGTTAAAAAATGCAACATTATACTGCAGAAGATATTACAAAAATGGTAAATGATGAAAACGTTGAATTTATTTGTTTAATGTTTACAGATATCAACGGCATCATTAAGAATGTTGAAGTTCCTGTTTCTCAATTGGATAAAGTATTGGCAAACAAGATTACTTTTGATGGTTCATCAATTGATGGATTTACTCGTATTGAAGAAAGTGATATGCTACTACATCCAGATTTATCAACATGGTTGATTTTCCCTTGGGGAGAAGAACATGGTAAAGTAGCTCGTTTGATCTGTGATATTTACAAATCAGATGGCACACCATTTGAGGGTGATCCTCGTGTTAACCTTAAACGTGTTATCAAGAAAATGGAAAAGATGGGTTACACTAATTTCAATATTGGTTCAGAACCTGAATTCTTCCTATTCAACCGTGACAAGCAAGGTAATCCAACTCTACATTTAAATGATGATGGTAGTTACTTTGACTTTTCACCTGTCGACTTAGGTGTTAATGTTCGTAAGGATATTGTGCTTGTTCTTGAAAAGATGGGCTTTGAAGTTGAAGCTAGTCACCACGAAGTTGCTCCTGGACAGCAAGAAATTGATTTTAAGTATCAAGATGCTTTGTCAGCTGCAGATAGTATTGAAACATTCAAATTAGTGGTTAAGACAATTGCTAGAAAGAACAACCTATATGCAACATTTATGCCAAAACCAGTTCAAGGTATTAATGGTTCAGGTATGCATATCAATATGTCATTATTCAAAGGTGACGACAATATCTTTGATGATCCCAACGATATGTTATCTGATACAGCTAAAGAATTTATGAGTGGTGTCTTAAAACATGCTCGTGCTTTAACCGCTATTAATAATCCAACTGTTAATTCATATAAACGTTTGGTTCCAGGCTTTGAAGCTCCAACATATATTGCTTGGGCAAGTAAGAACCGTTCACCATTGATTCGAGTACCTGCTGCATCAGGTAAATCAAAACGTATTGAAATTAGAAGTGTAGATCCAACAACAAATCCATACTTGGCAATTGCATGTATCCTTGATGCTGGACTAGACGGTATTGATCAAAACTACGAATTGATGCCAGAAGTTAAGGATAATATTTATAATATGTCTGATGACGAACGTCGCGAAGAGGGTATCGTTGATTTACCTTCAACATTACATAACGCTCTTAAGGCTTTGCGTAAAGATGAATACGTTCAACAATCACTTGGTAAGGATTTAACAAATAGTTTGTTTGCTGCTAAAAATGCTGAATGGGCAAGATACCAACAAACAGTTTCCCAATGGGAAAGAGATACTTACATGTCACAATATTAAATTACGAATAAAATCGGAGTTATATTTCACTTCGTTTAGGCTGCAAGTTCACTGTAAGTGAATTTGCAGTTTTTTTTTATTCAATATTAAAATAATATAAAAATATGAACTATACGATTATACTTAAGATAATAATTTAAAGTTGAAAGGAATATTCAAATGGCTTATTCAATTGGACAAGTGGCCGAAAAAAACGGCCTTTCAAGTTATACCCTGCGATACTATGATAAAGAAGGATTAATGTCTTTTGTTCATCGTGATGACAATGGTCGTCGCAAATTTACTGAAAATGATATGGATTTTGTTGAACTTATTTCATGCCTAAAAGAGACTGGAATGTCGTTGAAGGAAATTCGAGAATTTGTCAATATGTCAATGGAGGGTAATGTAACTTTAGAGCAAAGATTGGCAATGTTTAAACGACAACGTGATGAAGTAATGCGTCAAATTGCCCAGTCTGAAAAGTATTTAGAAAAACTTGATCATAAAGTTAAGTATTTTGAAGCTGCCTGTGCAGCTGGTTCTGAAGAAGGATTAGAAGATTTTTGTGATACTTTGGAAGCAGCTTCAAAAGCCAGTCAATCTATGAATAACTAATTTTTTATTTACATAGATTTTTCTGGAAATCAGTTTTTTTTAATGTTAAGATTTAGCGTAATCAAAATTCTGATTACTGCTTTCCCCCCAGAGAGCAGAAAAGGTTCCAGCGTAAGCTGGAACCTTTTTTATTTGCCATTAATCTCTAGTAATACCTAGAACAGCAGTAGTTTTAATAGAATTATCGTTGTCTTTACCAATCGTTAACCAATCAGCGGCACTGATTAAACCTTCGAGTTTGTTTTCTTCGTGATCCTCAGTAACCTTGCCATCTTCAAAACTACCTTTGAAAATGCAGTCTAAGTAGTAGTGATCGGCGTTACTTGCCATTAGTGATGATTGATATTTCCAAGCCACCAAGTAAGTATCTTCATTTATGAGAATGTTTTTACCATTTATTAAATTAATATTCAAAGCCATGAGAGCGCCTCCTTAAATTCGATTATATCAGAGATGAAAAGAGATATTTCGAAAATATTATATTTATAAAATAAAAAAATGTTCAAATTTATACTAAAAGAATTGGCATGGAGCCCAATATCGTAGATAATTACATATGATGGTAAAAAGATATGCAAAAAAGATATTAAAAGTATTAACTTAGTATTAAGTGAGGGAAAATTTTGAAAAAGAGATTCCAAATAATCCTGCTATTCTTGATGGTCTTGATTTTAGCGGGATGCAGTGATCAGAAAACCAAGGTTTTAGTACCTAATGGTGATAGTAACTTTAGTAAAAGATCCCATTATGGTAACTACATTTCTAATGAAAAAGAATTACAACACTTCATTGAAAATAAGATGATGACTAAAAAGGGTATCTATACGAATTATAAGAAACAATCTTATAAAAAAAATGTTGCTCGTGGTCATGAGTTACTTTCAGAATCATCAGGTATGTGGTTGGAATATCTGATCTATACACATCAATATAAAAAGTTTAGAGAATTTTACCGAGAAACTAAAAAAACTTTTGATCAAGGGTCTCAGTTTAGCTATCGTTACACACCTGCAACTAATAAAAAATTTGATGTTAATGCCACTCTAGATGATTTGAGAATTATTAGGGCGTTACAAATGTATGCCGATCAAACAGGAAACAAGAATTATAAAAAAGAGGCGGCACGAAGATTTGGGTCATTACAAAAGAATACAATGAGCAACGGAAAAATTGCTAGTTTCTACGATGTTAAAACTAAGAAGGCTAGTGACGATGGTTCATTAGCTTATTATGATTTCTCGACTTTAAAATACTTTGAATCAACTTCTAAACAGAACAAGAAGATGTACAAAAAGCAGTTAGCGGTCGTTCAAAATGGTTATTTAGGTGACGCATTTCCACTCTATGCTTCTAGTTACAATTGGAGTAACAAAACCTATAGTAATAACGACTTAAATACTTCAGAGGCTTTGGAGACATTACTTCACTTGTCAGAAATAGGTAAGCTAAAACAAGTCTCTTTAAATTGGTTAAAGAATCAAGTGGATCGTAATACGCTATACAATGGTTATTCTGTTAATGGTAATGTGGTCAGTCGCTCTCATTCGGCGGGTAGTTACGCTTTGGCAGCTATGATTTTTGCTAAGCAAGGTAATAAAAGAATGTATCAAAAGGCTATGAAATTAACTTGGAAGTATCAGGTGAAGAATGAAAAGTCTGCTATCTACGGTGGTATTGGAATTGAGCATCAAAATGAGGCTTATTCGTATAATAATTTAACAACGTTATTGGCAGCAAAATATTGAGGGTGAGTGTTTGAAAAAATTTATATATAACTGTTTAAATAAATTTTCAAAATTTGTCTCTCCAGCACTATTAGCAACGGTTTTGGCAGCCATTATTAGTGGCATTTTATTATTTGTACCACCAATTCATGGATTGGCTGATAATGGAGATTTTTATCGTTCTATTTTGAGTAATGGTATTTATCGATTACCTACTAGTTACAGTCAGTACAGTGATTTTGTGATAACCAAATTTGGTATTATGCAGTACTTTAATGAAAATAACGTATCAGTATTATCATCACAAACCATATTTATTCAAATAGCTTTGTTATTGAATAAACTATTTTATAGTAGGACTATTTTTGATATTAGATTTATGGGTTTAGTTTATTATTTATTCTATTTAGGTGGAATTTATCTTTTAACTAACGCTTTCGTTCGCCCATATCGTAAAGTTAAGAGCTATGTAATGGGACTTTTAATCGTGTTCATTTTTGCCGACTCAGCATACACCTTATATTTCAATTCTTTCTTCGCTGAACCGGGAATGTTTATTTTAATGCTTTACTTGTGTGCATCGATTATTTCCTTAGCAAGAAATATTTATTCAAGAAGATGGCCAATGACCTTTCTATTCTTCATTTCGACAATTCTACTGATTACTAATAAGCAACAGAATGCACCATTGGCTTTGAGTTTTGGTGTGGTAGCGATAGGTATCATGTTTTTACCACATTTTAGGGCCAGAAGAATGGCCACGGCATTGGGAATTGTTTTGGTATTGATGTCTGGCGTGGGAATTTATAAGTCCATCGGATCAGAAATTGTTGGAGCCAATACTTTTCAAACATTTTCGCATGGAACATTATTGGAGACTAGCGATCCAACTAAAAAAATTGAACGTGGTGGAGTCGATGGTCAGTTTGCTCTCATGAGAAATGAAAACTATTATTCTAAAAACTATGCAACGTTAGATCCAGGTAGTAAATATGTAAAAAAACATCTGATGGATAAAACGGGTTTTGCTTGGATTGTCCGTTACTACGCTGGTAATTTGAAACAATTTAATAATTTATTGGACGTAGCTGCTAAGGATGTAACCGCAGTACAGCCACGAGCGGTAGGTAATTTTGTTAGAAATTCAGGCCATAAACCAGGAGAACAAGTAAAATATTTTACTGTATATAGTTCTTTAATGGGAGCTTTCTTTCCAGGGAAATATGCTTTTGACTGTTTACTTGCGATCGGCTTTATTGCTGTCTATAGTGTTGGCTTTTATTTAGATATTAAAGCTAAACGTTACATGGGTATCTTACGATTTTTCTTGATTTTCGGATTAATGACTGTAGTTGTTTTTGTACCGATTGTTTCTATTGTCGGTGATGGCGATGCTGATTTGGCTAAGCATTTGTTTTTAGTACCGGTCAGCTTGAATATGTCTTTACTAATGTTTATTTCCGATTTGATAAATCATACGTTGTGGAATACTGAGGGGGATGAAGTCAGTGAATAAAGGGATTAAATTTTCTTTAGTGATGTCCCTAATGTTAATTTTATTTTCATTATTTAATTTCTCTCGAACCATAAATGCTGCTACGAATCATAATCGAGTTTTACTAGTTTATGATTCACAAAATGATGTAAAGAATGATAAGAAGAATATTGATGCTTTACAACGAAGCCTAACTAGTATGGATTTACGTGTTAAAACTGTTTCACAGGCTGATTATAAAAAAGGTACCTTGGATAAAAAATATTTGGGTGTCATCACGATGATTAATTGGCGTCAGGTCGGTTTGATCAATCGAGAATTTATTAATGATCGAGATAAATTTTCAGGTATAAAATTACATATTGGTGAAAATCTTACGCAAACAGAAATTAATCAATTGGGAATTAAAGTTCAAAAAGTTTATCAGCAACAATTTATTTTGAAAAAAGATTCTAACCGTGAACAATTGCCGTTTAGTCAGAGTATTACGGTCATTACCCAGCAGGCCAATGGAGCAAGCCAAGTAGGTACTCTATCAACTCAACAAACAGATCAAAGGAGTTATCCTTTTGGATATATCAATGGCAAACAGGGATATTTGCCATTTTTTACAAATAAAGGTTTGAGCTTGATTGTACAAACCCAAATGATTGCTCAATTATTTGATCGAGTGGGGAAGTTTCAACCATTATTGACAATAACTAATGTGACTCTATATACAAATTTACGAACACTGGATGAATTAAGTAAATTCTGTTACAAGATGGGAATACCTTTTGCTATAAGTACAACCTCTGTAAGTAAAAACACTGAAATGAAAGCCTTTGATCGATTCACGGCGGTTTTAAGAAATATTGAAAATCGTGGAGGAATCATCTTTTTACAGACTCCTGAAGTCAGCAGTGGTGTGGATACCGCTGGTCAATTACTTAATCAGAAATTTCTGACATATATTGTCAGCTTGGCTCGACAGCAAGTCTTTCCGGTCGGTATAAGTTCTGCTGGTTTTTGGAATCAAGACAAGGTTTTACGAAACAATTCTTTGAAATATGCAGATCATTGGTTATTGATGCAGGATGGGACTAAAGTTACTTACGTTAATCAAGATAACGATGCACAGATTGCTAAACAGAGCTTTTTTGCCATGCCAGCGGCTTCACTTAATGATGTGAAGAAGAGTGATTCTACGACATTTACAATTCCGACTGCTTTAACAATCAATATGCCGTATTCGCAAAAAGAATTAGAGCATGTAGAGAGCGAAATTAAAAATCTTCCACTGAATTGGTATAATCCAGTGGAAGATGGTTTTAGCTCTGAAATTAATACTGAAACTACTAGTTTGAAATATAATCATGGTGACTATTTAGTTAACGGTAAGTTAGAGGATATTCAGAATACTAATTTGGATTTGAATAAACAATTTTCTGATGGTAAGCCTAATTCGCTTTTTAAAGATTACTTCAAAGTCCAGGGCAATATTTTGGCCGTTTTCTTTGTCATTATTATGATTATCCTTTTGATTTTCATTTTCATTGGACAAAAGGTTTATTGGAATCGATTTAAACGTTAAGGAGGGATAGTTATTTCAGTCTTAGATTTTTTTCTGATGATTGCAATTATCTCCATTTGGGGAACTTTGGTAGTTAATTTAATCTTAACTGTTGCTGGATACACATGGTATTTGCGACATGTTACAAGGCCTGATCCTAAGTTACCAGAACAGGCACCGTTCGTATCAATATTGGTGCCGGCACACAATGAGGGCATTGTTATTGTTAAAACGGTTTTGTCATTACTGAGTTTTGATTATCCACAAGATAGATATGAAGTTATTGTTATTAATGACAATTCTAGTGATAATTCAGCGGATTTATTAAAGAATTTGCAGGATCAATTTGGTGAAGCACGCTTAAAGGTTATCAATACTGACAAGGTTACTGGCGGTAAAGGTAAGTCTAATGCCTTAAATATTGGTTTAAAGAGTGCTAAAGGAAGTATTATTTCAATTTATGATGCAGACAATACACCTGAACATGGAGCGCTGAGAATTCTTGTAGCAGAGTTATTATCGGACGATAAATTAGCGGCCGTTATTGGTAAATTTAGAACGCGTAATAAGAATGCGACATTATTGACGCGTTTTATCAATATTGAAACTTTATCATTTCAATGGATGGCTCAAGCAGGACGTCAACAATTATTCCATTTGTGTACGATTCCGGGAACCAATTATGTTATTCGTCGTAGCGTAATTGAAAAAGTTGGTGGTTGGGATGTTAAGGCCTTGGCTGAAGATACCGAAATCAGTTTTCGAGTTTACCAAATGGGTTATAGAATTAAATTTCAACCTCGAGCCGTTACTTGGGAACAGGAACCTCAAACTTTGGATGTTTGGTTCCATCAACGAACTCGCTGGGTAAAGGGAAATATATACGTTATTATCAAAAATGCTAAATTGCTTTTTCAGAAGAAAGGTCGTCCCATTCGTTTTGATCTTTTATACTTTTTGACGATTTATTTTCTATTAATGACGTCATTGGTTCTATCTGATTCAGTTTTTGTCTTGTCAGTGGCAGGAATCGTTCATTCCAATTTACAAGGTTTTAGTAATTATCTCTGGTTATTCGCTGTCTTGATGTTTGTTATCAGTACTTTTGTAACGATAACGACTGAACGAGGTGAGTTAACCTTTAGCAATTTGTTATTAATTATTTTTATGTATTTAGTTTATAGTCAAATGTGGCTAGCGGTAGCTGCATACGGAATGGTGGGGTATATTCGTGAACAAGTCTTTCATAAGCAAGCAAAGTGGTATAAAACGAAACGTTATAAATAGTTTGGCAATTTTGGTTGCCATTTTCATTGCTGCAATAACTTTGTCACAACCAATTTCAGTACAGGCAGCAGACAATCAGACCTATACGCAACAATTTCAAAATAGTATAACGACACTTTCAGGTAAATCAGTGGAAGCTAATATGTATTTTACGAAGATGGATTATTGGGATCTAAAGAAAGTTACTTTCAATTTTAATTATCAAATTTCGCAATTAGCTAATCGTCAAGCATCTGATATTACAGTTTCTTTAAATGGTGTTAAATTCTATTCTTTTAGATCTAAAGATAAAACCGGTTTTCAAACTGAAAAAATCACTGTGCCTTTAGATTTAGTTAGTGGCAGTAATCGGTTGACAATCACTGGTCAAGTCTTAGATCAAATGCCGGATAAAAATTATCAATTGCAGCAAACTCCGGCAAATTGGTTAACCATTGGTAATGGTTCTAATGTTAATTTTGAGTATCAACTTAAAGAAGCAGAGAATACCCTAAGTTCTTTCTATGCCCATTTCTCAGGTCAGGATACAATTGCTTATCAAAGGTCAAAAAATAGCAACAGCCGATAATCCAACCGCTAAGGAATTGACTGCTAGTATGGTTGCCTTATATGGTGAATCTCGAATTATTACCACTGAGAATGATCAGATTCCTGTTGTCAAGTTATCAGAACTGAATGCAGCCAAGAACGACTATATGTTAGTAGTTGCCCAATATGATCACTTGCCTGATGAATTGAAAAAGCAAATTGATCCTGACCAATTAAAAAATAAAGCTCTTATCAAGACATATTATACTGATGGTAAATATTATCTGATTGTTACCGCCAAATCGGGAGCACTGTTGGAAAAAGCAGCTCGCTTTGTGGCCAATGAAGAGTTGATGAAGGAAACCGATAAAGATACAGAGGAAGTTGATGAGACTACCGATACTTATACTTCATCTCTACACGATAATGGGACACACTATTTGACAACATCAGCAGATCGAATTGAAGGGGCAGGTCATAAGGAGAGTAGCTACTTAGTCCAGATTCCTAATGATCGTTCAAATGCTGATGGATCACAAATAACACTGCATTTTAATTATAGTAAAAACTTGAATTTCAATCGGTCGTTAGTAACGCTTTACGTTAACAATACAGTAATTGGCAGTAAAAAATTGACAGCTGTTCATGCTAACAACGATACCTTAAGTGTTAAATTACCGCGTGGTTTGTCATTGGGAAGTAGTTTTACTGTTAGAGCAGCTTTTGATCTTGAAATGAAAGATCAGGATACTTCTGATAATAGTAATACGCCGTGGGCACAGGTTAGTCCAGATTCGAAAATGTTGGTCAAATCACAACGAAGTAATGACCTGCTATTCACAAATTACCCCACGTTATTTATCAATAATGAGACTTATGATGATATAGCTGTGGTAGCTCCTAAAACCTTGAATACAGACGACTTTAAGACTTTAACTAATATCTTTAATTTAATTGGTAATTTTGCAAAGAGTAATACAGGTAGAATTCAGTTTTATAAGTCGATGCCAAGTCAGAATGTTTTGAAGAACAGTAATGTGATTGTATTAGGAACACCACGGAATAATTCAATGATAAAAAAGTTGAATCCTAATCTTTATTTTAAATATTCAAAGAATTTTGATCGAATTATTTCTAATGAGAAATTAAGTATTGAAAAAGATTATGGTAAGAATATTGGAACAGCCCAACTAATGCGTTCACCTTATAATGATAAACGAGGAATGTTAGTTGTTACGGGAAGTAATACTAAGGATGTCTATTTGGCTTCGACACAGATTAACTTTCAAAAAAACATTCAACAATTTACTGGAGATGCTGTGGTTGTTGACATGAATAATGCCCACTATGGATACCGATTTAAGAAGAATAAGGCTATTGATAAGTCTCTGGAAAATAAACGTACTTTTAGTAAAAATTCGCAATTGATTTTATATTTAGGCTTGGCTTTGATCGTGATAATTCTAATTGGAGTAGGAGTTATCTTAACCGTTCGAAAGCAAGGACACTTGAATGGAGGGAGCAAGCATGGCGGAAAATAATAATGATGACGAAAAAAGTTCACTTCTACAGGATGTTGGATTACTCGTTTTTCTTTCTTTGTTTAGTGCTACGGCAATACTTATGGCACTGACGGGCAATATTTTATTAAACGTAATTTATTTGTTCTGTACAGTTATGTTATTGATGATTACTTACTTCTTTGGCATTTTGCCCAGTTTGATTTCTAACATTGTTTTTATTGCGATTCAGGCCATAATCATGATTTATCAATATGTTAGTCAGACGGCGCGAATTCCTTGGCAATTGAGTTTTTGGATGGTTATACCAATGTTATTATCATTGGCACTTTATTCAATGACAAAGAATCAGGTAGCCCTTCAAAAGTCTAACGGAGAGCTGAGAACAGCTTTGATAGAACGTGGGGCATTTGATGAACAGACTAATTTGCGGACGACAGTGGCCTATATTGAAGATATAGCAGTATTTGCAGAAACTAATCGTCGCTTTGATATCCCAGTTACGACAGCAATCATTAAAATTCGCTATTTTAACGACTTGAGACGAATGATGAGTCCTAATCAGACTAAGTTGTTATTAAAATTGACAACTGATTCCATTAAAGAAAAAACGCGTACTAATGATATTACGTATTTGTTAAATAGTGATGATCCGACTTGGGCCATTCTGTTATATACCGATAATAAAGGGGCAGGCATAGCCACTGGTCGAATTAAGGAAGGCTTTGAAAAAAATGTGAAAGCTAACGATTCCCTTTCGACAATGGCTATCTCTATGATCGTAGGAATTGCTTCATGGGATTCGTCAACAATGAAGACACCTTATGATCTAATGAATGCCGGTATTCATGAAACACAGTACGATGTGTAAATGAAACATTAAAAAAGTTCAAAGCAGTGAACATCGAAGATGATGCTGCCTTGAACTTTTTTTTAGGTACGAAAAATTGAATACGCTTTTTTGCATGAAAAGGTCGTTTTGCATTAAAGACAAATTGTATTCAATTTTTAAAAAATTAGAAGTGAAACTAATGACAAAAATAAAAAAGACACTCATTTCTGAGTGTCAAATATATTTGTATGTTAGTGATTTATTATAAGTAAAAAAATCGCAAAAAAGATAATATCAAGAATGGCCGACCATTCATACCATTTATCAGGTTTATTAAACTCTACTGTGTTATGCCCTCGTTTACGAGGGTACCACGACGGATATTCTTTTTTGGACATGTTCTTCATTTTGCATCTTCTCCTTATTTATTGACTTAATTATATCGAGATTTTAGAAAAAATTCTACCGATAAGCAGAATTTTTGAGCGAAAAATTAAAAATGTAAGGGCTTGCTTTTTATAAAATTAGTAATATAATTGTCTCATCCGTTGAGTTAACAACAAACTATTAGGAGGTAGACAAATGAAATATCAAGTAAGCTTGAATACTAAGTCTCAAATGTTTACCGTTGTGGATACAAATACAAAAGTCTTTGCAAACGGTAAAACAATTGAAGAAGCAGTTAACAAATTAAAGACTGCATAATTTTTTTTAACAATAAAATTCAGTTATTAATCAATAAATGATCCATGGTTTAAAACCGTGGATCATTTTTTTGTTTTAAATAAAAAATTTACAAATTGTATAATGAAAAAAGCTAATGGAAAATCCTAATGGATTCTCTATTAGCTTTTATTGATTTTACTTGTTCTTAGCGTTCTTTTGTACGGCCTTAACTGCTTGTTTATGAGTTCCGTCGTATAATTTCCATTTCTTGCCATCAGAAGTTTTGATTGTTGTCTTGCCAACTTTGACAAAGTTCCAATCGAAGTCAGGTTCCATAATAATTCTGAAACCATCGATCTTGAATTTCTTAGGGTTCTTTTTGTCCATAACGATTTTGGCCTTTTTAAAGTTAGTGATATTCTTTTGTGAGCCATCTTTATTTACACGGTTAAATTGGACTTTCTTTTTATCTTTGCCAGTAAAGAAGGTGATGTACTCATCTTTGTTGTCACTACTTACACCAATGTAATCATGACCTTTGATTTCATCTTTTGTAATCTTCTTTGCAGAGTGTTGATCTACTTGTTGAGTACTTTTGGTATTTGAACAACCAGTAGCCACTGTGGCAAATCCACCCATTAATGAAACAGCGGCTAATAAAGTAACCAATTTTTTTTTCATTATAATCTTCTCCTTGATGCACAATATGTCGATAGAAATCTATCATCACTGTTGATTCTATGGTAATGAAATGTAAAAAGCAATTTATATTGTAAATTTTCAAGACAATTTTAAATAAAACTTATCTTTTTGGAATATTATGTTGTATACTTAACTAGTTATGACATGCGAACTTAGTTTAATGGTAAAATACCAGCTTCCCAAGCTAGTGTCGCGAGTTCGATTCTCGTAGTTCGCTTTATACAAGTTTTGAAGTATTGATCGTTTCTGGTCAACGTTTTTTTGTATCAAATGATGTGATATTATTCGTAATAATTATTGTTATTGGTAATTTTATGTGCTATCATATTTTTGCAAAAGAGGGACTAATTAGTTAATTGTTTTCAAGCGAGGTCAAATTTTGGTGTAAGTTGACTATTTCAATGACTAAGTCGCATCCTTTCTTAATTTAAAATGTAAACTGAATATATTAATTAATGAGTGGATATTAATCAATTAGAGTGGTACCGCGGGAAATCTCGTCTCTTTCAATAAGGATATATTATTGGAAGAGGCGTTTTTTTTATCTAATAGGAGGAAAATATGGATTTTAAAAAACAAGTAGTTGACGCTTTAGTCAAAGTTTTACCTGACGAAATTACAGAGGAACAAGTTACAAAATTAATTGAAAAACCTAAAACATCAGATCTTGGTGACTATGCTTTTCCAACATTTATTTTGGCTAAATCCCTACATAAAGCACCAAATATGATTGCTGAAGATTTGGTAGGCAAAATTGAAACAACTGGCTTTGAAAAAGTTGTTAATACTGGTGCCTATATTAATTTCTTCTTAGATAAGAAAGCTTTTTCAAATTCTGTTTTGAATGAAATTTTAAATGATAAAGAAAATTATGGTAACGCTGATGAAGGTAAGGGACGTAATGTACCAATCGATATGTCATCACCTAACATTGCTAAACCTATGTCAATGGGTCACTTACGTTCAACTGTAATTGGTAACTCAATTGCCAAAATTATCGCTAAATTGAATTACACTCCGGTTAAAATTAATCACTTGGGTGATTGGGGAACACAATTTGGTAAGTTGATCGTTGGCTATAAGATGTGGGGTTCAGTTGAAGAGGTTGAAGCCGATCCGATCAATAATCTATTGAAGTATTATGTTCGTTTCCATAAAGAAGCTGAAGAAAAACCTGAACTTGACGATGAAGCTCGTGCTTGGTTTAAGAAGATGGAAGACGGTGACAAGGAAGCTCTTGCTCTTTGGTCATGGTTTAAGGAATTATCATTGAAGGAATTCCAAACAATTTACAACCGTCTAGATGTTCAATTTGATCACTTTACAGGTGAATCTTTCTATAACGATAAAATGGATGCCATCGTTGATACTCTTGAAGAAAAAGGGTTGCTTGAAGAAAGTCGTGGTGCTGAAATTGTTGACTTATCACAATATGATTTATCACCAGCTTTGATCAAGAAGACTGATGGTGCAACACTTTACATTACTCGTGACTTGGCTGCTGCTAAATATCGTAAGGATACTTTTGACTTTGTTAAATCACTTTATGTTGTTGGTAGTGAGCAAGCAGAGCATTTTACAAAACTTAAGATTGTTCTTAAGAAGATGGGTTATGACTGGGCCGATGATATTGTCTATATTCCATTTGGTTTAATTACAACTGGTGGTAAGAAACTATCAACACGTAAAGGTAATGTTATCTTATTAGATAACGTTTTGAATGATGCAGTTGATCTTGCTAAGAAACAAATTGAAGAAAAGAATCCAGATTTGAAAGACAAAGATGCTGTAGCTGAGGCTGTCGGTGTTGGTGCAGTTGTTTTCCATGACTTGAAGAATGATCGTCGTGACAGTTTTGATTTCAATTTGGAAGAAGTTGTTCGCTTTGAAGGTGAAACTGGTCCTTACGTTCAATACACTAATGCTCGTGCTTTAAGTATTTTAAGAAAAGCCAATGTTGATTATTCTGATACAAAGGATTTAGCTATTGCTGATGATCAAGCTTGGGATACCATTAAGATGCTTCAAGACTTCCCAGAGGTCGTTAAACGTGCTGCCAAGGAATATGAACCTTCAGTTGTTGCCAAATATGTTTTGAAACTTGCTAAGAGTTTTAACCAATATTATGCACACAGTAGAATTTTAGCTGACGACGAAGGATTGAAAGCAAGACTTGCTTTAGTTAAATCAGTTTCAACAGTATTACAAATGTCATTAGCACTTCTTGGTGTTAAGGCTCCGGAAGAAATGTAGGGTGAATTAATTTTGGATAGAAAACTCTTTAGCGAACTATCAGAGATAAAAACGACCACACTAGATATAGCATGGTTGATATTAGCAATAGTCTTTGCCTATCTAAATTATGGAACTTACAATTTGGTATATGGTATTTTAGGTTTTATAGCTGTTTTCTTTATTCATTTATTTATTAATTTTCATAATAATTATATGGATTATCGTAATTCAACTAGTGAAGAATATCGTAGCAAAATTAGTACGATTGGAATTAATCGTGAATCATTGGCAATAGTTAAAAAATGGATGTACGGTTTGGCCATTTTTCCATTATTGATTGGGGCATTCTTAATTTATAAGACGGGCTGGATAACTTTAATTCTCGGTATTGTCGGTATCGGGGTTGGATTATTGTATTCGGCAGGTCCCAAGCCACTTAACTCCACGATGTTTGGAGAAGCAGTGGTAGCTATTGCCATTACCCAACTAATTCCAGTGACATACTCTTACTTAGGGTTAGCTGGAACTGGTAAGTTTGATTCTAGTACAGCCATTTCTGTTATTTTGGTGAGTTTGCCAAATACCTTTGCCTTTTTCTGTGCAGAGCTCAGTAATGGAACTTCTGATCTAGAAGCAGATATAAAAAATGGTCGTCATACATTGGTTATTAAAATTGGTAAAACCAATGCCTTGAGTTTGTTTAAAGCTAGTTGGGCTTTAGCCTTCCTGCTAATTCCCATTTTGGCAATTCTCAAAGTAGTACCTTACATTACACTGTTACTCGTACTACTTTATCCAAATATATGGGATGATCTACGTCCTTATCTAAAAGAACAGATAAAGACAAAGACATATCCTCTAGTAATAAAAGCTGTTACTAAGCTGGTGGTGGGATATATTTTATTAATTGCTGTCGGGGCGATTATAAAATTGATTATGTCCATCCTTTAGTACAGTCCAACCAAGAAAGTTATTTCACTCCTAAACTTTTTTGGACAAAAAGAGAGCTCATCTAATTGTCGGGATTAGATGAGCTTTTTGGTTGCTTAAAATAAGCACATATTAAATTATACATATCTTTTGATAATTTTGCCTTAATTATTTTTGAATTATCTGTGAAAGGTTCTTCAAAGGTTAATTTGTCAGCAAACAATAATAGTTTACCATGTTTAGGATCTGAGTTGTAGAGGGGATCATTGACAATAGGCCAACCCATATGAGACAAGTGAACTCTTAACTGATGGGTTCGACCTGTTTGTAAATTTAATTTGAGTAGGGCAAAATCATTGTTCTTTTTGATCACTTCATATTCGGTGATGGCGTTTAATCCATCTTCAGTTACCATACGTTTGCGAACATCGGTGGGATCTTGTCCAATCGGCAAATCAATTGTGCCAGAATTGAAAATTGGTTGATTCAGCTTAACAACAGCAAGATATTGACGATGTAATGTCTTGCTACTCAATTGACGATTGAAGATAGGTACTAAATAAGGTGTTTTAGCGATTAAAACTAAACCAGAGGTTTCCATATCGATACGATGAACCATGTAAGGATGTGCATCTTGCAAGTAATTTTCCACGTCATTCATTAGGGAATCATCTTCAATTTTGCGGTTAGGATGTGTTTTTTTACCAGCTTGTTTGTTGACAACAATAATATCATCATCTTCATAAGCAACATCGATTGGATCATGTCCAGGTAAATAATGTTGTTCCGTTCGAGGTTCAAAGTTAAAGTTCAAAGTAAGCACATCTTTATCTTTAATAATGGTATTAAAGGGCTGATAAATGTCATTTATCAGAACATCGTGCTGTATGCGAAATAGATGTTGCCACTTTTTAGGAATTAACCACTTTTTGAGAAGTTCTCTTAGGGTTAATTTTTCGTTATTTTTAGAATGATAAGTGATTTTCTTCTGGTACATCGAGAGGATTCTCCTTAAATATTGATGAGTAAATTAAAAAATATTCCAATAATGTGATAAAATTTGTTCTTATACAGAGGTATTTAAACAATGAATAATGAAAATAGGTTTTGGGATTGGCTTAAACCGAAATTACTAGTTGCTTGGTCTTTTATTAAAAAGTATTGGAAAAGATTCCAAATTACCCGTTGGATTATCTTATTGGTTTTAACAGCAATACTAGTTTTAAGTAGTTTTTGGACTTACAAAGCTAAAACTTCAAATGTACAAAACTTGCAGTCGTCTTTGCAAACTAAGACAACCGTCTTGGATAAAGATGGAGACGATGCAGGTGAATTATATGCAAACAAGGGAACATATGTTAGTTACGATAAAATTTCTAAAAATATTCAGAATGCAGTAATTTCTACTGAGGATCGTACTTTCTGGACTAACCCTGGTTTTAGTATTAAAGGTTACGCACGTGCTGCACTAGGTTATTTGATACATCATGGCATTAGCGGTGGTGGTAGTACCTTAACGCAACAATTAGCGAAGAATTCCCTTTTAACACAGAAACAGACACTTTCTCGTAAAGGAGAAGAATTATTCTTATCAATTGAAATTAATCACGTCTATTCTAAAAAAGAAATTTTGACGATGTATTTGAATAACGCCTATTTTGGTAATGGGGTCTGGGGGGTTCAAGATGCTTCTGAAAAGTATTTTGGTAAGAATGCCTCCGAATTAAATCCAGCCGAAGGTGCCGTTCTAGCAGGAATTTTAAAAGCTCCTAATAACTATAATCCAATTGATAGTATGTCTAACTCGAAATCTAGACGTAATTTAGTTTTGGATTTAATGGTTGCAAATAAAAAACTAACTTCATCACAAGCTACATACTATAAGAATACACCAATTTATTTAAATGATAATTATGCAGAGAGTAGTTCCTACAAATATCCGTATTTCTTTGACGCTGTTATATCTGAAGCCGTAAATAAATATGGTCTTAAAGAAGACGATATTTTGAATAAGGGCTACAAGATTTACACGACGCTGGATCAAAAGATGCAAACAAATATGCAAAACTCTTTCAGTAATAGTTATCTTTTCCCAGCTAATGCTGCTGATGGTACTAAGATTCAAGGTGCCTCAATTGCTCTAGATCCTAAAACAGGTGGTGTTTTAGCTGTTATTGGTGGTAGGGGTGACCATACGTTTAGAGGTTATAATCGTGCAACACAGATGCAGCAACAGCCGGGTTCTACTATTAAACCATTGGCTGTTTATACACCGGCGATTGAGAATGGTTACAGTTATGATTCAGAATTACCTGATGAAATCACTAGTTTTGGTAAAAATAAATATACGCCAACTAATGCTGACGGTTTATATCAAAAATCAATTCCAATGTATAAAGCTTTGATTCAAAGTGAGAATGTTCCAGCTGTAGCTTTATTGGACAAAATTGGTGTAAAAAAGGGTGTCAATTCTGTAGAAAACTTTGGAATTAAGATTCACAAAAACGATCAGAATTTAGCTTTAGCTTTGGGTGGTTTGGAGAATGGTGTTTCACCAATGCAAATGGCCCGTGCGTATACTGCTTTTGCCAATGAAGGTAAATTAGCTAATACACATTTTATTACTAAAATCGTAGATTCAACTGGAACTGTTATTGTTGATAACACTAATAATTCTACTAAACAAATCATTAGCAAAAACACGGCTAAAGAAATGACAAGTATGATGCTTGGTGTCTATAACGAGGGAACTGGTAAAGCCGCTAAACCTTCTGGTTATCAAATAGCTGGTAAGACTGGTAGTACTGAAGTTCCACGTTCGTGGGGTTATGATGGTACTAAAGATCAGTGGATGATTGGTTATACTCCGGATGTAGTCGTTGCTAGTTGGATCGGTTTCGACAAGACAGATCAAAATCATTTCATACCTGGTACCAGTGAAAATGGTCTAGCTTATCTCTTCAAGGATGAGATGGAAAATATTTTGCCAGAAACTAAAGGTACTGATTTCGGAGTGAAGGACGCCGCAAATTTGGCTAAAGCCGATAAAGATGATTCTGGAAATAAAGATATTACAAAATCTATTGAAGATGGCGTAAACAACGTTAAAAATAAAGCTACAGAATGGTATAATGATATTAAGAACTTTTTTGGTCAATAGGAGGACTGTATGAACATTTATGATAGTGCCAATCAACTTGAACAAGATTTAAGAAAGACAACAGAAGTTTCCGAATTAAAGCTTGCTTTTGAAGCTGTTAAGGCTAACGACCTAGCTTATAAGCTTTTTGATAAAGTTCAAAACAAACAATTTGAACTTCAACAAAAACAAATGCAAGGCCAAGAAATCACGGATGATGACGTCAACTCAATGCGTGAATTAACAGATCAACTTTCAAACTACAGTGAAATTCAAAACTTAATGGAAAAAGAGCAAAAGATGAATTCGATGATGGATGAATTGAACAAAATCATTTCAAAACCAATCGCCGAAATTTATCAAGATAAATAATAAGGACTTAGGGCTTAGGTATTTTGCTCAAGTCCTTTTCTTTTACGGGGGAGTTTTAGAATGAAGTTTTTGCATGCAGCTGATTTGCATTTAGATACGCCATTTGTAGGAATAAGTGACTTTTCAAAAGAATTACAAGCTAAATTAAAGGCTTCAACTTATGAAGCGGCTCGGAAGCTTTTTCGAGTTGCCTTGGAAAAAGAAGTCGATTTTGTCATCTTGGCAGGAGATATTTTTGATGATACAGATAGTTCTTTAAAAGCACAGATGTTTTTGAAGTCCGAATTTGAAAAATTAAATCAAGCTGGCATTAAAGTTTTGATGATTTATGGTAATCATGATTATTATCGTAGTAATTTTTCAGTTATTGATTTTCCTGATAATGTGACAATTTTTGGTCAAAATCCTACAGAAGAAACACTGATTACTAAAGATGGCCAAAAGGTTGGTATTGCAGGATTTAGCTATTATCAACAACACATTAGTAAAAATCTCGTTCAAGATTATCCTGAACGAAATGGCGTAGATTATCAAATTGGCGTTTTGCATGCAGGTGTCGGTGATGACAATTATGCTCCCTTCAAGATTAATGATTTATTGAAAAAAGGATATGACTACTGGGCATTAGGTCATATTCACAAGCGACAGATTTTAAACGAGAGACCGATGATTGTTTATCCTGGTGATATTCAAGGTCGTAATCAAAACGAAACAACTCCTAAAGGTTTTTATCTTGTTTCAGTTGAGAATGGTACTACGCAATTAGAATTTGTTCAGAGCAGCATCTATACATGGGAAAAAGCCAACTTAAATGTCACGACAGATGATACAGTTGATTCTTTGATAGAAAAAATACAACAACTTTTGAATAAACCAAATGTTTTATTAACTTTAACAATTGAGAATGCACAATATCTGGATGCAGATGTTGTTAAGACAATTAATCGAAATGAACTCGAACAACAATTACAAACTTTGGCAACTTCAGGAATACTTTATAAGATTTATTTGAAATATAACAGTAATCCTCAATTAGCTACGATTGATCAGAAATATTGGGATGAAGCAGAACAGAAGTCTATTAATTTAGATGATATCAAGGATTTAGATAGTAGACTTTACAGTTCGGATGTTATTCGAGAGCATATTAAACAGCCAGACTTTTTAAAACATATTGTCGGACTGACTAAAAATACAATTAATCAAAAATATACTGGAGAATAATCGTGAAACTAGTTAAAGCAAAAATATATGGCTTTGGTAAATGGGTCGACCAAGAATTTGACTTTCAGCAAGATTATCAAGTTATTTTTGGTTCCAATGAAGCCGGTAAAACGACCCTCCTAAATTTTATAAAAAGTATTCTCTTTGGTTTTGCATCAGCTAGAGGAGATAATAAGTACCTACAATATAAGCCTAAGACAAGTAGTCAATATGGCGGTGAATTAGTATTTAAGGCTGACGATAACAGTAATTGGACCATTCGTAGAGTTGACGGTAAAGGTGACGGTGAATTAACCCTTTTTCATGATGAACAACAAGTTCCCGAAGCACTTTTAAAAGAAATTATCGGCAGTTTTACTAAAGATGACTTTGAACATACGCATGTTTTTGACGATAAAAATATTTTTTCTATTTATGGATTAGATGAAAATCAATTAGAAACGGAAATTATGTCCGTTGATGCCGTGGGCAGTAAAGAATGGTTAGCCACAGCTGATCATATGACAGCTTCAGCAGAGAATATTTATAAACGTCGTGGTCAGAAACAACCTTTGATTGCTAAGTTAAAAGAACGTGATGACCTAATTGAAGAAAAAGCAGAGTTTGAGAATCAACAAGTTGTTTACCAAAAAGTTAAGAATCAAACCCAACAGACTCAAATTGAGTTTGACGATAATGCAAAGTTATTGAAGCAGGTTAGTGAACAGGAAAACCTTTTACGTAATTTAGATAAGAAGTGGGAACGCTTTGAAAAATTAAGGAAGAATAAACAACCTGCTGGTAATAACGTTCAAATTAGTAATGAAGATTGGGAAAAATTTCTAACTGATAATCAAGAATTAAGTACATTACAAGAGACAACGACGACTAATCGTGTGGCTCAACTGAATAATGTTGAAAAACAAATGTTAATCAATTATAAAGCCAATCAGAAGCGCATGGATTATATTCGCAATCAGAAATTTGAGTTGCAAAACTTACAATTTCATCGGGATGATATGAAATCTAAGTTACTAAAAGTAGATACGCAGGTTGATCAACTGTTCAAAAATAATCCGCAATTATCAGAAGACATGCGGCCATTATCGAGTGAGGAATTGGATCAGATTAATCCACAACAACATGTAAATAATAATAATTTGCCATTGTTGATTTGTGGTATTGCTGCAATTTTAGCTGTAGTGACAGGTAATCCTTTAAAAGTGATCTTTGCAATTGTGGCAATTGGTTGTGGGGGTTGGTATTTCTATCAAAGTCGCAATCTTAAATCTAACCAAAAATTAACTAATTATGCTTTTCTTAGTCAAAAAGGTTATCAAACTTTGAATCGAGAAAGCATTGTTAACATTCAAAGTACGGTTATTCAATTAGCTAATTACCGTTCAACTCAGAATAGCTTGAGCGATGGTATTAAGGCAATTGAAGTTGATTTGAATAAGTGGCGTAATATTCTATTAGAATTGAACATCTTAGATAAGTCGTATAAGAATGATAATTATAATGAACAGATTGAAAAGTACTTTACGAGGTTAGATCAAATCAAAGCGCGGGCTGATTTAAACGAGCAGAGTCAATCAGAAACTCAGGTGATCACTGATAATCGTAATCAACGTTTGCAGGAGATCAATGCAGAGATATCACAAATAGTCGATAAATATCGATTGGTGAGTGTAGAGCAATTTGTCCAAATGCATACGAGTCAAGTTAAGAATCAGATGGTTATTAATCAGATTAAACAGGATAAGGCCTTTTTAGGTGATGACTTAAAGCGATTACAACAATATTCCAATCACGATGAATTGATTAAGGATTTGCAACAAGTTGTTACGAGAAAAGAAACTTTGACTGATAAGAATAATGAATTGAGTCGTCAAATTGGTTCGCTGAAAGAACAGATGCAACAAGTTTTGGACAATACTCAATATCAACGAGTAGTTGACCAATTGGCACAGAATAAAGTTGATATTATTGAATATTATGATGAATGGCTTTCTAAGACCTTAGCTAGTAGATGGATTCGAGAGATGCTAAATATTGCAACTGAAAATCGTTATCCTAAGATGATGCAAAAAGCTACACAATACTTTGCTTTGTTGACGAATAATAACTATGTTAAGATAGATTTTCACGATAACGATATTGCAGTCTTTAGTCAGTCCAAGAATCGCTTCGATGTTCACGAATTATCACAGGCAACAACAGTTCAATTATATATTTCGTTACGTTTGGCTTTCGTTACTGAGATAGCCGACTTAATCAAATTACCAATTTTGATTGATGATGCGTTTGTTGATTTTGATATATCAAGAACAGAAAATGTTTTTGAATTGATTCAAAAAATTGCTAAAGATAATCAAGTTATTTATGTAACTGCCAGTGAACCTAGGTTGTTGCCACAGGATCATATATTGAAATTGAAGGAGGAAGCCTAGTGGGTAAACATATTATTGATTTTAACAACGGAGAAACAATGAGTTTGGAAGTTATTATTAAACGTTCTGATTTTCGACTTGCTAAGAATGGCAAAAATTTTTTGTCATTAGTTTTTGAAGACAAATCAGGACAGATTCCTGGTAAGTATTGGGATGCTAGTGAGGATGATGCCAAGAAGTATCATGTTGGTGCTATTGTCCAATTAGAAGGTCGCCGTGACTTGTATCAAGGAAAGCCACAAGTTAATATTACTCGTCTAGGGCTTTTGGATGCTGAGACTGTGGATATGTCACAATTCGTTCAAACAGCACCTATGAAACGTGCTGATATGGAAAATGAATTTGAGGATGTTTTTTTGCAGATTACTAATGGTGCTTGGAATAGAATTGTTAGATACCTGTTCAAAAAATATCATGATCAATTCTTTACTAGTGCCGCCGCCAAAAGTAACCATCATGATTTTCAAGGTGGTTTAGCTTTTCACACTTTGAGTATGGTACGTATGGCCGAGAAGATTTCTGATCTTTATCCACAAATCAATCGTGCTTTACTGATAGCTGGAGCTTGTTTGCATGATTTTGGTAAAATCATTGAATTAACAGATAGTTTGGACATTGAGTATACCTTTGAAGGTAATATGTTAGGTCATATTACTATTGTTGATGAGGAAATCGTTAAGGCTGCTACAGATCTTGATATTAGTCTTGAAAGTGAAGATATGATTCTTTTGAGGCATATGATCTTGTCACATCATGGTTTGCTTGAATATGGTTCACCAGAACGTCCTAAGCTGTTAGAAGCCGAAGTTCTACATAATATCGATATGATGGATGCTTCTATTAATATGATCACTAAGGCTTTGGATAAAACTGAAGAGGGCAAGTTCACTGAAAGAATTTTTGGTTTAGACAATCGCTCATTTTATAAGCATAGTTAATAATAAAAAGCAGTATCTATTAGATGATTTCATCTGATAGATACTGCTTTATTTTCTATATGGTTAATTGTTTTTTAGCAGCTAATAACCAAGGATGGGCTACTAAAAGGTTGTGTGATAGTAGATAGTCAATATACACAAGAGCAGCTTCTTGATATGAAACTTTTAAAGCAGTGTTCAATTCTTCTAAATATGGAGGAATACCAGGTTGATCCCAGGCAATTTTATCGGCCAGAAAAACAATTAAATCAAAATTATTAAAATTCTTTTTTAGCGTAGTGTGACACTTTATAGCGTTTAAAATTATTGGATCCTTAATTTGAAAGCATTTTTCAGCAATATAGGCGGAAAGTTTTTGATGTAGTAGAAGTGGGACTTGATGTTCTTCTTTTAACACGGGAATATGTAACTTTTCAGAAATCAACAGACGCTCGCTTTTGGGAATAAAGGCGCTGATGTCGTGTAAAAGTCCTGCTTGGTAAAGTTGTTCGTGATATTCCTTAGAAAGGCTGACAGCTTCTTTAGCGACCATCTGGCCGTGATAAAAGGTAGAGATGGTTTCAGTTTCTTGATAGAAACGTTCGATATTCTCCACAAAGCTTTGATTAGTTTGTAACCTGAAGTCGTTGATGTATTTAATGTAATCCATATTTTTCCTCAAAAAAAAGAACCTTGGATTTTTATGTCCAGAGTTCTTTTATCAATTAATTATTTTTTACTTGATGTTGAAGAAGATGATGATACATAACCTGAAAGAACATCTTTCAAATCGCTATCCTTGATAGAAACATCAGCATTCTTCAATACTTTAGAAATAACTTTTTGCATTACAGTTGAATCTTGTAACCATGAAGCGTAAATCTTAGATTTAAGTTCAGCTTCGTGATCCTTCATGTTACCCTTAGCAGGTTTCTTAAGAAGTTTGATAACACTGTAACCGTAACTTGTCTTAACAGGTGTTGTTGTGTAATCGCCGACTTTGCTTAGCTTGTAAGCAGCTGTCTTAAAGTCTGAATCAATACTTGTTGAATCGTTATCGAAGGCTGCTAATTTACCACCCTTGTTCTTTGTAGCAGAATCTGTTGAATATTCTTTAGCAAGCTTAGTGAAATCTCCACCATCTTGAAGCTTAGTAATAACTTCTTCAGCAGTTGATTTCTTAGCTACTAAGATATGAGCAACAGTAATCTTAGGTTGGTAATTCTTCCATTCTTTTTGTAGTTCTTTGTTTGTAACTTTCTTGTTCTTCTTCAAAGCAACCTTTGTAAGAAGATTTGTACGGATATTCTTCTTAAATTGAGCAGTTGTCATGCCGTTTTGTTGAAGAATTGAACTAAATGAAGAACCGTATTGACTCTTGTACTTGTTGTATTCCTTGTTAACTTGTTTTGTTGAAACACTCTTACCATATTGGTCCTCAAGGGCCTTTGTGATAATCATTGTTTGAAGGGTTTGTTTACCTTGAGAAGAACTCTTCATTTCCTTGTAGTATTCTTCTTGAGTAATTCTTCCACCCTTAAGTGTAGCAACAGTTTTGTTACTTGAACATCCAGCAGCAACAACAGTTACCATAAATAGACCAGCAAGTGCTAGGATCCATTTAGTTAATCGTTTATTCATCTTTACACATCCTTAATTAAATAAATATATCTACAGTTGAAAAGACTACCATAAAAAGCTATTAATAGTTTATCATTTTATGAAAAAATCACAAAAACTTCATAATTTAATTTCAATCTTTGTTTAATTCGCTGAGATTTGATTTCATTTCAGCGATAGATTCTTGAAGTTCTTCCACATCTGGTTTGATGCTTTCTGAGTAGTTGGATAAATCTTCTTGAATACCAGAAACTACTTCTGGAACTACTGCAGCGTTTTTCTGTAAGTCAGTTAATATATCCTTAAAATCTTTTATATTCTGAAATATCTTGGTATCATTAACACTAGATAGCGCATCTTTTGATTGGACAAGATGAATTGCGACTCCAGAAATGGTACCAACCACGAATCCAGTAAAAAATTTCATTTTAATCCTCCAAGTTTTCCTTGATCTTGTCAGCACGAGATTGAAGTTCTTCAGCACTAGCAAGACCAGTATTGTCACCCCAGTGCATTGAGAAGGCATCGTCTTTTGAATAACGAGGAACTAAATGAATATGTGAATGCATGACACTTTGGTAAGCAATTTCACCATTATTTTGGCAGATATTCATACCAATAATATTAGGATTTGATGCTTTGATAGCACGTGCAATCATAGGAACTTTCTTGAAAACACGTTCAGCTAAGTCTTCATCATAAGCAAAGATATCTTTGACATGCTTCTTAGGTACCACGAGTGTGTGGCCTGGTGTAACTTGAGAAATATCGAAGAATGCTAGTACATCATCATCTTCGTAAATTTTAGTACTAGGAATATCTCCGTTAATAATTTTACAAAAAACACAATCATCCATGTAAAAAACTCCTTTCAAAAACAGCAATATATTTACTACAATGCTATCATATTAACATTATTAAAAACAGATAATAGGTGGTTTAATCCATGACTTTAGAAGTAAAAGAATTGACCGGAGGATACGGTCAAGTATCAGTTTTAAAGAAAGAGACCTTTAATGTTGAAGGTGGCCAAGTTGTTGGCTTAATTGGTTTAAATGGTGCCGGAAAATCAACAACTATCAAACACATTATCGGACTATTAACTCCGCGAGGAGGACAGATCTTAATCGATGGAATTAGTCTGCATGATGATGTTGAAAAATATCGAAAAAAAATTGCTTATGTTCCTGAAATGCCGATTTTATATCCTGAACTGACTTTAAGGGAGCATATTGATTTAACAATTATGGCGTATGGTTTGGATCATGATAAAACTTGGACCAATGCAACCAAATTGTTAAAGACATTTCGTTTGGACAATAAATTGGATTGGTTTCCACAAAATTTCTCCAAGGGTATGAAACAAAAAGTTATGATTGTTTGTGCCTTTATGACCGATGCTAGTTTGTTTATCATTGACGAACCATTTACGGGTTTAGATCCATTGGCGGTTAATGATCTTTTGAATATTGTTGAAGCTAAGAAAAAAGCCGGATGTTCTGTATTGATGTCAACTCACATCCTAGCTACTGTTCAAAATCATGCGGACAAGTTTGTTTTGATTAATCATGGTCAAGTTAGAGCTGATGGAACTTTGGATCAACTCAAAGCTAAATTCAATATGCAGCAGGATAGTAATCTTGATGATATTTATATTAAGATGTCGCACGAGGATCTCTAAATGACAAATTTATGGCAAGAAAGATTGAGAAGACATCAACTCGATCAATTTAAATATTTAAGACTTATTTTTAATGATAATTTTGTCCTCGCATTTATTGTCTTGATAGGTGCCTTAGGATTTTGGTATTCTAATCTTTTAGGAACAATTCATCATCAATTAATTTTGGGTAAACCAATTGTTATCCTACTGCTATTTTTAGCGACGCAAGTAGGTGGAATTGCTACTTTACTTGAGGAACCTGACAGTACTTTTTTACTAGTTAAGGAAAAAGAATTTTATAAGTATTTTAAAGCTGCTAAGAATTACAGTGTTTTCATTCCAATCGTAACTTTAGCTTTGGTTAATTTCTTGTTGTCAGCTTTTGCTTCAAGGGCAGCAGGAATGAAAATTATTGATATCGTTTTAATTGCGATTGGCCTAATTGTTTTCAAATTGGGATCCCTAAATATTAATCTGATGGCATTGTATGGTCAGGATCACTTTGGAAGTTTAAACATGCGCCTAGTTTCAAACATTCTTTTGATTGTTTCTTTGATTTCTTCAACATATTTTTTGAGTGCCATTATGGTAATTGTTGGAGTGATTTATTACTTGTTCTTGAATATGAGAGTAAGGCCTTTAGAAACTAGTGGACAATTACAGTGGAAGTACGCAATTGAAACTGAGAACCAACGGATGTTTCGTATCAAGCGTTTCTACAATTTATTTACGGATGTGCCTGGTGTTAACAGTAAAATTAAACGTCGTAAGTGGTTAGATGGACTCTTTAATTTCATTAAACCGAAGAGTTCTAATACTTACTTATATTTGTTTGCACGTGGTTTTGTCAGAAATAATGAATATATCGGTCTTTTCCTGCGCTTGACGATTATTCAGGCAATCATGCTTTGCTTGATTGATAACTTTTACATTTCTTTAATTGTTGAAATGTTATTCATCTATTTAGTTGGATTCCAATTGAAACCATACTTCAAAGAAGTTATGCAAAATTTAATGCAACGTTTATATCCAATAAGTAGCAAAGATAAGATTGCTTCTTTTACAAAATTAAGTACAATAATTCTAAGTATTCAATGGATCGTCAGTGCTTTAGCTATTATTTATAAGTTTGGATTAAGTATGAATGGACTTATAATTATTGTTGCTGGAGCTTTGGTATTAGTATTTGTAAATTATTTCTATATGCCAAGACAACTGAGAAAATATTTAAACTAATGGAGAATTTTGATTTATGCGATTAAGAAACAAACCTTGGGCCAAGGATATGATCAATGACAACCTTGACCTAATTGCTGTACAACCAGAAAATATGCCCGGTAAGTGGCAAGATCGTTTCGAGAAGAAACAACCTTTATTCATTGAAGTTGGTTCTGGAAAGGGTAAATTCATTACTGAATTGGCCCAACAGAATCCGCAAAATAATTATATTGCAATGGAAGTTCAAGAGGGTGCCATTGCCTTGGTACTAAAAAAGCAAGTTGAGTTAAAATTGCCCAACTTGCAACTATTGTTAGCTAATGGTGCTGATTTATCAGATTTGTTCGCTGAAAATGAAGTTGCTGGAGTTTATCTAAACTTCTCCGATCCATGGCCAAAAACACGTCATGAAAAGCGCCGTTTAACTTATAAGTCTTTCTTAAAACAGTATCAATATATTTTGAAGGATGATGGCTATCTACAATTCAAGACTGATAATCAGGGACTGTTCGAATATTCATTGATCAGTATGAATAATTTTGGCATGAAATTTGATGAAATTTCATTGGATCTACACAATGATGAAGTCTTAAATGCTAAGAATATTGAAACTGAGTATGAAAAAAAATTCTCAAAAAAAGGCTTCAGGATTAATTACCTGAAAGCCCAATTTGAAAATTAATTATTGATTATTATTATTGTACTTTTTTAATATTAAGTAACTCACCAGTAATGGCGTCAGCAATGAAGTGATATTGAGCAACGTCAAATTCGTCCATAGTTGTAACGCCACCAACGATTCCCCATGTGGAATGACCATTTACGTCAACACGTTGGTAAAGTGGTTCTACCCATGAACCGATTACTTTACTATCTTCGCCCAAGACGGACTTAACTTTATCAATTATTTTTTCGCTATCTAGATGGTGTTTTACTAAAACTGTAGCAGCTGTTCCAGCTACAAGTACAGAACCAGCAACGATTAATGAACCGATACCTTTTTTACTCATAAAAAATCACTCCTTGATTTCAATTTAATGATATATTACCACTATTATATATCATTCGAATACTCAAGAACATTTAATTGACCGTTTAATAAATAAAAAGTATCTTATTGACAGAGGTGAATTAGTTATGAAGACAATTGAAGACTATAACGTAAAAGACTGGCACGAAGCTACTAAAGAAGGAAAATATGTTCTATTTTTCCATGCTGATTGGTGCCCAGATTGTAAATTTATTGAACCAAAGCTTCCAGAATTAGAAAAAGAATACTCAGACTTTACTTGGATCAGCTTTAACCGTGACAATAACATGGAAGTTGCTCAAGAATTAGGGATTATGGGTATTCCTAGCTTTGTTGTTATTGAAAATGGTAAAGAAATTGGTAGACTAGTAAATAAAGATCGCAAAACTAAAGAAGAAGTTGAGACCTTTATTAACAGTGTAATTAACAAATAATTAATCAAGTGAGGGGAAAAACTTGCTATTAAGCTTTTATAATCCAGATGTTTTAGGGGATGTCCTTATCGTTGAGCTAGCTAATGATGCTGGTATCACTCAAGGAACTGCCCAAAAAGATAATGTTGTACGTATTTTTAATGAAAAAAATGATGAAGCCATCGGTTTTAATTTCTTTAGCCTCGGAGAAAAACTAGGAATTGAAAATGACTCCGGTCAAATATTCTTAGATGATGAACAAGTCAACGTCTTAAATGACGCACTTGCTCAAGCAGGTTTTTCTGATAAGTTAGTAGCAGATAAGAGTCCTAAGTTCGTAATCGGACATGTTGATGAAATGAAAGCTCATCCTGACTCAGATCATTTGCACATTACGCAAACTGATGTGGGCTTGGATAAGCCTGTTCAAATCGTTTGTGGTGCACCAAATGTAGATCAAGGACAATTAGTCGTAGTTGCATTACCAGGTGCAGTTATGCCTACCGGTAAAGAAATTTGGCCCGGTGAATTGCGTGGAGTAGATAGCTTTGGAATGATTTGCTCAGCTAGAGAATTGGGTATTCCAAATGCACCACAAAAACGTGGTATTCTAGTACTTGATCATGGTACAGCTGGTCAAGCATTTGATTTTGAAGAAGCAAAGAAATTGTTCAATTAGGAGCTATTATGGAAAAGACAGTTTATCATTTTGTTGGAATTAAAGGAACAGGAATGAGTGCTTTAGCGCTTATCTTGAAAGATTTAGGATACGAAGTTCAAGGATCAGATATTGATAAATATACATTTACACAACGTGGTCTTGAACAAGCTGGAATTAAGATTTTACCCTTTGATGAAAAGAATATTCATGAAGGTTTAACGATTGTTAAAGGAAACGCTTTTAGTAATGATCAAGTAGAAATTAAAAAAGCCAATGATATGCACTTAAAAGTAATTACATATCCTGAATTAGTTGGTACATTAGTTTCTGACTATACTTCAATTGGTATTGCCGGATCACATGGTAAGACAAGTACAACAGGTCTTTTAGCACATACTTTAAGTGGTATCGCTAAGACATCATATTTGATTGGTGATGGTACTGGTAAAGGTATCAAAGATGCTAAGTTCTTTGTTTTTGAAGCCGATGAATATCGTCGTCATTTCTTGGCATACTCACCAGATTACTTAATCATCACAAATATTGATTTTGATCATCCCGATTACTTCTTTGGTGGAATCAATGATGTTGTTGATGCCTTTGAATCAGAAGCTAGAAAGACTAAGAAGGGTATCTTCATCTGGGGTGAAGATGAACATGCTAAGTCAATCAAGGCTGACACACCAATCTATACCTACGGATTAAATGAATCAGATTATATTCGTGCTACAAACATTCAACGTACTGTTAAGGGATCATCATTTGATGTTTCTATCGACGGCGAGAATATCGGTAACTTCCAAGTTCCATTGTTTGGTGAACACAATGTTCTGAATTCCTTGGCCGTTATTGGTGTAGGTCACATGGAAAAGCTTGATCATGCCTTGATCAACCGTGAATTACAAACATTTAGTGGTGTTAAGAGACGCTTTAGTGAAAAGAAAGTGGCTGATCAAGTTATCATTGATGACTATGCTCACCATCCACAGGAAATTAAAGCTACAATTGACGCTGCTAGACAAAAGTATCCTGACAAGAAGATCATTGCTGTCTTCCAACCACATACTTATACAAGAACATTAGCTTTGATGGATGACTTTGCTAAGTCATTGGATATGGCTGATGAAGTTTACTTGACTAATATCTTTGGTTCCATCCGTGAAGCCCATGGTGATATTACAAGTAAGGATCTTGGTAATAAGATTCATAAAGGTGGTAAGGTTCTAACACTTGATAACATGTCTCCATTATTGGAATACCATAATACCGTTATGATATTCATGGGTGCTGGAGATGTTCAAAAGTATGAAACGGCTTATGAACAACTATTGAGTACTTTAAATCCTAATCAACAATAATATTTAAATTAACAGAAGGCTATGACAGAGCGTATTGTCATGGCCTTTTTTTATGAAAAGAGGTAAAAACGTGAAAGATGTTGTTTCTACAAGAGTTAAATTGTCGATTTTAGCGGTTGGCTTATTGTCATTTACAGGAATTTTAATTGAAACCTCGATGAATGTTACTTTTCCTACATTGACGAAGGTTTTAAATGTCAGTTTGGGAACTGTTCAGTGGCTAACAACTGGATATTTATTGTTAACGACAATGGTAATGAGTACAACAGCTTATATTTTAAAAAAATTTAATCCACGAAAAGTTTTTATATTTGCGGCAGTACTCTGTTTGATAGGTTCAATTGTTTGTATGATAGCACCAAACTTTCCAATTCTAATGTCTGGTCGTCTTTTACAAGCAGTAGCTACAGGATTGTCGACGCCATTGATGTTCAATCTGATTTTTTTGGAAGTTCCTCAATCAAAATTAGGTCTCTATACTGGGTTGGCTGGAGTAGTTATTTCTCTGGCTCCAGCTTTAGGTCCAACGTATGGTGGAATCGTTAATCGCATCTGGACATGGCGAGAAATCTTTGTTGGTGTAATTCCATTGATTATTATTTTATTCTTGATAGGTTATTTTTCGATACAAGGAGAGGCCCCAGGAACTAAGGGAATTTTGTTTGATTATGGTAGTGTTATTGGTTTAGCCATTATTTTTTCGATGATTTTGTTTACCTTTGATCAGGCTGGAGCACACGGTTGGATATCTCTGAATTTTGTAGGTTGGCTAATAGCTTCAATTGCTGTTATTGGAATTTTTAGTTGGTACAATCGGCGCAGCAGTCGTCAATTAATTGATTTTTCAATCTTGAAATTATCGGTTTTAAGACTCAGATTATTCAGTTATTTCAGTTTACAATTTATTAATATCGGTTTGTCATTTGTATTACCAATTTTTGCGCAAACAGCTTTGAAATTGGATTCGGCTCAGGCTGGTTTAATGTTGTTGCCGGGGTCTATTTTAGGGGCAATTGTTGGTCCCTTTGCCGGGTATTTGTATGACAAGAAGGGCGCTTTGATACCACTTTTGTTCAGTGGCAGTTTGATAACGATTGGTTCAGCACTATTCTGGTTCAAGAGTGAGAGCTTAACTTTAACCAGTATTACTTTGATCTATATTATTTTAAGAATTGGATTTAACTTTGGCTTTGGAACTTCATTGTCTGATGGTAGTATGCAGGTTCAAGGTTCTAAGAAATCGGATCAAAATTCATTATTCAGTATGATGCAACAATATGCCGGTTCATTAGGGACCAATGTTTTGTCAGTCGTAATTTCAGCGGTAGCCTTAACTAGTGGTACGAAAAATATTGTTTATAATACAATTTTAGGAACAAAAATTGACTTTATTGTTTTAACTGTTCTATCATTGTTGGTACTGGTATCAGTGATTTATGTCTATTTTAGATACGAAAAGAAGAATAACTAAGTAAAAGCCTTGATTGGATTGTAATCTAGGCTTTTTTAGTTGTTCGGAAACTGTTACAACAGGTTGGTATTTGTTAAAATAGAGATAGTTAATTTCAGTTTTATTGGAGAATATATGTCAAAAAATAAAAAGTTACTTTTAATAGATGGAAATAGTGTTTCATTTAGAGCTTTCTTTGCAATGCATAATGTTTTGGATAAATTTGTCAATGGTGAGGGAATACATACTAATGCTCTGTACGCTTTCAACAATATGTTGGAAATTATTCTAAAAGATGAGAAACCAACACATGCGTTAGTGGCATTTGATGCTGGAAAGACCACATTTAGAACTAAAATGTTTGATGAATACAAAGGTACTCGTGCTAAAACACCTCAAGAATTGATGGAACAATTACCGTTGATTCAAGAGATGCTTAATTATCGTGGTATCAAAACTTATGAATTGCCAGATTACGAGGCTGATGACATTATTGGAACTATGTCACATAAGGCTGAAAAAGATGGTATGGATGTCACTATTATTACTGGTGACCGTGATTTGACACAATTAGCCACTGATAAGGTGACAGTAAAAGTCAATGTAAAGGGAGTAACTGAAACTGAAAGTTATACACCTGAACATGTTCAAGAAAAGTTAGGTATTACACCTAATCAGATCATTGATATGAAAGGCTTAATGGGAGATAACTCTGATCACTATCCTGGTGTTGAAAAAGTTGGTGAAAAAACAGCAATTAAGTTGATTAATGAATATGGTAGCGTTGAAGGTATTTATGATCACGTTGATGAGATGAAGAAAAGTAAATTAAAGGAACATCTGATCAGTGATAAAGATAAAGCTTTCTTGAGTAAGAAATTGGCTACGATCGATTTGGATGCACCAGTAGAAATTAAATTGAGTGATTTGGAATATCATGGTGATGATGAAGAACAATTGATGCAATTTTATCAAAAGATGAATTTCAAAACATTTTTGAGTCGGATGGACGTGCCTCAAGAGAATACTGCTGAAGATCTGGCTGATATAACTGTAAAGCCTTTGGATGATGAGGCTGTTAAAACAATTGTGAGTGATTCTAAAGCTCACACGTTGATTGTTGAAGGCTTTGGTGAAAATTATCATACAGCACCAATTATTGGTATTTTGATTTCTGATGGTAAAGATTTCTATGGAACAACTGACTTTGCCATTTTAGAGAATAAATCTTTGAAAAATTGGTTAGCTGATAAGACAAAAGAAAAGTATTTATTCGATAATAAGCGCACAATTGCCTTATTACATCGCTATGGTTGTGATTTGTCCGGAATTAGTTTTGACATGTTACTAGTGTCTTACTTATTGGATTCAAATGATAATAAACAAGATATCGGTTTAGTAGCTAAGAATTACAATGTTAATTTGCCAACTGAAGAAGAATTCTATGGTAAAGGTGTTAAAAAAGCTGTTCCCGAAGATGAGAAACTTTTGTTGAACTTCCTAGCTCAAAAAGCACAAGTTATTGATAACTTGAAAGACCAAATGTTGAAAGAATTAAAGGACAATGACCAGGATAGTCTTTATGATGAGATTGAGTTACCGTTGTCGATTGTTCTGGCTGAGATGGAAATCAAAGGTATTACGGTTGAAGTTTCTAAATTAAAGGAAATGGAAAATACTTTTGCCACACGTTTGGCTGAGATTGAAAAAACAATTTATGAAGAGGCTGGTAAAGAATTCAATATTAATTCTCCAAAACAATTGGGTGTTGTCCTATTTGAAGATTTGAAGTTACCGGTAATTAAGAAGACTAAGACCGGTTATTCCACTTCAGTTGATGTTTTGGAAAAATTAAAAGATAAGTCACCAGTAGTACAAAAAGTATTAGATTATCGTCAAATTTCTAAAATTCAATCGACATATGTGGTTGGTTTACAAAAATTTGTTCAACCAGATAATAAAATTCATACTATTTATCTACAAACATTAACTCAAACAGGTCGTTTATCATCAATTGAGCCCAATTTGCAAAATATTCCTATTCGTATTGACGAAGGAAAGCAGATTCGAAAGGCCTTTGTACCACAACATAAGGATTGGGAGATTTTTTCAGCCGATTATTCACAAGTTGAATTGCGTGTGTTAGCTCATATCTCTGGGGATGAACATATGCAGGAAGCTTTCAACGAAGATTATGATATTCATGCTCATACAGCAATGAGAATATTTGGATTAAACAGTACTGATGAAGTAACACCCAATATGCGTCGCCAAGCTAAGGCTACTAACTTTGGAATTGTTTATGGAATTAGTGATTATGGATTATCACAAAATATCGGTATTAGTCGTAAGCAAGCGGCAGCCTTCATTGAATCTTATTTTGAACAATATCCAGGAGTTAAGAAGTATATGGACGATATTGTTAAGTACGCTCGTGAGAATGGCTATGTTGAAACGATTATGCACCGTCGTCGTTATCTTCCAGATATTCATTCAAAGAATTTCAATGTTAGAAATTTTGCTCAACGAACAGCTATGAATACCCCAATACAAGGTAGTGCTGCTGATATTATTAAAGTAGCCATGATTAATATGCAAAAAATGCTGGTTAAAGAAAGTTTACAAGCTAATTTGCTTTTACAAGTACATGATGAAATGATTTTTGAAGCTCCAGTTTCAGAAATCGCAACTTTAGAAAAATTAGTTCCAAGTGTAATGGATTCAGCGGTTAAACTGGATGTACCGTTGAAAGTTGAAACGGCTCATGGAAAGACTTGGTACGAAGCTAAATAATAGTAGGTGATAAAATGCCAGAAATGCCAGAAGTAGAGACTGTCAGACGCAGTTTAATTGCTCAAGTGAAGGGTAGAAAGATAACTCATGTTGAGATTCGTTATCCTGATTTGATAACTGGTGATGTGGATCAATTTGTTGAATTTGTTACGGGAGCAACTATCAGTGATGTTGGTCGTCGAGCAAAATTTTTATTGATTCATTTAGATAATGGTTATACAATTATTAGTCATTTGAGAATGGAAGGTAAGTATCGTATTTCAGCTGATCCAAGTGCAATTGATAAGCATTCGCATGCTATCTTTACTTTGGATAATGGTCAAAAGATGATTTATAATGATGTTCGTAAATTCGGTCGTATGCAGTTGTGGAACACTGATGAATTATCAGAAAATAAGTCGCTTAAAAAATTGGGGCCAGAGCCATTATCAACTGAATTTACTTTTCAAAATTTAAAGCCAAGAATTATGCGTCATCATAAGGATATTAAGACCGTCTTGTTAGATCAAAGTGTTATGAGTGGTCTAGGAAATATTTATGTTGATGAAGTTCTCTGGCAAGTTAAATTGCACCCTGAGACGCCAGCTAATCACCTTAGTGATGAAGATATTCAAAAAATTATTGAGGCTTCTAATCAAGAGATGGATAAGGGAATTGCTGCTGGTGGCTCGTCAATTAGAACCTATGTGGATGCTACAGGCCACAAGGGTAACATGCAAAATAATTTAAAAGTTTATGGAAAAGAAGGAACACCTTGTCCAAGATGCGGTACTGAGATTGTGAAGATCAAGGTCGGAGGTCGTGGTACGCATTTTTGTCCAAAGTGCCAGGTAGTAAAATGAGTAAGATTTATGGTTTGACTGGAGGGATTGCCTCTGGTAAATCAACCGTTTTAAATTTATTTAGACATAATAAATTCATCGTATACGATGCTGATTATGTTGCTCGAGACGTGGTCAAGGTCGGAACCTTAGGTTTAAAACAGATTACCCAACAGTTTGGTGAGCAAGTTTTATTGCCCGATGGAAATCTTAATCGTCGAAAATTAAGTTCGATTGTTTTCAGCGATAGAGATGAGTTAGATAAGTTGGATAAAATAACGAGGCCTTTGATAAAAAAAGAAATTTTACAAACGGTTGCTGAAGTTAAAAGATCAACTGAAAAAACAATCTCCATTTTTGAAATACCATTATTGTTTGAAGGCAATTATCAAAATTACTTTGATGGTGTGATCAGTGTCTATGTCGAGCCGCAAATTCAATTGCATCGATTGATGAGACGAAACGCTTTAAGTAAGGAAGTTGCTTTGGAACAAATCAATTCGCAGATGTCGATGTACGAGAAAAAAGAGCGTGCCGACTTTGTGATTGATAATTCAGAGGATTTAGCACATCTTCAGGATGAGTTTAGTCGGTTAATACCACAACTTTAATTTGGAAAAGAGGCTGGAATTTTGATTTGTCCGCATTGTCATCATGATTCATCAAAAGTTATTGACAGTCGTCCCAGTGATGAAGGACGTGCCATTAGAAGAAGACGTGAGTGTGAATACTGTGGAACACGGTTCACAACGTTTGAAAGATTAGAAAAATCACCATTGTTGGTTATCAAAAAGAATGGCAACAGAGAGGAATTCAGCCGCGAAAAGTTATTACGTGGTTTAGTTCGTGCTGCTGAAAAACGTCCTGTAACGATGGATCAAATGAATAGTATCGTCGATAAAGTAGAAAACGAGATAAGATCAACAGGTGAAAGTGAGGTTCGCTCACAATTAATTGGTGAACACGTCATGAGAATTTTGTCCAAAGTTGATGACGTGACTTATATTCGTTTTGCTAGTGTTTATCGTGAATTTAAGGACATGAATGGATTTATGGAAGAGGTTCAGGAAATGATGTCCAATGGCAAGAAAATTGATAAGAAGTAAGGGGAGTATTAGTGTCCGTGAGTAATTTTGAATCAGATAAATTTACACCTTTAGTCGGTTATTGGTGTTTGCCAAGTGGTCATTTAAATGATGATGATCGTCATGTTTTGACTGACTTATATTTGCCCATTTTAGGTACTGAGGCTTTCAGTTTGTACTTGTTGCTGTGGGAAAAATTGCCTAATAAAGAAGTCGTCACGCAAAGAAAAAGCCATGCTGAATTAATGAGTTTACTTGGTATTGATTTGAAACGATTTTATGAGGCACGGATCAAGACGGAGGCCCTAGGATTAATTAGGACCTATCAAAAGAAAGATAGCTTAGGACCTTACTATATCTATCAACTTTTTGAACCGTTGTCACCAGATGAATTTTTTAAAGACGATTTGATGAGTATTTTCCTTTATGAGCAAGTTGGTGAGAGCAAGTATCATTTATTGGCCGATAAATACACACATTCAGATTTGATCTTGCAAAATTCACATGAGATAACAAAAGACTTTTTGGAAGTTTTCCAATTAAGTAATAGTGATTTGATCAATACGCCAACTGAAGTAAAGAATACCCAAGATAGTTTTGAAATAAATAATACAGACAATAAAAAACCGTCGTTGAATGAAGAAGAGATTCCTCAATTAGATTGGGAACTAATCTCGGATCGGATTCAACAGTTATTCAGAATTCATCCTGATAATCTGCTGGAAAATCAGGAATTAATTTTAAATCTTCATGCATTTTATGGCTTAGATGAGATTACATTGATTGATTTAATTGGTAAAACTTGTGATATCGTCAATAACAAGATCGATCCCGCACGTCTGAAAAAAGCAGTACAAGATCGTTTTGAAAAGAATGCTAATATTTCAGTTAAACAGCAAGCTAATACAGAAACGGAACCAGCTGAGCAAACTGACGGACAATTGAATCGTGCCGATCAATTGTTGTTAAAGCAAGCTCGTTCTTTGCGTCCTGCCGAATTTTTAGCAGCTCAAAAACAAAAGAGCGGTGGTTTTACTGGTACAGTAGAATCTAATGCTTTGAGAAATATGGCAACGAAGACTTATTTGTCTCCGGCGGTATTAAATATTATGGTGTACTATATTTTACAAACTTCACCGACTTTGACTTTGCCATTGATGGAAACGATGGCTAACGATTGGCAACAAAATGATGTTAAAACACCTGAACAAGCTTTGAAACGAATCAATGATTTTCAAACTAAGAGTCGTAATCCCAAACGACGTTACAATAATAAAAACCGTAAAATTGAACAGGCAACTGATTGGAGTAAGGTGAAAGCTAAGGTTCCAGCACAAAAGAATCAAAAAAATGAACAGGATGATCTTCAGAATCGTTTGAAGAGATTGAGAAATAAGGATAATTAAGTATGGAAAATTTAGGTAGTAGATTAGCAGAATATTTGAATTCAAAGAATTTGACGGAGGACTATCGCCGTCTTCTTAATAGTGCTTTGAATGATCCTGATGTACAGAGGTTTTTGAAGGAAAATAGCGATAGAATTAATCCTAATGCAATCTCTACTAGTGCGGCTAGTATTTATGAGTTTTATAATAACAAGCGACATACGAGTGAATTAACGCGCGGATATTATCCTAAATTGATTGTTAACAATCATAATATCGAAGTGGCTTATTATCCTAATGAGCGCACTCAAAACCGAGAGAAGAGAAGTCAGTACGAATCAGGCTTTGTTTTGATGGACATGGCTCCAGATATTCGTCGTGCAAAATTGGATGATTACGATGGTGAGGGTAGACAGGATGCTCTAGCCAAAGCTTTGGATTTCATTGATAATTATTTGCATCAAGATAGCTTCACGCCTGGACTATATTTGGCTGGTGATTTTGGAGTGGGTAAGACCTATCTTTTAGGTGCTATTGCGAATGAACTATTTAAACACGATGTTCATACAACTTTAATGCATTTTCCAACTTTCGCGGTTGAAATGAAAGACTCTATTGGTCAAAATAATGTGTTGGCCAAAGTTAATAAAATTAAAGGTGCCGATATTTTGATGTTGGACGATATTGGTGCCGATACGATGTCTAGTTGGATTCGTGACGAAGTGTTAGGGGTTATTTTGCAGTATCGAATGCAAGAAAATCTGCCAACTTTTTTCTCATCCAATTTTTCGATGAAAGAATTGGAACAACATTTAGCTGTGAATCAGCGTGGAGAAGAAGAACCTGTCAAGGCTAAACGGATTATGGAACGAGTTAAATACTTGTCACGAGAAGTAATTGTGACTGGTGAGAATAGAAGATTTAAAAAATAGCTTGCATTATCTGAAAATTAATGTTTCAATAAAGCCATGAAAGATAACACTTCGGTTCTATTCAGGGAGGGTACGGTCACTGGAAGCTTACCCATTACTGGAGTTACCACTTTCACATAAAATTGTATAAGTGCCGGTTACTTTATAACCATAGAGTGAAAACTGTTTTTTTATTATACAGTTTTAAAGTGGGTGGAACCGCGTAGAAATGCGTCCCTGAAGTATGTACATGTCTTAAGATGTGTCTATACTTCAGGGACGCATTTTTTGTTGTCTAAATATTAGGAGGAAAAGTATATGTCAAAAATCAAGTTAACATTCCCAGATGATTCAGTTAAGGAGTTTGACGAAGGCACAACTACTTTAGATGTTGCTAAATCAATTAGCACATCATTGGGTAAGAAAGCTGTTGCTGGTAAACTTAATGATACTTTAGTTGATCTTGAACGTCCGATCAAACAAGATGCTAAAATCGAAATTATCTCTGGAGAAGATAAGGAAGATGCTCTAAAGGTTTTGAGAAACACTGCAGCTCTAGTATTTAGTGCTGCTGCTAAGAGTTTCAAGAAAGATCTTCACTTTGGTGAAAAACAAGCCAATGATGATGGTTTCTATGTTGATACTGACAGCAAAGAGGGACAAATCAGTGTTGATGAATTGAAAGATATCAAGGCTTTGATGAATAAGATTATTAAGAACAATGACAAGATTGAAAGATCTATGATGGATAAAGACAAGCTTGTTGAAATGTTCAAGGATGATCCATACAAGTCTTCATTAATCGGTGCTATTGAATCTGTTCAAATTCCTGTTTACACATTAGATGGATTTGTTGATTTTGGTTATGATGCTGTACTTACAAATCTAAAGGCTTTGAAACACTTTGAACTACTTTCAGTTGCTGGTGCTTATTGGCAAGGTAAATCAAGTAACCCAATGCTTCAAAGAATTTATGCTACAGCCTTCTATAAGGAAGATGGATTAGAGGCTGATCTTAAACGTCGTGATGAAATTAAAGAACGTGATCACAGAACAATTGGCCGTGATCTAGACTTGTTCTTCGTTGACCCAGAAGTTGGTGCTGGTCTTCCATATTGGATGCCAAATGGTGCTACAATCCGTCGTGTTATCGAAAGATATATCGTTGATAAGGAAGTTGCCTGGGGTTACCAACACGTTTACACACCTATCCTTATGAACCTAAATGCTTACAAGACTTCAGGTCACTGGGCACACTACCGTGAAGACATGTTCCCACCAATGGATATGGGTGATGGCGAAATGCTTGAACTACGTCCAATGAACTGTCCTTCACATATTCAAATTTACAAGCATCACAACCGTTCATACAGAGATCTACCACTTCGTATTGCTGAACTTGGTATGATGCACAGATATGAAAAATCAGGTGCTTTGTCAGGTCTACAACGTGTTCGTGAAATGACTCTAAATGATGGTCACACATTCGTTGCACTTGACCAAATTCAAGAAGAATTCAAACGTACACTACAATTGATGGTTGAAGTTTACAAAGACTTTGATATCAATGATTACACATTCCGTCTAAGTTATCGTGACCCTGCTAATACAGAGAAGTACTTCGATGATGATGAAATGTGGAACAGATCACAATCAATGCTTAAAGCCGCTATGGATGATCTTGGTTTGAAGTACTATGAAGCTGAAGGTGAAGCTGCTTTCTATGGTCCAAAACTTGATGTACAAACAAAGACAGCTCTTGGTAATGAAGAAACATTGTCAACAATTCAACTAGACTTCATGCAACCAGAGAAGTTCCAACTAACATATGTTGGTTCAGATGGTGAAGATCACAGACCAGTTATGATTCACCGTGGTATTGTTTCAACTATGGAAAGATTTATTGCTTACCTAATTGAAATTTACAAGGGTGCTTTCCCAACATGGTTGGCTCCTACACAAGTACGTATTATCCCTGTTAACCAAAAACTTCACTCAGAATATGCCAATGAAGTTCTTTCAGAATTACGTGCTAAGAATATTCGTGCCGAAATTGATGATCGTGATGAAAAGATGGGTTACAAGATTCGTGATGCTCAAACAATGAAGGTACCATATACAGTAGTTATTGGTGATGAGGAAGCTAAAAACGCCACAGTTTCTGTAAGAAAATATGGTGAAGCTGATTCAGCTTCAGAAAATGCTAAGATGTTTGTAAGTTCTGTTGTTGCCGATATTGCTAACTTTAGTCGTAAAGATGTTACTGATAAATCTGATGCTAAGGATTAATTAATATCCTTCAATGAAATGAATTTTATAATTCAAATACATTCAATCATGAAAATGGTTGAGTGTATTTTTTTTGTTAAAAATGAAATGAATATAATATCAGAATGATACGATAAGTGTTCATTTTAAATGAACACTTGTTTTTACCTTGTAAACAATATATGGATCATAATTTTTTTAAAATATGATAATTTGTGAAATTAAAAATTTTTTTGATAAAATTTTCTCAATCTTAGCAATAGTTATCATAATCTTTAAGTTTGTGAAGTAAAAAAACTGGTTGATACCCTTGACTGTAAGCGTTATCATGCACTTGTAAGGAAATAGTTATTGTTTTCACAAAAGGAGAGTGTGAATATGCAAATCGCTGTAATTAAAGAACAAAAAGAGGGAGAAGGTCGTGTAGCGGCAACTCCAGAGAATGTTCGTAAGATGGTTGAAGCAGGTAATGAGGTACTTGTTGAAAAAGATGCAGGTATTGGAGCAGGCTTTACAAACGAAGAGTATGTCGATGCTGGTGGCAAATTAGTTAGTCATGAAGGTGGCTGGAAAGCTAAATTGATCATCAAGGTTAAGGAACCTGATCCTGAAGAATACAAGTATTTCTCAAAAGGTAAAATTGTTTGGGGATTTCAACATTTGGCATCATCAAAACCAACTGTTGAGGCAATGATGAAAGCTGGTACAACTGCAATTGGTGGTGAAACAATTGTCAAAGATGGGAAATTGGAATTGTTAGCACCAATGAGTGCAATTGCTGGTCGTAGATCAGTTATTATGGGGGCTTATTATCTTGAAGCACAGCATCAAGGTCAAGGAATTCTTCTACCCGGCATCCCCGGAATTGATGGTGGAAACGTTGTAATCTTTGGTGGTGGAAACGCTGCTATTAACGCTGCTACATTAGCTTTGAACATGGGCTGCTCAGTTGTAATTATCGAATTAAACGACGAAAGAATTAAGTTCCTACAAGATAAATTTGCAGGTAAGAAATTTAGAGTTGTCAAATCAAATGAAGAGAATTTAGCTAAGGAAATTAAGGATGCTGATATCTTTATTTCAACAATTCTGATTCCAGGTTCAAGACCACCTAAGTTGGTTAAAGAATATATGGTTAAATCAATGAAACCAGGAAGTGTATTAGTCGATGTAGCCATTGATCAAGGTGGAACTGTTGAAACAATTGATCATCCAACAACAATTGATGATCCAATCTTTGTAAAAGATGGAATTATCCATTATGCAGTTCCTAATCAACCGGGAGCAGTACCACGTACAGCCACAATGGCTTTGGCAAAAGGTAATTTAAGTTACTTACTAGAAATTGCTGATAAAGGTATTAATGAAGCCATCAAGACAGATAAAGCTTTGGCATCTGGAGTTAACCTATTTGAAGGTAAAGTAACCAATAAAGGATTGGCAGATTCACTTGATTTACCATACACAGAATTATCAGTTGATGAAGAATCAGTTAACTAAATATTGACAAAATGTATTTAAAATAAAAATGAATGAGGTACGGATCATGCTTAAAGGTGTAGGTATTGATAATATTGTTGATATTCATGATATTGAAGAGGCAAAGGCTATTGTTGGGAAATATGCTCGTAAGACCCCTCTAGTTCAATCCATGTTTTTGAGTCGTAATGTTGTTGGTGGGGACGTTTTCTTAAAACTAGAAAATATGCAATTAACAGGATCATTCAAATTCAGAGGTGCCAACAATAAAATTAATCACTTATCAAAAGAGGAATTGAGTCGGGGTGTTATTACCGCATCAGCTGGTAATCATGCTCAAGGTGTAGCTTTGACAGGACATTTATTAGGAATTGACACAACGGTTGTTATGCCTGAAGAAGCTCCACAAATGAAACGTGACGCTACAAGAGGTTATGGTGCAGAGGTTGATATCCATGGTGCAACTTTCGATGATGCACATCAATGGATGTTCGAACGTGCTGAAAGAGAAGGAAAGACTATCGTTGATCCGTTCAATGACAAATATGTTATCGCTGGACAAGGAACGATTGGCTTGGAAATTTTAGATGATATTTGGGATGTAGATACTGTTATTATTCCTGTCGGTGGTGGAGGATTGATTTCCGGAATGGCTACCGCATTGAAATCATTTAATCCTAATATCCATATCGTTGGTGTTCAATCAGAAAATGTTCATGGTATGTATGCATCAGTTAAAGCTGGTCAAATTACTAAACATCACGATGACTTTACATTAGCAGATGGAACAGATGTTGCTGTACCAGGAGACATCACATTCCCAATCGTTAGTGAATTAGTAGATGAAATCGTCTTAGTAAATGAAGATGAAATTGCTCATGCTATGAAGGATCTATTACAGAGAACTAAGGTTGTAGCAGAAGGTGCTGGTGCACTTCCAGTAGCAGCTCTTGAATCACATAAGATTGATGACAGATGGCTCAAGAATAAAAAGACTGTTGCTATGGTATCTGGTGGTAATGTTGACCTTAATCGTGTTTCACAAATTATTGATCAATTCTTGAAACCAGTTAAAGCCGACGGAGGCATTGGTTAAAAGTTAATTTGAAACCTGAAAAGATGCTGCATTTGAATGCAACATCTTTTCTTTTTTAAAAAATAACTTTTTACGTGGAGGTATAAGATTATGGGCGATCAAGATGCCAAGTTGAAAAAAACAATTGGTTTTTTCCCCGCTTTTGCTACTGTAACCGGGAGCGTAATTGGAACTGGAGTATTCTTTAAAGCATCAGCCGTAACTAACTATACGGGTTCAACAAGTTTAACTATGCTTGTCTGGTTATTGGGAGGCTTTATTACTATTTGTGCCGGTTTAACAGGAGCAGAATTAGCAGCTGCTTATCCTGAAACAGGTGGATTAACAAAATACATCGAACATAGTTATGGTGGATTTTGGGGATTTATGGCCGGATGGGCCCAAGCTATTATTTACTTTCCTGCAAACGTAGCAGCTATATCAATTGCTTTTGGTACACAATTCACACATTTATTTACACTCTCTAATTCGTGGATAGTACCAGTGGCAATATTAAGTGCTTTGTCAGTAACTTCGCTTAATTGGATCAGTGCTAAAGTTGGAGGAAGAGTTACATCAATTTCTTTAGTTGCAAAGTTGATTCCGTTAGCCTTGATTGTATTATTTGGGTTCATGCACAAGGGACCAGTTGAATTATCATTATTCCCCGTTGTTGCAGGTCCACATCGTAATTTGATCACCGCAATGGGAAATGGTTTGTTAGCAACTATGTTTGCATACGATGGTTGGATTCATGTAGGTAACATTTCCGGAGAAATGAAGAATCCTCGTAAAGATTTGCCCAAGGCTATTTCTTTGGGAATTGCAGTCATTATGTTAGTTTACGTTTTAGTTAATGCTGTTTTCATGTATGTACTACCAATTAATCAAATTGCTGGTAATCTTAACGCCGCATCTGATGCATCCACGATGATTTTTGGCGACATGGGCAGTAAATTGGTCACAATTGGAATTCTGATTTCAGTTTATGGTGGTTTAAATGGTTATACAATGACAAGCATGCGTATCCCTTATATTATGGGAAAGGAACACAAATTACCATTTGGTGATACTTTTGCTAAATTGAATAAAGCGGGAATTCCATGGGCTGCCGGTGCAATTCAATTAATTATCGCTTGTTTGATGATGTTAACTGGTGAATTTGATGCCATTACTAATATGCTGATTTTTGTAATTTGGGTATTTTATGTCATGGCCTTCATTGCAGTTATCAAATTACGTCATACTCAACCAGAATTGGAAAGGCCTTATAAAGTTCCTTTATATCCAATTATTCCTATCATTGCTATTTTAGGTGGAGTATTCATTCTGGTATGTACTTTGTTGACCGAATTTGTTACTACGATTATTGGAATTGGTGTCACTGCTATAGGTGTTCCAATATACTTCTACTTAAAGAATAAGTGGAATTTAGATGGACAAAAGACTGATAATGATTCAAAAAAAATATCAAAACTAGAAGTTAATCCTGAATGAAATAATAAGGTCTAGAAATCAATTTCTGATTTCTAGACCTTATTTTGATGGTGCTAAATTTTTCCTACTATCTATATTGTAGTTTTATTATTCGTATCAGTAGAAAAATCAGTTGGCGTTTGGGCACCATCTTGGATATTCAAAGGTTCTGAACCTTCACCAGTAGCACTTACTTTACCCGTAATGGTCATCTTATTAACTAAGGCCTTGGACTCAACATTATAGCTAGCAACACCTTTACCTTTAGTCTGGATATTACCTTTAACAGTGATGCTTGAAACGACACCACCATCCTTGATACTTAAAGCATAGGCAGGAAGGTCAACAATAACACCTTTGACGAGTGAATTACCAATACTTCCGTGTGTGACAATACCACCATCAAAGGTTAAATGACCAACTTTCTTAGAAATTTGTACACCAATTGATCCGTCTCCAAAAGTCATAATGGAAGAAAAGTGACCTTCTTCGAGAGTACCATCATATTGATTGTAACCACGAGCCCCTAATCCAAAGGTCTCTATAGGTGCCTGAGCATTGAATGATTTGACTGTTCCAAAATTAACAAAGCCAATACCAGAAGGACCATATGAGGTAACCGATCCCATAACGTCCCATTCATCAACTTCGCCCCAAGCATCTAGAACCATATCGTTGACGCCATAAGTGGTAGTTTCCCCACGTTGAGTAATCTTTTTAGCATGAGCACCATTGACAATGAAAATAGCACCAGTAATTATATCAGCAACTCCTAAAGGAATCTTGCCAGTAGAATAAACATCATTAGTTGAAAAGTCGTCAATTTCGACACGTCCACCATTATCACCAAATCCAGCGATAAAAACACCTGAACCGATAACAGGAGAATTTTTTTGACCGATAGAGATTTTTTTTGCATTGACTGTGATCAAACTATTCTTATCAGGATTCAAATTATAAATAGTTAAGGCACCTTGAAGTACGTTGACACCATATTTTTGAGGTTGTTCTAGATAGCCTCTAGTATCAGCAGCAATGATGTTGATGTTTTTTAAATTTAAAAAAGTGTTATTTAATTTAGATTTAGATAGGAAAGAAAATTGACCATTCAATTCAAGATTTTCAAAGCCGAATGAACCAAGATCGGTTTCATAATTAGTATTAAAGATGGAACGATGATTGGCTGGAGTATGGATAATTAAGTTTTTAATAGTATTATTGGCTGTTAGACCGATTCCGTCACTATCTTGAAACATCAAAATAGGTAATGCTGAATCTTCCTGTGGTTTACCAGATAGTGAGGTGGCATTCGGTAAGGTGATGGAATGGGTCAGCATCATACTGCGAGTCAGGACGATGGATGCATCTTTTGCAGTAAGAGCTTGAATAAGTTCAGTAGGATTTTTAACTTCTATCATAAGAATCACTCCTTAATTTTGTTTAAACATGTTAACTAAATTAAAGAGCGTCTCGAATCATTTGTCCAAAGTTATGCTTAATTATTTAAATGGGTCCTCAAGGTTTAGAACCTTCTTTTCATTCTTAACAAATTTGATTTGACTTTTGATAATATTAACCGAATCATCACTAGCATAGCGTTGAATTTTGGTAGTGATTTCTTTTAGATTATCATGTAGCACTTGCTGTTGTTTCAAAACGTTTGTCTTATGTTGTTGTAGTAACTCTCCACGCTGTTGAATTGAAGTAGTTCCTTGCATACAAAGGTTAATGTAGGTTCTGATGTCTCGAATAGGCATTCCAGTATCTTTTAAACAACAAATTGTTTTGATAAAACCAAAATCGGATTTTGAGAAAACTCGATACCCGGCCGCATTTTTTGAGACAAAAGGAAGTAATCCCTTTTTATCATAGTAACGGATAGTTGAAATTGGTAATTGAAAATAATCAGCTACTTCTTTAATAGAATAAGTTTTTTTCATAAAATCTCCTTTATATGTTTGCTATGAACCATAGTTTAGGGTTTAAAGTGATAATAATCAATTAATAAAATAAGTATAAGGAAGTTCCTTTATGAAAAAAGTTTTAGTTACAGGTGGCACAGGATTCTTAGGTTTAAGATTAGTTATGCAATTGTTAAACGATGGTTACGATGTTAGAACGACTACTCGAAAACAAAGTGGTCAAACTCGTATAACAAAAGTTTTAGAAGCTTATGGAGTTAAAAATTTACAAAATCTATCTTTTATTGAGGCAGATTTATCCAATGACAATAATTGGTTAGAGGCCATGCAGGATCGGGAATATGTTTTTAGTGTTGCTTCACCAGTTTTCTTTGGCAAAATTAAAAATGAATCAGATGCTATAAAACCGGCTTTGGATGGTATTTTAAGGATTTTAAAGGCCGCCAATGCCAGTAACGTAAAGCGAGTCGTAATGACGTCTAATTTTGGAGCAATTGGATTTAGTAGGAAGCAGGGACTAACCACTGAAGCTGATTGGACTGATTCTAAGGAAAAAGGTTTGTCGATTTATGAGAAGTCTAAATTGTTAGCTGAACAGGCGGCTTGGAAATACGTTAATCAATCAGAAGTAAATTTAGAGTTTGTTACAGTCAATCCAGTTGCCATTTTTGGTCCATCACTAGATCGACATGTATCGGGCAGTTTCGATTTATTAAAGAATCTCTTGGCTGATACAACTAAAAGAATTCCTGATTTACCTTTGAATGTAGTAGATGTTAGGGATGTCGTTGATATTGAGATCAGGGCTATGGAAACACCGGATGCTAAATTTAAAAGATTTATTGCTAGTGCAGATGGACAGATCTCAATGAAGGAGATCGCTGAACTCGTAAAAACTCAGCGTAATTTTTTAAGGGGTAAAGTTACGGATAAAACTATACCTAATTGGCTTATTGATGTTGGAGCAGTGTTCAATTCTAGAGCTAGAGAAGGTAAATTGATGATGCATATGAATCGTAAAATCAGTAATCAACAAGCCAAAAATATTCTGGGCTGGACACCAATTTCTGATAATCAACAGGCCGTTTTAGCGGCAGTCGATAGTTTAGTCAAATATAATTTGATATAAGACTAAAAGCTTGCGCTAAATAAGTTAACGTGATAAATTATTTACATTGAAATTTTTCAGCTTTTCTATAACAAATTTATCGATGTTTATTGACATGTGGCATTTATATTGTTATAGTTTATAACTGTTGAGATTAAGCAGAAGCGCCCGCTTCTCACCTATGCATTCGCCTCTAGGTTAATACGATTACGTAGATAATATAGTGGGCATGCTTGTGCAGCCCGCTTTTTTTGTGGGTCAAATTACTCCGGAGGTGACTACTCATAGCAAGAGAATTATTATTAAATGATCAAATACGTGCGAAAGAAGTTAGATTGATCGCTGAAAATGGGGATCAAGTTGGTGTTAAGCCAACCGCAGAAGCTAGAAGATTAGCTGAAGCAGCTAATATGGACCTAGTTCTAATGTCACCGGGTGCTAAGCCACCTGTTGCCAGAATTATGGATTATGGTAAATATAAGTTCGATCTTCAAAAGAAAGATCGTGAAGCACGTAAAAAACAAAAAACTGTTAGTCTTAAGGAAGTACGTTTAAGTCCAACTATTGAGGCCAACGACTTCAATACAAAACTTAACAATGCTCGTAAGTTCTTAGCTAAAGGTGATAAGGTCAAAGTTTCTCTTCGCTTTAAGGGTAGAGCAATTACTCATAAAGAGATAGGTAAGGAAGTCTTAGACCGTGTCGCTGAACAGACTAAGGATGTTGCTACGGTAACAACTAGACCTAAGATGGACGGTCGTAGTATGTTTTTAATGCTTGATCCAATTAATGCAAAAGATAACAAAAAGAAGAAATAGTGGAGGGATTTTCATGCCTAAACAAAAGACACACCGCGCATCAGCAAAGAGATTTAAGAAAACTGCTAATGGTGGTTGGAAGAGAATGCATGCTTACACAAGTCACCGTTTCCACGGTAAGACAAAGAAGCAACGTCGTCAATTGGCTAAACCAGGTATGGTTAGTTCAAGTGATATGAAACGTATCAAACAAATGTTAGCTACATATTAATTAGCTAATCACTTAAATATTTATTTTCGTAAATTAAAGGAGGAGTCATTATGCCACGTGTAAAAGGTGGAACAGTAACTCGCAAACGTCGTAAAAAGGTTTTAAAATTAGCTAAGGGATATCGTGGTTCAAAACATATCACTTTTAAAGCAGCTCATACTCAAATCATGGTTTCATACCGTTATGCATTCCGTGATCGTCGCCAAGTTAAGCGCGACTTCCGTAAGTTATGGATTGCTAGAATCAATGCTGCTGCAAGAATGAATGAAATCAGCTACAGCAAATTAATGCATGGTTTGAAGTTAGCTAATGTCGACATCAACCGTAAGATGTTGGCCCAAGTTGCTATTGAAGATCCAAAGGCATTCACAAGTTTAGTAGATACAGCTAAGAAAGCTTTAGCTTAATTGTTAAAACAAACGTAATTTGGATAACCCAAATTACGTTTTTTTACTAATTAGCAGATAATGAGGATTAAAAATGTTTAAACCATATATTATGCTTGATAAGATTACTGATATTGAGATTGATGATCTTAAACAATTAGGAATTACTACTATTATGACAGATCTTGATAATACACTTTTGCCATGGAATAGTAATAAATATGACCTCTCATTACGAAAATGGCTCAATCAGATGTCTAAAAATGATATTGAGGTTATGATTGTTTCGAACAATAGTTATGAACGTGTTGAAAAAGCTGTTCATGAATTACCGGTAAGTATTGTTGCTCGTGCAGTTAAACCATTACCATTCGTAATTATTAATCATATTAGAAGTGAAAAAATTAATCCTGCCAACGTCTTATTTGTTGGAGATCAAGTGATGACTGACGTTTTGGCGGGAAATATGGCCGGGTTAAAAACAGTTTTGGTAAAGCCTTTAGTAAAAACTGATGCTAAAAAGACCCGTGTAAATAGATTTTTTGAACGTCCAATTTTAAAAGCTATGCAAAAACGTGATAAGAATTTATACTGGAAGGATTCATTAAATGACAGAAATTGATGATAAGTTGTATTGTATAGGTTGTGGTGCCAGACTTCAGACCGAAGATAAAGATAAGCCCGGCTATGTGCAAGAATCAACTTTAAAGAAATATGTAGAAGACGATTCTAAAGAATTATTGTGCAAGAGATGTTTTAGACTACGTAATTATAATGAAATTACGGATGTTGATGTCTCAGACGATGATTTCTTGAAGTTGTTGGATTCTATTTCAGAAAAAGATGCACTAGTAGTAAACGTAGTCGATGTTTTTGACTACGAGGGTAGTGTCATTCCCGGTTTACAAAGATTTGTTGGTGATAAAAAAATTATTGTTGTTGGTAATAAGGTTGATCTATTGCCAAAATCAGTTAATAAGAATCGTCTATTGAACTGGTTACAACAAAAGAGTAAGGAAAATGGAATCAAGTCAACTGACCAAATTTTAGTTTCAGCTGTTAAGGGAATTAATATTGATGAATTGATGGATATGATTGAAAAATATCGTGATGGCAAAGATGTTTATGTTGTAGGAACAACTAATACTGGTAAATCAACTTTGATTAACCGTATTATTAGTTCTAACTCAGACGTTAAGAATTTGATCACGACATCAAGATTTCCAGGTACAACACTTGATAGAATTGATATTCCTTTGGATGATGGACACAATCTAGTTGATACACCAGGTATTATTCACAATTATCAATTAGCACATTATTTGAATGCCAAAGATTTAAAGACCATTACACCTAAGAAACCATTACGTCCAGTTACTTTCCAACTTCGTGATGGACAAACAATTTTTGTGGCTGGCTTAGCTAGATTCGATTTCTTAGATTATAAGACGAATGTTACTTTCTATGTCAATCAAGGATTGCCACTTCATAGAACTAAGACAATCAATGCGGATGAGTTCTATCAAAAACATTTAGGTGATATTTTAGCTCCACCTACAGAAATTGAATCTTTCCCTAAAATGAAGCAACAAATTTTCTCTGCACATGAGAAATCTGATATTGTTATCTATGGTTTAGGTTGGGTTACAATTCCTGCCGGAAGCAAGGTTAAGGCCTACGTTCCAGATGGTGTCCGTGTCTCAATTCGGAATGCAATTATTTAAGGAGAAACATATGATAATTAAAGGAAAAAAGAATCGTTATTTAAGAAGTCAAGCCGCTACCATGAAACCAGCTATTCAAGTTGGTCGTGATGGTATCAGTGAAAATCTTTTAAATCAATTAGAACTTTTGATTAACAAAGATGAAATAATTAAAGTTTCATTACTACAAAATACAATGGTGGAACCCCAAGATTTGATTGATGCTTTGAATGAATTTGACGAACAAATCGTTCACGTACAAACAATTGGTTCTAAATTAGTCTTTTACAAGAAAGCACCTAAAATTAAAAACCGTAAATATTCTATTGAATTAGAAAATATGTAATTTAAGTGATGAAAATGGATACTCAAAAACAATTATTAACTAAAGCAAAATTAGAATTTCATAGTAATTTGCCCAAAAAGCATGTTGGAATCTTAGGTGGAACTTTTAATCCCATTCATTTGGGACATTTAGTTATTGCCGAACAAGTTTACGAACAATTGTGTTTGGATAAAGTGTTATTTTTGCCTGACAAAGTTCCACCTCATCGTGGAGTACAAAAGACCATTCCTACCATCAATAGTGATGATCGTATCAATATGATCAAATTGGCTATTAGAGATAATATGCATTTTGATCTAGACTTAACTGATATTCATCGTGGTGGAGTGAGTTATACTTATGAAACCATTAAGCTATTGAAAGAATATAATCCTAATACTGAGTATTACTTTATTATTGGTGGAGATATGGTGGAGAATTTACCTAAATGGTCTCACATTGAAGAATTGAGACAGATGGTACATTTTGTAGGAGTATGTCGTAAAGGCTTTGAGAAAAAGTCAAAGTACCCTATACTTTGGGTAAACACGCCTGAATTAGAAATTAGTTCAAGTATGATACGTGAGCGAGTCAGAAAGGGTCAAACAATAAAGTATTTGGTACCTGATGATGTTGCTTGGTATATAAATGACAGGGGGCTTTATAATGACTGAATTTAATTATGATGAAGTTATGCCAGGAATCGATCGAGACAAGATTCTGGAGCGAATGCGTGATACTTTAAGCGACTTTCGCTATAACCATTGTTTACGAGTAGAAAAAGTAAGTCGCGAACTAGCTGCTGAAAATGGTGGCGACGTCGAACGTGCAGGTTTAGCTGGTTTGTTACATGACTATGCTAAAGAGCGCAGTGATGAAGAATTTATTAGTGTTATTAAAGAGAAAAATATGGATCCAGAGTTATTAAAATTTAACAATGCTATTTGGCACGGAATCGTTGGCGCTGAAATTGTTAAAGATGAATTGGGTATTTATGATGAAGATGTCCTGAATGCTATCAGAAGACACACAGTTGGTCATACAACCATGACTACAGTTGATAAATGTGTATTTATTGGTGATTTCATTGAACCTAAGAGAAGTTTCCCAGGAATCGATGAAGCTAGACAATATGCTAAAAAATCATTAGATGCTGGAGTAACTTTTGAATTGAAGCACTCACTGGCATACTTGATTGACCGCAATAGGGTAGTATACCCAGAAACATTTGTAAATTATAACTACTGGATTGCAAAAGGAGAATTATAGTTTGGACTCAAAGAATATAATGGAAATTGCTGTTAAGGCAGCAGATGAAAAACACGCTAACGATATTAAAGTTTTGAATATCAGTGGTGTAAGTATTGTGGCTGATTATTTTGTTATTATGGATGCCGGTTCTCAACGTCAAGTTGATGCTATTGTTCAATCAGTTTTGGATAAAGCTGGCGAAAATGACATTGATGTAAGTCACGTTGAAGGAAATCGTAACTCTGAATGGGTATTGATTGATCTTCACGATGTTATTATTCATGTCTTCACAGCCGAAAAACGTGAATTCTACAATTTGGAAAAACTTTGGTCAGATGCTCCCGAAGTAGATATTTCCAATTTGGTAACTGAATAATGATTTATAACTCATTTGCGCGTGTTTACAGTGAACTAATGGATGATTCACTGTATGCTAAGTGGGCACAATATGTAGAACAACAAGTCTCAGATAAAGCTAAATCTTTGTTAGATGTTGCTTGTGGTACAGGCGATTTAACAATCCAATTGGCTGATCGTTTCCAAGTTACAGGAGCTGATTTATCTGAAGAAATGTTAAAAATTGCAGCGGAAAAAGCAACTAAGGCCAAAAAGAATATTCCATTTGTTCAAAGTAATATGATGGATTTATTTGATTTCAATAAGTTTGATGTCATCACTTGTTTTGATGATTCAATTTGTTACTTAAAAGATGAAGACGAGCTAGCAGTAGCTTTTAATCAAGCGTATGAGCACCTTAACGAAGGTGGCAAGTATTTGTTTGATGCCCATTCTCTATATCAAATGGATGAGGTTTTCCCAGGCTATATGTTCAATCATCGAGCTGAAGATTCAGCTTTTATGTGGAATAGTTATGAGGGTGAATATCCTCACAGTATTGAGCATGAATTGACATTCTTTAATTGGAATGAAAAGATTCAAGGTTATTCAGTTAATACTGAACTTCATAAGGAGAGAACATATCCAGTTGGGACTTTTGAGATGATTCTTAAGGACATCGGCTTTAAGAATGTCCAAGTTACGGCAGAATTTGGTCAATCAGAAATCAAAGATGATTCAACTCGTTGGTTCTTTGCTGCAGAAAAATAGAGGATTCTATGACAAAAGTCTATGGTTTCGTTGCGGAGTTCAATCCGTTTCACAATGGTCATAAATTATTTATAGATAAAATTAAACAAACGTATCACCCCGATGTATTAATTGCCGTAATGTCTGGTAATTTCGTCCAACGGGGTGATTTTGCTATTTTAGATAAATGGAGTCGAGCACAGATTGCTATCGATAATGGGGTTGATCTTGTTGTTGAATTGCCATTCGCATATGCAGTGGAGTCGGCACAATACTTTGCCCGAGGGTCAATGAAATTATTGCAACTTTTAGAAGTCAATGAACTAGTTTTTGGTACTGAACAAAAATTGGATTTTGATAATTTAGCACAAAAAATAATTCATTCTCGGACTGATTTTCAACAGGATTATCGTTTGAGTTCGGCTGAAAATTTAACTCAGTATTATCAGACCTTAGGAATTGATATTGCTAAGTTGCCCAATCAGCTCTTAGGTTTAAATTATGTAACTCAATTGATTGAGCAGGACTATCCAATTCATGTCAATACGATTCAACGTGTTGCAAGTGAATTTAGTGCAACTGAGATTAGAAAACGGAAGTCTCAAGGGCTCTCATTTGCTGATTTGGTTCCGACAGCAACTGTAAATAATTTCGATAAACAAAAGATTGTGACTTGGGATGATTACTTTCCGTATTTAAAATTTCAAATTCTCAGTCATTCAGTAACCGAATTACACTCTAACTATCAGATGGTTGAAGGTTTGGAGTATAAACTAAAAAAAGAAATTAAATGGAGCCATAATTTTACGGAATTAGTTGAACGTGTAAAATCAAAACGGTATACTATGGCTCGAATCAGGCGGCTGATGATGTATACATTATTAAATGTCAAAAAGTCAGAAATTAATAATGTTTATAATAATCCTTATTTAAGAATATTGGGATTTGATGAACGTGGTAAAAATTATTTAAATGGCTTAAAAAAGGGCAATGTCGATCTGATTACACGAGTTGGTAAAAAAGAACAAAAACATTTAAACTTGGAAGTACGAGCGGATGAGGTTCGTCAGCTCATAACTGAGGAAGAACAAAATTTTGGAAAAATACCTTATATGAAAGGGGTAAATTAATGCTAAATTGGGATGTGCAAGAAGTTCGTCGTTACAAAGACAAACCTTTTACATTTAAAGAAACACTCGATTTAACCAAGGAGATGCAAACACGTTCAGAAGATGTGTTAGCCATTTCTCCCGTAGAGGTTGAAGGTCAGTTATTTAATGACCATGGCTTAGTTATTTCAGATATTAAAGTGGAAACAACACTAAAGGTACCTTCAACTAGAAGTTTATTACCAGTTGAGTTGCCACTGAATATTCGAATTAATGAGGCTTATAATATTGATGATGTAGATGAAGAGGAATTAGAAGACTACAATGTCGTTATTCCTGTTGATGATGATAATCCAACCATCAATGTTTACGAATCGATTGTGGATAATATTTTGTTGAGTATTCCTTCAAAAATTTTAACTAAGAAGGAAGAGGAAGAGAATGTTATGCCATCAGGCAAAAATTGGAGTGTTATTTCTGAAGAAGAGTATAAGAAACAACATGAGGAAGAACATGTTAATCCTGAATTTGCTAAATTAAAAAATTTATTTAATGACGACACAAAGGGGTAGTATTGTTACTGCTCTTTTTTATTTGTATTTATTGGAAATTGAAAATAACACATATAAATCTAATCGCTTTTTTTTACAAAAAAATTGCTAAAAAAGTTCTTTTATATACTCCTTTTTTGTTTTTTTGTTAAGATTAGTATGTGTTAACAAAAATCGGAGGTAATTATTATAATGGCAAAACCACAAATTGGTGTTATTGGTATGGCTGTTATGGGTAAAAATCTTGCCCTTAACATTGAGAGCCGCGGATATGAAGTTGCTATCTACAACCGTACTGGTTCAAAGACAAAAGCAGTTGTTGAGGAACATCCTGAAAAGAAATTGGTACCAAGTTATACAATTGAGGACTTTGTAAATTCACTAGAAAAGCCTCGTCGTATTTTGATGATGGTTAAGGCTGGTGCCGGTACTGATGCTGTTATCAATCAATTATTGCCTTTATTAGACAAAGGTGATGTATTGATCGATGGTGGTAATACATTCTTCGAAGATACTATGAAACGTAATGAACTTTTGGATAAATCAGGAATCAACTTTATCGGAATGGGTGTTTCCGGTGGTGAGTTAGGTGCTCTTCAAGGACCTTCATTGATGCCCGGTGGTCAAAAAGAAGCTTATGATTTAGTTGCTCCTATTTTGGAACAAATTTCAGCTAAAGCCGACGAAGATGGTGCTCCATGTGTTACATATATCGGACCTAATGGTGCTGGTCATTATGTAAAGATGGTTCATAATGGTATCGAATATGGCGATATGGAATTGATCTCAGAAAGTTATAACTTGTTGAAGCACTTATTTAACAATGATGTTAATAAGATTGCTGAAGTCTTCCAAGACTGGAACAAGGGTGAACTTTCAAGTTACTTGATCGATATCACATCACAAATTTTAACTAGAAAAGATGATGAAGGCTCAGATGACTACATCGTCAACAAGATCATGGATAAGGCTGGTAACAAAGGTACTGGTAAGTGGAGTTCACAAAGTGCTCTAGAATTAGGTGTTCCACAATCATTGATCACTGAATCAGTTTATTCACGTTACGTTTCTGCATACAAAGATGAACGTGTTAAGGCAAGTAAGGTTCTTCCTGCACCTGCTACAAAGCCAATCGTTAAAGATATGGACGAATTGGTTGAAAAGATCCGTAAGGCTTTGTACTTCAGTAAGTTGATCAGTTATGCTCAAGGATTTGCCCAAATGAAAGCTGCTTCAGATCATTATGATTGGGATCTACAATATGGTAAGATTGCTCAAATTTGGCGTGCTGGTTGTATCATTCGTGCACAATTCCTACAAAAGATTACAGATGCTTACGATAAAGAACCAAAATTAGATAATTTATTGTTGGACGATTACTTCAAGGGTATCGTTGAAGAATATCAATCAGACGTTCGTGACGTTGTAAGTTTTGCTGTTCAAGCAGGAATTCCTGTTTCAGGTTTCATGGCTGCAATTTCATACTACGATCAATATCGTTCAGAAGTTCTTCCTGCAAACTTAATTCAAGCTCAAAGAGATTACTTCGGTGCTCATACTTATGAGAGAAATGACAAACCAGGTGTATTCCATTACACATGGTATGAAGAACAATAATTAATTTAATATAAAAATGTCCTTAGACATAATCGTTGTATGAATAGCGATTAATTGTCTAAGGCTTTTTTATTAAAAAAACTGAATTTGTTAGGATTTGAATACTTATTTGTACTTTGAAAATATGAATTTTTAAAGGGAGAGAATTTTGTGTCAAAAAGAAATAGAAACTAAACAATTATCGTTAGTTGATAAATTAGCAAATAATGTTGTTTTGAAATCTCATTAGTAAATCTACAATTCTAATTTGTTTTCACTATTTATATTTCTATGAATAGTAAATTAAATTATTAAAATTGAGACGAATTATTGTCTCTTTTTTATTTTTCCAAAAAAATAAAAATAAAAGCTTGTCTTCTTTTAATTTTTGCTATATGTTAAAATCATTAGTGCATTGCCAAGAATCTGGCATATTCAAATTAATGATTAAGCTATAATTAAAGACAATTTAATATTTATGTATGGGAGAAATATATGGCTAAAATACTTGTTATTGAAGACGAAGAGAACATGGCAAAATTCGTTCAACTCGAACTTCAACATGAAAACTATGAAGTAACTGTTGAACGTGATGGTAGAACTGGCCTTGAAGCGGCATTGTCTGAAGACTGGGATTTGATTTTATTGGATCTAATGTTGCCTGAATTAAATGGTATTGAAGTTTGTCGTCGTGTCCGTCAAGAAAAGAACACACCAATTATTATGATGACAGCAAGAGATTCAATTATTGATCGTGTATCAGGATTAGATCATGGTGCTGATGATTATATTGTTAAGCCTTTCACTATTGAGGAATTGCTTGCAAGAATTCGTGCTTTGTTAAGACGTATCGATTTAGACATCGATGTAACTAGAAACAATGATCAAGTTCTTAAGTATAAGAATTTGGTAATTGATAAGACAACACAAACCTTGAAGCGTAATGGTGAAGTAATTGATTTAACACGTCGTGAATATGATTTGTTGAGTGTTTTGATGGAAAACGTTGGAACCGTTTTGAGTCGTGATGACTTATTAGAGCGCGTTTGGGGAACAGGTTCTTCAACTGAGACTAACGTTGTAGATGTTTATATTAAATATCTACGTAATAAAATTGATCGTTCAGGTGCACCAAGTTATATTTCAACCGTTCGTGGTAAAGGATATGTGATGAGACGATGAGAATTTCCATTAGATTCAAGTGGACAGCATTGATTTCAATAGTTATTTTAATGGCTTATATTTTTGTAGGCGTTTTAGCTATGCGGACTGTCCAAAATGTTGCATCCGTAAATGAGATTCATTCTTTTACAAATAAATTGTTGATCGGTGGCGTCATCGTTTTCGTTATTGGTGTTCTTTTGAGCTATTTTGCGGTAACGATGGTTTTGAACGACTTGAAGCGAATCAATAAGACTATCGATGATTTAAATAAAAAGCCTGATTCTGATTCTAGAATTAAGTTACGTAAGAGAAATGATGAAATTTACGATTTAACAGTCAATATCAATAAAATGTTAGATCGAATGCAAGCTTACACGAATCAACAAAAGGAATTCGTGGAGGATGTTTCGCATGAATTGAGAACACCAGTGGCTGTTTTGGAGGGACATTTGAGTATGTTACAACGTTGGGGAAAAGATGATCCTCAAGTTTTGAATGACTCAATTAATTCTTCATTACAAGAATTGAAACGTATGCAGTCCTTAATTCAAGAGATGCTTGATTTAACTAGAGTTGAACAAATCGATAGTGCCTATTTGGAGCAAACAACAGAAGTCAAACCATTATTTACCCAAGTTTATAATGATTTTAAAATGTTGCATCCCGATTTTGTTATTAATTTTGATGACGATATTCGTGAGGGTAGCAAAGTTAAAATTTATCGTAATCACTTGGAACAAGTGTTGGTCATCTTACTGGATAATGCCTTCAAATATTCCGCTGATCGAAAAGAAATAAATTTTGCAGCTTCGACTAATTCAGCTTTGCTGGAAGTTGTAGTTCAAGATTATGGCTTAGGAATCGCAAAAAAAGACCTTAAACGTATTTTTAACAGATTCTATAGAGTTGACAAGGCTCGCTCTAGAAAACGCGGAGGAAACGGATTAGGGCTTTCTATCGCCAAAAGATTGATTGAAATCTATCATGGTAGTTTGGAAGTAGAAAGTGTTGTCGGTTCAGGAACAGTTTTCAAGATTGAATTGCCACTTATCCAGGAAACTCCTGTTGAGGATGAAACGTCTAAAGGTGAATAATTATAAATGAATAGACATCTACTAGAGAAATATATCTCTGGTAGGTGCCTTTTTATGTTGCAGGTTATTTCCAAAGTTCAAGTCAAAAGTATATTATTAAGATACAATTCCAAGGGGAGGAAGATATTTTGAGTAAGAAAGCACTGTTAATTGGCGTAATGTGTTTACTACTAATTAGTGCCGGTTGTGCAAATAAGGCCGATGCGGATAAATCAACTTCTAACGTCAGGGCCACGGAAACTACAGAAAAAACAGTAGACTACACGAGCTTATCTCAATCAGAAAAAAATGAATTAACGTTTTTATTCACTAGAAGTAGTCAAGATCCAGTATCAGTGAATTTGAAAATTATTAATCGTACTAATAAAAATATAAGTTTTATCAATTCTGATTTTATCTTATTGCATACGAAAAGCGACAAAGTGAGAGCTGATAAAGATGGTGATAGTACTATTAGTTCTAATAGTACTAAGACAGTAAAGAATTTATTTGAAGATGTTGAATTGAGTGAATTTCAGACAGTAGGTTTATTTGTTTATAAAAATGAGGATAATGAGTTGGCTTATAGTGAAACAGCCAAGTTAAGTTCTCGTTCATCTAATTTGACTAATAGTAGTTTGGAAAATTCATATAAGCAGGCTACTAAAGCAGCTAAGGAAGCTAAACGAGTAACGAAATCAACTAGTTCTGAAACCGAAGATTCTAAGAAAAACAGTACTGATACCAATACTAATGCTAATACTACGGATACGAATGTTAATGATTCAACAAATACAAATACTGATAGTAGCAATAGTACTGATAATAAGACTAACAATAATAATGACTCTTCATCAGTTGGAACTGTTAGTTCTGATCAGGCGATTAATATGGTTAAAAGTCATGATGGTAATACTGATAAGAAATATGCTGTGATCGTTGATCAAAATGGCGGTACAGCTAAGACATATACTGATAGTAATGGTCAATCTGTTTATTGGATTCATTCAAGTGATAGTGACGGATCATCTGGTGATGATTGGACGGTTTATCCAAATGGGACAGTAATGCATGCTAAACCAAATCTATAGAGTAAAAAAAGAGGTTGTAAATTCATTAGAATTTACAACCTCTTTTTTGATTATTTTTTGTTACGATTTTGTTTACCCTTGTTTAATTCACGGATGTTCTTGTGAAGCTCTTTTTCTTCAGCTTGTTGAGCACTACCAGCAGGGGAACTAGGAGCAGCCCCACCGTTTAAGATACTATCAAGCATTTCTTGAGTAACCACGACTTTAACCGGATGCTTAGCTAAATCAGCATCGGTTTGTTTTCTAATTCTTGGAGTTACGATGTAGTTAGTAATCAATTGCTGGATAACGATAACAACACCACCAACCAAGAAGTAAAGAGCAAGTGCGGCAGATAGGAAGATTGAGAAGAAGAAAGTCATCAATGGACTGACCATCATCATTGTTTGCATTTGTTTTCTTTGTTCTGGTGGAACGATTTGTAATGACATCCAACTTTGAATGACATAGAACAAAGTTGCAATAATGGCAATGACGATACTTGGTTTACCAAGTGGAATATTTAAGAAGGTAGCAGAAGCAATTTCTTTAGAATATTGTACGGCCTGATAAATACCCATCAAAATAGGCATTTGTAGCAATAATGGTAAACAACCCATACCTCCAGTCAAGCTAAGATTATTCTTTTTATAAACATCCATCATTAAAGCACTAATTTTTTGTTGTGCAGCTGGATCTTTAGCTTTCTTTTGTGCAGCTTGAATCATCTTCAACTGTGGTTGTACGGCACGCATTTTTTCCTGTTGAGTCGTTGACTTGTATTGTTGATTCAATGATAGAGGAACCAATACTAGACGAACGATAAAGGAAATAATAACAATACCCCATGCGTAGGCATTTTTACCACCAATAGTTTGAGCCGTCTTTAGGATTAACTTTTGGAATGGAGTTCCAATCCATTTGTAAACAATTCCGTAGGGCCCACTAGTAGGGGCATGTAAATTTGCAGCTGTTTGCTGCGCACACCCCGTCAAAACTAGTGTCAGTACTAAAACTAACGAAAGTACTGATAGATATTTGACGTATTTTTTATTCAATTAATAAACCACCCTTTTAGTCGTATATACTGTAATATACGTTAACTCATTTGACGTTTCAACCAATCACAGTAAATTCTTTGTAATGTTGTAAGTCGTCAGAAAAAGTATAGTCCAATTTTCTGACTTTTCCAAAGGGTGATGGCGAAGATTTAACACGATTTAAAAAAACGTAGAGTTCTTTTTGGGGTGCTTCAGCTTCAATGGACACGGAACCGTCGATTTCATTTCGGACAGTTCCAGTTACGCCCAATTCAACTGCAACTTGCAAAGTTGAGTATCGAAAACCCACGCCCTGTACTAAACCATCAACATTAATAGAAAGATGTTTCACAACTAATCACCTCACATCATCTTATGTGTTAATATTTATATTATAGAACAAGAGGGATGAGACACATATGAAATATATTGAATCTAAGAAAAATGATGAAATTAAGCAATTAAAGAAATTAGCATCAACAAAGTACATTAGAAAAACAGGAACTTACATGGTAGAAGGTTTTCACTTAGTACGTGAAGCCGATGAATATGAACAAGATTTTGTTCAAGTATTAGTTACTGAGAAGTATGCTGAGGATCGCTTGGTTAAGAAATACCACGATATCGCTGTGACTGTTTCAGAAGAAGTAGCTAAAGAATTATCTGAGACAAAGACTCCACAGGGAATCTTTGCTATTCTTAAAGTAAATAATACAGAATCATTGTCAGCTATTACCGGAAAATGGGTTATGTTAGACGATGTTCAAGATCCTGGTAATGTAGGAACTATTGTTAGAACTGCTGATGCTGCCGGATATGATGGCGTTATTACTAGCTTGGACTCGGCCGATTTTTATCAACCAAAAGTTCAACGCTCGATGCAAGGTAGTCAATTCCATTTACCAATCTATCGTATGGATATTCATAAGGCTATCGATATGGCTAAAGAATCAGAATTAACAATCTATGGTTCTGAAGTTAATGAGCAAGCTAAACCTTACAACGAATTAGAAAAGCTTGATAACTATGCTTTAATTATGGGTAACGAAGCTCATGGTGTGACACAAGATGTCCTCAATGCTTGTGACGAAAATATTTATATTCCAATTTTAGGAAAAGCTGAATCACTAAATGTGGCTGTAGCAGCTGGGGTATTGATGTACGGACTACAAACACTTTAAAAACTTGCGAAACTTTTTGGTTTTTGTATAATTAGTCATATGAAAATAGTTTAAACTTTGATGAAAAGTAGTAACTCGGGATTTCATAACAGGAAGAGTCGTTGACTGAGAAGACTTGATGAATGAAAGAGTGAATTCACTTTCTGAGTTTATAAGTTGGTTACTATATAACCTTTGAGTGCATGTATTAAACATGAACTAGGGTGGTACCGCGAGTCCTCGTCCCTTATTTGGGATGAGGACTTTTTTTATGCAGAAAGTTCGTTAAAGAGATTGCAAACATTTGAAGATAACAATAAAAAAGTAATGCAGGAGGAAAACTATGTCATTAGATGATAAGCTCAAAAGCTTAAGAGAAAATGGTATCGATGAGGCTAAGCGTGCCCAAAGACTTCAAGAATTAAATGATCTAAGAGTTAACTTATTAGGAAAGAAAGGTCCAATTACTAAAGCCCTACGTGGAATGAAAGACGTTCCAGCTGAGCAACGTCCTGAAATTGGTACTTTAGCTAATAATGTTAAGAAAGATATCCAACAAGCTATTGAAGAAAAAATGACTGAGTTGAATGAAAAATTGGTAGCACATCAACTTGAAGAAGAAAAAATTGATGTTACTTTGCCAGCCGCTAAACAAATTCAGGGAACTAAACATATTTTGAATCAAACAATTGAAGACATCGAACAATTTTTCATCGGTTTAGGCTATGAAGTTGCTCCAGGTTATGAAGTTGAAGAAGATCACTATAATTTTGAAAGATTAAATATTCCTAAGGATCATCCTGCTCGTGATATGCAAGATACATTCTATTTGTCAGATGAATTATTGATGAGAACTCAGACTTCAGCTCAAGAAGGTCGTGACATGGAAGCTCATGATTTTACTAAGGGTCCTTTGAAGATGATCTCACCAGGTGTGGTTTATCGCCGTGATGATGATGACGCTACTCATTCACATCAATTCCATCAAATCGAAGGTTTAGTTGTTGATAAGAATATCAGTATGGCTGATTTAAAGGGTACTTTGGAAGCTTTGTGTCGTCATGTCTTTGGTGCACAGCGTGAAATTCGTTTCCGTCCAAGTTACTTCCCATTTACCGAACCATCAGTTGAAGTCGATGTTTCGTGTTTCAATTGTGATGGTAAAGGCTGTCGTATTTGTAAGTATACTGGTTGGATCGAAGTTTTAGGTGCCGGTTTGACACATCCTAATGTTTTGAAGATGTCAGGGATTGATCCTAACGAATACAGTGGTATGGCTTTTGGTCTTGGACCTGAACGTTTTGCCATGCTTAAATACGGAATCAACGATATTCGTGATTTTTATCTAAATGATGTTAGATTCCTAGAACAATTCAAAGGAGTAAATTAAGATAATGAAAATTTCTGTTAATTGGTTAAAAGAATATATTCCTGTCACACATACTGTTGAAGAAATGGCTAATAAAATTTCTCTAACTGGTATCGAATCAAGTCCTGTTGAATTGGGAACAGAATTAACAGGTTTGGTTGTAGGTCATGTTACAAGTGTTAAACCACACCCTGATTCAGATCACTTAAAAGTTTGCATGGTTGATATTGGTGAAGATGAGGATGTCCAAATCGTTTGTGGTGCTCCTAATGTGGCTGCGGACCAATATGTAATTGTAGCTACACATGGTGCTCATTTACCAGATGGCGTCAGAATTAAGCGTGGTAAATTACGTGGTCAAGAGTCAAATGGAATGATCTGTGGTTTGGATGAAGTTGGTGTGCCTGCTAAATATATGCCTGAAGAATTTGAAAATGGTATTTATGTTTTCGATGAACCACAAAAACCAGGTACTGCTGTGTATGATCTGTTAGGTTTGAAGGACAAAATGGTTGATATCGATATCACACCTAACCGTGCTGATACTTTGGGTATGCGTGGTGCAGCATGGGAAATTGGTGCTACTTATGATGAAAAGCCTAATTTCAAAAAACCAGAATTAAATGCTGATAAAATCAAAGATTTAAATGAAGTTGATGTAGAAGTTGAAGAAAAATCTTTAGTGCCTGATTACTTATTACGTGAATTGAAGGATGTTAAAGTTGGTAAGAGTCCACTTTGGATGCAAAGAAGACTCTGGAATCAAGGTATTCGTCCAGTCAACAGTGTAATTGATGCTGCTAACTACGTTATGATCGAATATGGTCAACCAATTCAAGCTTATGATTTGGATAAACTAGTTGAAAAGAAATTGGTCATTAAAAAGGCTCAAGATGGTGACAAATTAAAATTGGCTGATGAGGATAAGGTCTTAAATCATAATGATCTGATTATTGCATCTGGTGAAGATATTCTTGGAGTTGCTGGGATTGTTAATGGTACAGTTGCTCAAGTAGATGAGAATTCTAAGAATATCTTACTAGAGGCTGGTGTATTTGATGGAGCCAGTGTTCGTAAGACAGCACAAAGACACGACCTACGCGATGATGCTTCAAATCGTTTCGAAAAGGGCGTTGACAATGGTATTGTTTCTGAAGCTTTAGTTCGTGCCACACAATTGGTTGATGAAATTAGTGGTGCTAAAGAGATTTCAAAGGAAATTGTTGGTAATTATACAGAAGCTAAACCAACTGTTATTGAAGGTAGTGTTTCTCACATCAACCACCTGATGGGCTTAGAACTATCGACCGATGAAATGGTGGGTATTTTGGATCGTTTAGGCTTTAGCGTAAAAGTTGATGGCGACAAGATCACTGTCACTATTCCAACTCGTCGTTGGGATATGGCGATTGAAGCCGATCTTGTGGAAGAAGTTAACCGTATTTACGGATATGAAAATTTACCTAACACTTTGCCTGCTGGTATGGAAACACGTGGTGGTTACAGTCAAAAACGTGAATTCAGTAATAAATTACGTGATGTTTTACTCGGTGAGGGAATGGATGAAGTTATCAACTTTTCATTGTTAAGTAAAAAAGAAGTTGACGACTTTAATACGTTGAACACTGAATATACTAAGTTATTGCATCCAATGACTGAAGATCATGAATATTTGAGAAATAGTTTAATTCCAGGATTAGTTCGTAACATTGCATACAATCAAGCTAGAAATAATAATGATTTAAGTATTTTTGAACAAGCTCGTATTTTTGCACGTCCAAAGGGTCAAACCCGTCCTAATGAAATTGAATATCTCTCTGGTGCTATCAGTGGCAATGTGATAAGTGATTCATGGAATACTAAATCTCAAAAAATTGATTTCTATTATCTCAAAGGGATTGTTGACGAAGTATTATCATTTACTAATGCTGATGCTAAATTTGAGTATGAAGCTACGGCCGACTATGCAAATATGCATCCAGGTCAAACTGCCAAGATTTTGGCTAACGGTCAAGTAGTAGGCTTGATTGGTAAATTACATCCTAAGTATCAAAAGGATCATAATGTTGATGAAACATTTGTTTTCGAATTGAATATTGATGCTCTCTTTGAACTAAACGAGAAGAGTATTAAATCTCAAAGCGCTCCAAAATATCCAAGTGTTAGTCGTGATTTAGCTATTCTAGTTAAGAGCGATGTTGAAAATGCCCAAATTATTTCAGACATCTATGAAAATGGTGGCAAGTATTTGAATAATGTAACGATTTTTGATGTTTATGAGGGCAAGAATATTAAGACAAACTATAAGTCATTGGCTTATCATCTAGAGTTTTTGAATCCAAATGATACCTTGACTGATGAAGAAGTTGAAAAGGCATTTTCATTAGTTAAAGATAGTTTGGTTGAAAAATTTAATGTGGAAATTAGATAATTATTCCAAAACTAATGGTATAATTCTAATAAATTAACTCGGGAGGCTGTGTCTTGAGCCAGAAGGACGAAAAAAAAGAAGCATTAAAGCAAGAATCAACTGATAAAATGAAAACTCGCGCTGAGGAACGATCTGTAGCTAATCATATTGCCTATTGGATTGTTGGCGTGATTGCTGTTTTGGCGGTTGTTGTTGCTATTATTGGCTTCAATTATGTAAACAGTTCATTGCAACCATACAATGCGAATAGTAAAGATGATATTGTCGTTAATATTCCTGTTGGTTCATCAAGTAAAGAAATTGCCAAAACACTTGAAAAGGACAAAATCATCAAGAGTGCGACAGTCTTTAATTTCTATATAAAGGCCCAGAACTATAATGATTTTCAAGCTGGATATTATACTTTCAAGCAATCAATGGATATGAATTCTATTGTTAAGCAATTGCAAAAGGGTGGAAGTGCTCAACCAACTGGAACGGCTAAAGATACTGTGTTAGTTCGTGAAGGTGTTACAATCGATCAGATTGGTGATCAAATTCAAAAGAGTACTAGCTTTACGAAAAAGGATTTCTTAAAGTTGATGAAGAATGAAAAATTCATGAAACAACTACAAAAGAAATACCCACAATTGCTAAATTCAACAATGTCCAGAAAGAATGTTAGATATCATCTTGAAGGTTATTTGTTCCCAGCTACATACAGTGTTTACAAAGGATTGAGTTTGAAACAATTAGTTGGTCAAATGGTTGAAAAGGATAATGATATGCTACAGCCATACTTCTCAACAATTAAAGAGAAGGGCTATTCTGTTCAAGAAGTTCTAACCTTAGCATCATTGGTTGAACGTGAAGGTGTTACAAAGGCAGATCGTGGAAAGATTGCTGGTGTCTTCCTTAACCGTTTAGATGTTGACATGCCTATACAATCTGATATTTCTGTTATGTACGCTTTGAATACACATAAGACTAAACTTACGTATAAGGATGTTAGAGTAAAATCACCATATAATTTGTACAAGAATACCGGTTATGGTCCTGGACCATTCAATACTCCAAGTATTCAATCAATAGAATCCGTCTTGAATCCAACTGACAGAGATCAAAATTATCTCTACTTTGTTGCAGATTTGAAGAGTGGTAAGGTATATTATTCACGTACACTTGCAGAACATGAGAAGAAAGTAGCTGCTCTTAACCAGTAGTATTTATAGTGAATTAAGAAATGTCATCTAATCATGGTTGATTAGATGACATTTTAAAATTAGAATATTAATAAATGATTTTTTAGAAATGAGGAAGTTATAAAATGGCAGATAAAAGTTACCCTATGACAGCTGAAGGTAAGAAAAAGCTCGAAGAAGAATTGGAAAATTTAAAGAAGGTTAAACGTCCAGAAGTAATCAACAGAATTAAGATTGCTAGAAGTTTTGGTGATTTATCTGAAAATTCTGAGTATACTTCTGCTAAAGATGAACAAAGTGTTGTTGAATCACGTATTTCACAAATTATTGAAATGCTACAATACGCTAATGTCATTGATACTGATGAAGTTGCTAGTGATGAAATTTCTATTGGTAAAAAGGTTACCGTTCAAGAAGACGGTGAAGAACCTGATGTTTACACGATTGTTGGTGCTGCTGAATCAGATCCTGATAGTGGTAAAATTTCAAATGACTCACCGATTGCTAAAGCTTTGTTAGGTAAGCATACAGGTGACGTTGTTACTGTTGAGACACCTGTTGGCAGTTATGATTTGACTGTTAAGTCCGTAGAAGTTGCTTAGTGAAGACGTTTTCTGTTATGTTTACCTTATAAAATATTGAGGTGACAATAATGAAAATTGAAATAACTGATGAAGCTTCTAAATGGTTCCGTGAGGAACTTGATTTGGTTCCTGGGGATGGAATCCATTTCTATGGTAAAGTATATGGTAAGACAATGGTTCATGATGGTTTTTCAATTGCTATGCGAAAAGAAAAACCAATTGATCCGGAGTCTAGCACTGTAGTTGATGGAATTACATATTTTATTACCGATAGTGATACTTGGTTTTTTGCTAGATATGATCTGTTGGTTGAATATGATCCTAAACTAGATGGACCCAATTACATTTTTAAATCTAATGAATAACTATTCGCTTTTTTGAAGGATAATATGAGAAGAATACTTGATATATTAAAGAAAAGAACAGGTAGTCAAGCGAAGTCTACTATTCCATTTCGTCTAAACCTGCTTTTTTTTATTGTCTTTGTTCTATTTGCCATGTTAGTTGGACAACTTGCATATTTACAAATCGTTTATGGTGGTAAATTTCAAGCTGAAGTTAACCGAACAGACAAGACAGTAATGACAGGCAGTGTACCTCGTGGAATGATCTATGATTCTAAAGGTAGACTATTGGTAGGTAATTCAACACAAAACGCTATTACATACACAAAGAGTGGTAGCGTTAAGTCGACAGATATCTATCAAATCGTTAACAGATTGACTAAATATTTAACCGTTGAGAAAACTAATTTAACTAACCGTGATAAGGCTGATTATATTCTGTCAGCACCAGGTAAATCAGCTAAAGTTATTAAGCAGATGCCTAAATCATATCGTGTTAATTCAAGTGGAGACGCCTTAACATCTACTAAAATTTATGCAAATGAAGTTAAATATGTTGAACAACAAGGTATTCATTTGAATGATAAAGACCTTCAAAGGGCCACTTTATTTAAGAAAATGAGTTCAGCTTATTCACTTTCTACAGTCTTTTTGAAGGATAAGAATTTAACCGCTAAAGAGATCGCTGAAGTTAGTGAACATTTAACAGAGTTGCCTGGAATTAGTATTGGTAGTAACTGGGAACGTGATTATCCACAAGGGACATCTATCGAAAGTATTATCGGTGGAGTTTCTACAGAACAACAAGGTATTCCTGATGATGAATTAAATACTATGTTGGCATCTGGTTATTCTCGTAATGACCGTGTTGGTACGAGTTATTTGGAAAAGAGTTATGAATCAATTCTTTCTGGTACTAAGAGTAAACGTGAAGTACAAGTGGGTTCTAATAACCAGATTAAGAAGAGTAAAGTTGTTTACAAAGGTCAAAAGGGTGGAAACCTTAATTTGACTATTGATTCATCTTTCCAAAAGAAAGTACAAGATGCTTTAAATACGCAATACAGTGCCGCTAAGTCTGCTGGTATTACACAATACTCTGATGGTGCTTATGTTGTTGCTATGAATCCTAAGACCGGAGCTATCTTGGCTATGGCCGGGGTTCACAATAATCCTAAGACTGGTAAAACTAGTGAAGATGCCTTAGGTGTTATCAATCGTACCTTCGTAATGGGTTCTGCCGTTAAGGGTGCAACTGTTTTAGGTGCCATGATGGATGGAGTTATTTCACCATCTAACAATACTTTGGCCGATGAACCAATTTACTTGCCTGGTACTCCAGTTAAGAAGTCTGTTTACCCAATTGGTACCTTCAGTAGCTTGAGTGCTGTACAAGCCCTTCAGTTCTCATCTAATGAGTACATGATGGCTTTGGCAATGAAGGAAGCTAATGCTAAATATACAGCAAATACTTATATTAAAATGGATTCAGATATCTTTTCTAAATTGAGAGGTTATTTCAATCAATTTGGATTAGGTGTGAAGACTGGTATTGATATTTCCGGTGAAACAAAGGGTATCGAAGGTGCTACACTTAATAGTTCTGGTGAATTGAAGACTGGTTCTGCACTGGATTTGTCTTATGGAAACTATGACGCCTATACTTTAATTGAAATGGCTCAATATATTTCAACTATTGCTAATGGTGGCTATAGAATGAAACCATATATTGTACAATCGATTCAAAAGACTAAAGATGATGGTACTAAAGGTGCCTTGACTTCAGTTACACAACCTAAGGTCTTGAACAAAGTTGGATTCACTAATGATGAATTAGACGTTGTTAAGAGAGGTATGTATGCCGCTGTTCACGGTAGTGGTTACTGGACTACTGCTACTCGTTTGGCCAATATTAAGCCAGCTGTAGCCGCTAAGACTGGTACTGCTCAGTCATTCTACTATGACCCTGATAATCCAAGCAGTGATCCTCCTGAAACAATTACTACTAGTTTAGTTAGTTTTGGACCTTATAGTGATCCTAATATTGCGATGGCTATTGTGTTCCCTAATTTAACTAGTGAAAGTGGATCATACCCACAATTACTTGCAAAACAGATATATACGGATTACTATAAGATGACAGGACAGAAATAAATCCTGATTTGACCTTTTAAAATACCGTAAAAAATGATATATTTAATTAGTTGAATTTAGTTAAGTATTTATGAAAGGATGTTCCAAAGATGAGAGTAAACATAACAATGGAATGTACTTCATGTCATGAACGTACATATCTAACAAACAAGAGCAAACGTAACAACCCTGATCGCCTTGAACTTAAGAAGTATTGTCCACGCGAACGTACTGTTACATTGCATCGTGAAACAAAATAAACAACAGGTTAAAATTCCTGTTGTTTTTTTTTACTAGGATTGGGAGTGATTAGTTGGATAAAGTAAGCTTTAGAAAGAAGCAAATTGATCTGGTTAGTGCTTTTATGAAATCTGACAAGGCACAAAAAGAGATCAATAATATTTATTTTCAGCTTTTTAATGATTTAGATTTTCAAAATGCACCAAGTGTTGGAATTACTTTAAGTATGAATGATGAAATTCCGACGTTCCCGATCATCAATCAGTGTTGGGAAATAGGCAAGGAAGTTTATATTCCAAAGACTTTTGCCGATCATTCAATGACTTTTGTTAAGTATACGAAAGATACTGAAATCGAAGAGAGTCCTTTTGGTGTTCGTGAACCAAAGAATTATGAAAATAATTTAATGGATCCTCCTGATCTTTTAATTGTTCCAGGTCTAGCCTTTTCTAAGGATAGGCATAATCGTTTAGGATTTGGTGCAGGATGTTTTGATAGATATCTGGCTAAGTATCCAACTAAGACTATCTCTTTAGCATCTTCACAGCAATATTATGAAAAAGCACAGTGGCTGATTTATGTATTAGATAAACCAATAGATAAAATCATTTTAGCTAAGACAGATAAGGATCAACAAAATGTTTAATCGACAGAGTAATGCATATGTAACATGGACACTCTTGGTATTGACTATCGGAGTTTATCTGGTTGAAGTTCTAGCTGGAGGCTCACAGAATAGCAATACTTTGATGACAATGGGTGCCATGACGAATGCAAGTATTCAGACTGGTGACTGGTGGCGTTTAATTACACCAATATTTTTACACTTAAGTGTCTTCCATATTTTCATGAATGGGTTTACACTATTATATGTTGGTCAAATATTGGAGCCCATGATAGGTCATTGGCGCTTTTTAACAATTTACCTTTTAAGTGGTATCACTGGTAATTTAGCAAGTTTTGCTTTTGGAAGTGATAATGCAATTTCAGTGGGTGCTAGTACTTCGATTTTTGGTCTCTTTGCGGCTTTCTTAGCTTTGGGATTCATATATCGTGAAAATAGATTTATGACTGAAATTGGTAAGAGTTTTCTAGGCTTAATTGTCGTTAATTTACTTTTGGACTTATTAATGCCTAGTATTAATATTTGGGGGCATCTTGGTGGTGCACTTGGGGGATTGTTCTTAGGATATACCTTAGGTTTGCCTGGTATACAACGTCCTAAGATGATTTTTAGAATATTATCTCTAGTTGTTTTAGTCGTAATTTCTTACTTTATGTATACAAAAGGTATGATAGTTTATGGATGAGATGAGTTTTAGAACTCTTTATGACGTTCAACAACTTCTAAAAAGATATGGCACTTTTGTTCACGTTGGTAAAAGAATGTGGGATATAGAGCTTATGTTTATTGAAGTTAAGCGTTTATATGAGAGTCAAATGATCGACAAAAAGACCTTCATTAATGCTCAATTGGTCTTAAAACGTGAGCATAGAATAGAAGAAGAGAAAGAAAAGGACAGATCAAAGTGACAGACAAAAAGTTAATCGGTGTTGACCTTGGTGGTACAACAATTAAATTTGCTATTCTTACTGAAAAAGGTGAGATTCAACAAAAATGGAGTATTGAAACAAATATTCTATCTGACGGACAATTAATTATTCCTGATATTATTGATTCAATCAATCATCATCTTGATATGTACGGCATGAGTGCTGATCAATTTGATGGAATTGGTTTGGGTTCACCTGGTACTATCGATCATGAAAAAGGAACAATCAAGGGTGCCTACAATCTTAACTGGACTAACGAAGTTTATCCAGTTCGCGACATTGAAAAGGGAACAGGTCTTCCTGTAACTATTGAAAATGATGCTAATGTTGCAGCACTTGGTGAAAGATGGCAAGGTGCTGGTAATAATGCTAAAGATGTTGTCTTCGTAACACTTGGTACTGGTGTTGGTGGTGGTATCATCGCCAATGGTCAATTATTACAAGGTGCTAATGGTGCAGCAGGTGAAATCGGTCACGTTACCGTTGATCCTAACGGTTTCATGTGTACATGTGGTAAGAGAGGTTGTTTGGAAACAATCGCTTCTGCTACTGGTATCGTTCGTGTCGCTAGAGATCGTGCTTCAGAGTATGCTGGAGATTCAGAATTGAAGGCTATGCTTGATGATGGTCAAGATATTTCTGCTAAAGATGTTTTCGATTTAGCTAAAAAAGATGATGATCTAGCATTGATCGTTGCTGATTATGTTTGTGATTCACTTGGATTTGTTTTAGGTAATATCGCTAATACTTTGAATCCTAAATATGTAGTTATCGGTGGTGGTGTTTCTGCTGCTGGAGAATTCCTTCTAAACAAAGTAGACAAAGCTATGCGTAAGAATGAATTTGCTACAATCAAGGACTCAACTGAACTAAGACTTGCTAGTCTTGGTAATGGTGCAGGTGTTATCGGTGCTGCTTCATTGATTAAAGTTGGTTAGGGGTTTGTGTTAATGCAAGTATTAAATGCAGTTTTGTACGTTATTGTAATAGGATTTATCATCTATTGGGTCGGCTCATGGCTTTATTATTGGTATAAAGGTAGACAAATGGGTGGCTCACTTGATCAAAAAACCTTTGAAAAAACAATGAGAAAAGCTCAAATTGTTGATTTGAGAGAAAAAAATGCATTCGATGCAAAACATATCCTTGGTGCTAGAAGTCTTCCTTATACGCAGTTAAAATATAATGAGGGCGAATTGAGACCAGATCTTCCTGTATATTTATATGCAGATAGTAAGAATATTTGTGTTCGTGCTGCCATCAAGTTAACAAAAAAATGGGGCTTTACTGACGTTAAGTGGTTAGAGGATCGCCTTTCCGATTGGGAAGGTCAAACTAAAAAAACTACTAAGCTATAAAAAAATGCTGTGCAGAAAAAATTCTGACACAGCATTTTTTATTGTTTAGTAATTAATTAACCTTGATGTGCTTGAAGACTCTTACGATTTGCACGTCTGCGGTTTTCTTCAACTCGTTCGTTTTCTTCGTTTTCAGGTTCGATAACCTTTTTCTTGAATGCATGTAGTGCACCATAAACGGCTGTTGCTGTTGTTAATGAACCAACAAGAAAGCCTTTAACAAAACGAAAATGTTTTTGATTTTTTGCCATAATATAATTCCTCCTGTCTTTAGTTCTCATTATGGCTTATTTCCTTTAAAATATCTATAAAAGACTATATTAAGTGGGGTAATTTTTTGAAAAAAGTTATAGCAATTGTCGGTCCAACGGCAGTGGGAAAAAGTGCGTTGGGGCTAAAATTGGCTCAAAAGTTTCATAGTGAAATAATTTCCGGTGATTCGATGCAAATATATCGTCATCTAGATATTGGTACTGCCAAGGATTCACCAGCTGAATTAAAGGCTGTACCACATCATTTGGTTGATATTTGTGATCCAGATCAACGTTATACAGTTAAAAATTTTCAAGAACGTGCCAAAAAAATAATTATAGATTTAAACGAGCAGGGAAAGGTTCCATTCGTTGTTGGAGGAACTGGGTTTTATTTGAGTTCGTTGATAAATAATCTTAATTTAGGTGGTAGTTCTACTGGAGATGACAAAGTACGACAAGAGTTGCTTGAAATCGAAAAGGACGATGGCGTAAATAAGTTGCAGGCAATTTTGAAATCGGAAGATCCGATTGCTTATCAAAAAATTGATATTGAAAATTCTCGAAGATTAATTCGAGCAATTGAAGTAATACGTACTACTGGCAAATCAATAATCAATCAAAATAATGGTAATAAATGGGCTGATTTTTATTTAGTCGGTTTGACTGATGTTCGTCCTAAGTTATATGAACGAATAAATCAACGAGTTGATAAAATGGTGGAAATGGGACTACTAGATGAAGCAGAATATGTTTTTAATCATCGTGAAACGTTTGTCCAAGCTAAGAATGCTATCGGTTACAAAGAACTATTTCCCTATTTTGAACAGAAAGCCTCTTTAGAGAGTTGCTTAGATGAAATCAAGAAAAATTCTCGTCATTTTGCCAAGCGTCAATTTACATATTTCCGTAATCAAATGGATGTAGATTGGTATAATATTAGTGATGATAATAATTATCAAGAAACAATCGAGAAAAATATCATAAAATTTGTAGGAGGGCACAATGACTAAATGGAACGCAGCATTTCCAGATAAATTAAAAGAGGTTATCAAAGAAACTGATGAGATGATTGCTCCAAAATTAGCTGAAATTGATGAGCAAGTTTTGGATAATCAAAATAAAGTCTTAGAAGCCTTTAGAAAAGAAAGCATTGATGAGAGTAGTTTGCTAGGTACGACTGGTTATGGGGATGACGATCGTGGTCGTGACCAATTGGAAGATGTCTATTGCGATGTTTTCAAGACTGAAGCAGCTTTAGTACGTCCACAATTTGTTTCAGGTACACATACTTTGGCAACGGCACTTTTTGGTATGCTTCGTCCAGGAGATAATTTACTTTACGTTACAGGCGAACCATATGACACAATGCAAGAAGTTATTGGAACTGCTGGTAACAAAAAGGGTTCTTTGATCGATTACAAGATTGGTTTTGATTACGTTGAAATGGATGGCGACAAGGTTAACTTTGATTTGATGAAGAAGAAGATCAAAGAACAGAATCCTAAAGTTATTGCTATTCAAAGATCTCGTGGTTATTCGGTACGTAAGAGTTTGACAGTTAAAGAAATTGCAGAGATTATCAAACAAATTAAAACCGTTTCCGATGCGATTATCTTTGTTGATAATTGTTATGGTGAATTTTCCGAAACAGTTGAACCTACTGAAGTAGGTGCTGATATTATGGCCGGTTCATTAATCAAGAATGCTGGTGGTGGTTTGGCCAAAGTAGGTGGCTATATCGTCGGTAAGAAGGATTTAGTTGAATTAGCAAGTTATTGCCTTACAGCTCCCGGAATTGGTGCTTCTGAAGGTCCTACAGTTGGTCGTTTGTCAGAGATGTTCCAAGGTTTCTTCTTAGCTCCAAGAGTAACTGGTAATGCCATTAAGGGTGCCATTTTTGAAGCAGGTATTTTTGAAAAATTAGGTTTGAACGTATCACCTAAGTGGAATGATGACCGGACAGATTTGATTCAGACTATTGAATTCAACGATCCAGATAAAATGGTTAAATTTGCCGAAATGGTTCAAAAATTCTCACCAATTGATTCAAATGTTTTGCCTGTACCTAGTGAAATGTCAGGTTATGAGGATAAAGTTGTTATGGCGGCCGGAACCTTTGTTTCTGGGGCAAGTATTGAATTTTCTTGTGATGGACCAATGCGTGCACCTTATATTATCTATATTCAAGGTGGATTGACATTTGAACACGTTAAGATTGCTATTGCTAATGCATGTAAAGAATTATTCTTTAAGTAAGATAAGCATAATTATAGATTCTGAATCGCTTTAATTGTATTTTCTGCTTATGAGTGTATAATTAGTGTTCAAATAATTGGAGGTAAGCAATATGAGATATAAAGTTACTTTAGATACTAAGCATCAATTGTTTACCGTATTTGATAAGAAAAACACTCGGGTTTCTGCATGCGGTAAGTCAATTGAAGAAGCTATGAATAAATTATTAAAGTTGAATGCATAGTTTTAGATTAATATGAATCATTTATTACAAAATTCGTAATTAATAATACAATTTCTTTACGGAAATTTTAAAATGGAGAATTTCTGGTTGATAGATGATATATTAAATGAGCAACGAAAGTTGCAATCTATCCTCAACGATAAATAAGGAGGGACCTTTCAACATTGAAAGGTCTCTTTTTTTTGTGATTCTAAAGTTAAAGCGCTAGGATTGCCTAGTAAGTATTTATTTAGTGAGGCAATATTTTATAATGCAAGAAAAACAACAGCATCTTGAGAAGGAAACAAAAGAATGGCATAAGATTCAACATCAAGAACTGAATAAATTACGTAGTGCTCAACATCATTTGCTATTTAATGTAGGAGCTTATTTAGCGATTTCTGTGATTGAATTTTATTTAGCAGAGGTCGGACATTCACAGACTCTACGGGCTGATGCTTTAAATAATTTAGCTGGAATTATTTCTGCCGTCTTATTACTAGTAGGGATTTTTATTGCTCGGGATATTGATGATGATGACTTGATGGGGCAGCCATTGCCAGAGGATATTCAAAAGAATGGTCAACGATTGCAACTGACACGATTTCATTATGAAACAGTCTTTACTCTGATTACCGGAATAGTTATGATTGCTATTTCATTGAATGTTATTTATGGTGGATTCAAAAGCTTAATGCATCCAGAATTTCAAGAAGTACCCCAACCAATCACCTTATTAGGAGCGGGTGTGGCAATGGTAATAATGATAATTGTGTGGTGGATGAATCGTTTGGCTGGTTTGAAATTACAGAACGCGGCTTTGACGGCAGCTTCTCAAGATAGTTTGAGTGATGCTTTGACGAGTTTAGGAACCATGGTAGCTATTGGTGGTGCCTTGTTGTTTAAAGTATCATGGCTCGATGGTGTGGCAAGTATCATTGTTGGTATCTTTATTTTGGTAGCCGGCATCAAGATTTTTAAAGAAAGCAGTTTAAATCTAGCTGATTATTTTGATCCGAAAGCTGAAACACAATTTCGCAAAGCTATTGAGAATAATCCTCAAGTTAAAAAAGTAGAGGATATAAATGCCCATTATAGTGGCAATATGGTCACAATGGATGTGATAATTGCTGTAGATGCCCATATGGAAGTGAAAGACAGTTACCGTTTGGGGGAGGAAATTGAAGCGCAAATGCGTCATCAGTTCGGGATTGTTGATACTGACGTAATGGTTGTTCCAGCATAAAAAAAGCCGTTAGGATTATCCTAACGGCTTTTAACGTATAAAAAAATGTCACAGGTGAGATTCGAACTCACGACCTACGGTTTAGAAGACCGTTGCTCTATCCAACTGAGCCACTGTGACATCACTTGTACTATTATAGAGAAAAGTGATTTGAGTTGCAATAATTAATTTGAATTTTTTTATTATAAATTATGGGTAAAGTGGTAATTAAATATAAAAAAAGCCGTTAGGATTTTACCTAACAGCTTTTAACGTATAAAAAATGTCACAGGTGAGATTCGAACTCACGACCTACGGTTTAGAAGACCGTTGCTCTATCCAACTGAGCCACTGTGACATCACTCGTACTATTATAGTGAAAGTCATGACTTGATGTCAATGTAATTTTGATTAAATATGCGAAAAAAAGCAAAATAAAAGGTTCACTTAATAATAAGTGAACCATCCCTAATAATAATTTACTGAATGACATTACTTACCAAACAAGAAAGGTTTGTTTTCGGCTTCTAGTTCAGAGAGTACCTCTCCATCTTGAGTGGAAACTTCAGTTTTTTCGGCTTTTAATAATGATTTGATCCAAGTTATCAATTTCATGATTTTCATCTCCGAAATAATCACAGCTTTTTATGTCATCAGCATCTGGACAGAACGCTTATAGGACAAGACTTCCTTTAACCTTATCCTTAGCCAAATTATATCAGAAAAAATAAAATTAAGATAAATTAATGTCTTATTTTGAAAAGAATTTTTGTACTTTTCAAATGTAAAGGCATACATTTTTTAAAATTGATTATTTAGGGATTGTGCTAACTCTTTTTTACGACCTTCAATGATATCTTGAAGTTCTTTTAAGTCCTCCAAAGTAGACTTTTTACGAATAAAGCTTCTTGCGGATGAACGCATAGCAATATAATTTGCACGTTCACGATGATTCTTATGCCATTTTTCATTGGCACGTTTTTGTGCATCTGTTAATACCATAAATTACTCTCCCTTTAAAACGTATCCTTGAAATTATATACAAGCTTTATTAACTAAACAAGGCAAATTATGAATAAATTTATATAACTTTCTTGTAAAAATGGTTTCATGAAATTCTTGTACATTAATATTATTAGTTTAGAATGTTAACTAAACCGATATTTTGTTTACTGGGGGTTTATTTGATGAAAAAAATTATAAAAACAACAACTGGTACTTTCCACGGAATTACTGATCATCGGCATGTGGATTTTCTGGGAATTCCTTTTGGTTATGGCCGAAGATTCAAGCGAGCAGAAGAATTTTCAATTGCCAAATTTGGTAAACAAGAAATCAATAAACTCCAATATGCTGTGCATAATGGTACACAACCGATGCAAGATGAAGCTTTGGAACAAAATGAGGATAAAATTGATTTTGGCGAAAATTGTTTGAATTTAGATATTTGTACACCAGATATCGATGGACATTATCCAATTGTCATTGAATTTTATGGCGGTGGATTTACTACAGGTGGAAATTATCAAAAACAGATGTCCTGGTTGGATCATCAAGAAGTAGTACACGTTGTTCCTAATTATCGATTAGGTTTATTTGGTTGGGGAAAAGTTGATGGCGGTGATACTAATGTTGGTTTGTCCGATCAATTAATGGCAATTCAATGGGTAATAGATAATGCACGTAGTTTTGGTGGCGATGTTGATAATATTAATTTGATAGGTTTGTCTGCTGGAGCTAAGTCAATTTCTGCTTTAATGTCATCTAATTCTGAACTGTTGGATCGCATTAAAAAAGTTATTATGTTTTCTGGTGGTGTACAGACAATACGTGACTTAGAAACGGCTCAAAAGGTGATTGATAACATTTGCCGAGTTAATAAAATTAAAACAAGTAAGGATTTATTCAATTTAACCGATGATGGATTGCAATTAGCTCAAAAGACGGCTTTACAAGGTCATTTTGCAACTAATTGGTTTGGTCCTGTGATTGATAATGATTTAATTTCTAACGATTGGCAAGATAAGTTGATTCAACGTGTTAAAAGGACTAATTTTAAAACAATTATTTCAGCTGGTAATAATGAATTGAATTTTTTTGAGGATATGGATTCGAGTCAGATTGAACAGAATGTTTTGCCAGACTTATTTGGTGAAAGTGCTGAACAGTTGAAGCAAGAATTACTGGGTGAAAATTATTCTAAAGCTGAATTAATCCGAATGCTGGGTAATGCAATGTACGCTTTGCCTGCAAGAAGATTAGCTGATTTATTGATTAAAAATAGTGATGCGGAAGTTTATTGTAATTACGCTAAAGTTGATGAAGGGAAGCATGGTGGGATTGTACGTTATTTAAATACACCAACTGCGGATCTAAAAATTGACTATCGCAAAAATCAATTGCACATACTCCGACTATTGAAGGAATTTATTAATAATGGCAAACCTTACGACGAAGAAATTAAATTTGAATGGCCTGTTTATGATACTGATCGACTAGTTCTTGAATTAGATCCTGATGACCTCAAAAGTGTCTCTGTAATAAACCGCCGGAGTCCTGATGATTTACCTTGGCAATCATACAAACTATAGTTTATAAATAAATATTGTGATTTGTATTATAAAAAATATATTGCAATTAATATATCTCAATTTTATACTGTAGATGTTGTGCTTAAGTTTGAGCATCTTTTTGCGGTGCTTAGGATTTTAGAGGTGGGCGATTTGAAAAGAAAGTTTTCATTTGTTATTACAATTGCTTTCATTTTAATTGATGTTGTTGCAGCATTTTTAACGCAACAGGCGATTATTAGTAATTTAATGGGGATTTTAATTGGTGTAGGGCTAATTATTGCTCTTATACTGATAACAAGCTTGATCAGAAGATTGAAACTTAGTAGAGGCAAATTGGTTTTGGCCACACTATTTTTCTTTTTGGTCATCGGACATGTAGTCATGGCAACATTGCCAATATATTAAAACTGAATATTGTAAAAGGATTGTGAAGAATAGAGTCTTCACAGTCCTTTTTTAGTATAATTATTTGGTAAGTCATTTTTTAAGGGGCTAATTATGTCGAGTCGTTCATGGAGAAGAATAATTGTTGGAATTATTTTTCTAATACTAACTATTTTCTATACATTATTATTTTTAAAACACGCATCAGTAACTAATGAACTGATATTCAATATTGCGCATATTAAAAGTCTGTCTAATATTTTTATTTCTCCAATTAATTTTGATTATTGGGGTCATACAGGCAGCCTGATCAACTTTTATAGTCCGTGGTTAACGATACTGCCGGGACTACTCTTTTTGAATCAAAACGTCATTATTGGCTTTGTACTAATTTTTGCATTGGTCACTTATTTAACCTTTACAAGTTCTTATTACTATATGAAAAAGTTTTCAAACGATACCTTGGAAGCTCTACTGTTTTCCGTGATTTATACATTATCTTTTAATCGCTTCATGCTGGTTTTTAGTGAGCAGAGAATCGAAAATTATCTAGTCTTAATTTTCTTGCCAATGGTTTATTATGGAGCATTTCAAATCTTTAATGGTAAATTCCAAGATTGGCTGACGTTAACTTTAGGGCTGACGTTGATTATTTGGACCAGTCCATATATGGCACTCGCGATTATTTTGACTTTAGTACCGATATTACCATTGATGATTTTCTCAAGACTTTCACACCACTGGTCGTATTGGGGGAAAACTTTACTTAACCTAATTAAAGCTGGATTGACAACTGGAATATTGACTGTTGGATATTGGGGTCCACTATTAGAGAATCAATGGACTAAAAAATTGTTGCAACAAAAGCGTTCACGGTTTGACTATTGGGCCTGGTTTAGTAAGGAATTTTTAACGAGAAATAATTGGTATTTCTTTTTAACTCTAATAATCTTATTGGGATTAGTTTTGATCGTGATTTTCTTAAAGAGTTCTTTCAGTTATAAGATTATGATTTTAGAGAGCTTTGTCATAGTAGCCTTATTAGTTACACATCCACAATTACCGGTTGATATAAGTCGTTTAATGTTTGCTCTGATAACAATTGTAGATCTCTTTGCCATTGTCGTTTTGACTAGGGTAATTTTATTACTTTTTCAAGAAGGACCAGTTATTTTACAGTTATTGATCCTACTATTGACCATTGGTGGCTTTGGTTATCTGACATACAGTCAGGCAAATCAACTACATCCGCACAATAAAATTGAAATTGCTCAAAAAATTGATTATAAAAGTTTAGTTGTAAATTATCACGATCAAGCTTTGGAGAGTAAAAATCATTTCCTGATTGATGGTCACAGTAGCCAAGTACAATTCAATACGAAGGGAAATGAATATTGGTTGCAATATTATAATCCCCAAGCTGTAAAGATGGATATTCCGATTCAAAATTACGCCGGTTATAAAGTAACTGTTAATAATGAACAACCTAAAATCTTTAGTTCTAAGTGTCACACATTATTGTTGCAGACAGATCCAAACAAAAATATCATTGAAATTCATGCTCACTATACCGTTTTGGCTATAATTTCTTTATTGATCAATTTATTTAGTTTTATTGGTTTAGGCTATATTTGTTTTAGTGACAAATGGAAAATGAAGAAAAAAATCGTGGCAGAGAGTTGAAAAAGTATGTGAAATTTGCTATATTTTATTAGTTGCAATCACTATTGCATCTACAACCGCTCAAAAATAGGTTTAAGCTTAGTGCACCTAGTTGGCGAGTCTTAGAAGGGAGTGTACGTTTATGTACGCAATTATTAAAACTGGTGGTAAGCAATATAAAGTTGAAGAAAATGCTTCAATTTATGTTGAAAAGCTTGATGTCAAAGAAGGAGACGCAGTTACATTTGATGATGTAATCTTAGTTTCTGATGGCAAGACTGTTAAAGTTGGTAGCCCAGTAGTTGAAGGCGCTAGTGTTTCTGGTAAGGTTGAAAAGCAAGGTAAGGAAAAGAAAGTTGTTACTTACAAGTACAAACCTAAGAAGCATTCACACAAAAAGACAGGTCACCGTCAACCATATACAAAGGTACTTATCGATAGTATCAAGGCTTAATCATGATAAAAGCGAGTTTTCACCAGAATTCAGATAAACAGATTGATTCCTTTTTGATTAAAGGACATGCTGATTCGGGACCTTATGGTCAAGATTTAGTTTGTGCTGCTGTTTCAGCAGTAACAATTGGCACAATCAACAATCTGGAAAAACTTACTGGGGCTAGTCCTCAGGTCGTCATGGATGAAGTTAATGGTGGTCATCTTGGCTGCCAATTTGATAAAGCAGTTTCACATGACACTGCCTTATTATTAGATAATTTATTTTGGATATTGAAAGATATTGAAGGTAGTTATTCTAAAAATATTGAAGTTCAAGTGCAAAAAAATAATATAGATCTTGATTAGGAGGTAAATTTCATGCTTAAGATGAATTTACAATTTTTCTCTCACCATAAGGGTGGTGGATCAACAACTAATGGCCGTAACTCAGCTGGTCGTAGACTAGGTGCAAAGCGTGCTGATGGTCAAGCTATCACTGCTGGTGCAATTATTTATAGACAACGTGGAACAAAGATTCACCCAGGTGCTAATGTTGGCCGTGGAAATGATGATACATTGTTCGCACTTAAAGATGGCGTTGTTAAGTTCGAAAGACTTGGCAGAGACAAGAGAAAAGTTTCAGTATACTAATATATTGAGAAAAAAAGAGGACAATGTTCCTCTTTTTTTTATATAATAAGTATGAGATATTGCCATTAACACCGAAATATTGGTAAGATAATGTATAGTGTTTTATCGGCAAAATTTATGAACCAAGGGAGAAAGAAATGTCAATTTCAGTAAATGAATTTAAAAATGGATTAACAATTGAAGTAAAAGATGGTATCTGGCGTGTTGTAGAATTTCAGCATGTTAAACCAGGTAAGGGTAGTGCCTTTGTTCGTTCAAAGTTAAAGAATTTAAGAACTGGTGCCGTTCAAGAAATGACATTCAGATCAACTGCTAAGGTTGAAAAAGCTAATATTGAAAATAAGAAGATGCAATATCTATATGCAGAAGGTGATAACTACGTCTTCATGGATACTACAACTTATGAACAACTTTCATTACCAGGTGATGAAATTAGAGATGAGTTGAAGTATTTGAAAGAAAACATGGAAGTCAGTGTAGTTATGTATAATGGCGAAACACTTGGTGTTGATGTACCTAATACTGTTGATCTTAAGGTTGTTGAAACTGAAGCTTCAATTAAGGGTGATACACAATCAGGTGGTTCAAAACCAGCTACTATGGAAACAGGCTTAGTTGTGCAAGTACCATTCTTCGTTAATGAAGGCGACATGCTAACTATCAATACTCAAGATGGTACTTACATTTCACGTGCTAATTAATAACTGATTATGGAGATAAGTTTATGGCTGAACAAAAATATGTTTCTCTACAACAAGATAGTGGAAAAATAAACGGTAATGTTGAAATATCACATCAAGTTATTGAGATCCTTCTTGGGATTGCTACGAACCAAGTTGAAGGTGTCTACGAAATGCGTGGCACCATTTCTAGTCGAATAGATTCACTTTTTGGCAGAATCAATCATGGTAAGGGCGTTGATGTGTCGTTCAATGACGATCAAATATCTGCGGATGTTTATGTATATTTGGAATATGGCGTATCAATTCCAAAAGTATCCTTGGAGATCCAAAAATCAGCCATTGAACAACTTGAATTCATGACCGATTTAGACTTAAGTGAAATTAATGTGCATGTTGTAGGTTTGATCGCTAAAAAAGATAGCGGTGAAATAGAACGTGTAACAACTGATAAAAAGGAATAAAACTAGTGATAAGTAGACATAAGATCAGAGAACTCGCAGTTCAATCACTATTTTCTATCGAAACGACTCAGGATACTCCTCAAGATGCTATTTCTTCTACCATGCAATTATGCGATTTAACATCCGAGGCAGTGCCAGATTATTTGACGTTTCTAGTTTCAGGTGTTGTGGAACACCAAGATGATCTTGACAAGAAAATTTCAGAACACTTAAAAAATAAGTGGACTGTTCAGCGTCTATCAAGAATTGACCGCTCAATTTTACGTGTGGGATTATTTGAAATGGAAAATAGTTTAGAAGTACCCAGAAAAGTAGCTATTGATGAAGCAATTGAAATGGCTGGCGATTTTGGTGACAAGGACTCAAAGTCCTTCATTAATGGTATTTTATCTAATTTTGTAGAAGGGTAAGGCTGGTGATTTTTTGCCAGCCTTTTTATGGTGATTAGTGTGAATTTATTAGAAGGTAAAAAAGTAGCAACATCATTAGACGAGACAATGACAAAACGCGTTCAAGTTTTAAAAGAAAAGGGTGTAACTCCTGGTTTGGCAGTTATCTTAGTTGGTGACAACAGTGCCAGTGCTGTTTATGTTCGTAATAAGAAACGTCGCGCTGAAAAATTAGGGATTGACTTCCAACTTATCCATTTCGATACCACCGTTACGGAAAAAGAGTTGTTGAGTAAGATTAATGAATTAAATAATGATCCAGCTATTGATGGATTTATTGTTCAATTACCAGTTCCAGATCATATCGATGAAGATAAAGTTATCGAAGCCATTAGTCCAGCTAAAGATGTTGATGGTTTTACACCAATTAGTGTTGGAAACTTATGGATTGGTACACCACTAACCAAACCAGCTACTGCTTCTGGTATTTTAATGATGTTGGACTATTATAATGTTGATCTTGATGGTAAGAATGTTGTAATAGTCGGACGTAGTAATATTGTAGGTAAACCTACTGCTGCTTTGATGTTGAATCGTAATGCCACTGTAACGATCACACATTCACATACTAAGAACTTAAAAGAAATAACAAGTAAGGCTGATGTGCTAGTAGTTGCCATTGGACAAGCTAAATTTATTAAAAAAGATTATGTCAAAGATCAGGCAATTGTTATCGATGTCGGAATGGACCGCGATGAGAATGGCAAGCTTTGTGGAGACGTTGATTTTGATGATGTCAAAGATCACGTTTCAATGATCACACCAGTACCTGGTGGGGTTGGCCCAATGACGATTACTGCATTAGTAGATCAAGTGATTGAATTAGCCGAAGGCAGGGCAAATGGATAATGAGCAATATTTAACTGTAACAGCTTTAACTCAATATCTGAAAAGAAAATTTGACGTGGACCCTTATTTGGGACACGTTTATTTGATGGGAGAAATTTCTAATTTTAGAATGCGTCCTAATGCCCATCAATATTTTTCTTTAAAAGATGATAAAGCTAAGATTTCAGCTATCATGTTTAAATCAAATTTTAGTAAAGTTAAATTTCAGCCAGAAGAGGGAATGAAAGTCCTCGTCAAAGGTCGAATTTCACTTTATGAACCTAGTGGTTCCTATCAAATTTACGTTGAATCAATGGAACCAGACGGACTGGGAGCTTTGTACTTGGCTTTTGAGCAATTGAAGAAAAAGCTAGCAGCACAAGGTGTTTTTGATTTACCTAAAAAATCTATACCACAATTTCCTAAACGAATAGCAGTAGTAACTAGTCAGTCAGGTGCGGTTATTCATGATATTATGACGACTGTTGCTAGAAGATATCCCATTGTACAAATAGTTTTGTATCCAGCTCAAGTTCAAGGTCAAGAAGCTGCACCAACAATTGTTAAGCAATTAAAACGAATCAATGAAGATGGAAATTACGACACGATTATCATCGGACGTGGTGGTGGGTCTATTGAAGATCTGTGGCCATTCAATGAAGAAGTGGTTGCGCAAGCCATTGTTCAAAGTAAGATTCCGGTAATCAGTTCAGTTGGTCATGAAACTGATACGACAATTGCTGACTTAGTCGCTGATTTAAGGGCTGCGACTCCTACGGCCGCCGCTGAATTAGCTACACCAGTTTTGAGGGATGTCTTAGTACATCTACAAGATCTCAATACGAGACTATATAATGCACAGACAAAGATCATAGGCAATTATAAGGATAAGGTTGATTCGTTAGCTCAGAACGTCTTTTTGCAGCATCCAGAGCGAATCTACGAAGTGTATTTGCAAAAAGTTGATTATCTACAAGACAAATTGCGTCAAAATTTTTCTAATTCATTAAATAGATCAAAAACAGAATTGATCCAATATGCTAATCGACTAGTACAAGCATCACCTAGAGATCAAATTTATAGTTATGCTAATCAAGTTAATCGGTTGTATCAAATTTTGATCAATAATGTGAATAAAATTATCAATAAAAACCGTAATGTATTTAATAGTGAGGTTGCTACATTGGATTCGTTGAGTCCACTAAAAACTTTGAGTCGTGGCTATGCCATTCCTACTAGTAAATCAGGTAAAGTATTAAAGAATGTAACTGATTATCAAGTGGATCAAGAGGTTGACCTAAAAGTTAAAAATGGTAACGTCAAGTTAATAACCAAAGAAGTAAGTGAGGACGGAAATGGCTGAAAAGAAGAAATCATTTGAAGAAAATCTTGCTGATTTAGAAGCAATTGTAACTAATCTTGAGGCGGGAAACGTTCCTCTAGAAGAGGCAATGGAAAAATTCAAAACAGGTGTTACTTTGAGCAAAGAACTTGAAAAGACTCTGAGTGATGCTGAAGAAACTGTGACAAAAGTTATGACCAAAGATGGCGAAGAAATTAATATCAAACAAGATCAAGATAAGGATCAAAAATAATTATGGAAATAAAAAAGTTCTCTGATTTTTGCGATCAAGTCTTACCTGATTTTAATAAGTTTTTGGATGATAAATTGAAATCTGAAATAAAACAAGCTACTTTAAGAGATGCTATGCTTTATTCATTGGATGCCGGTGGTAAGAGAGTTCGTCCGATGCTCTTTTTAGCAGTTGCTTATTCTAGCGGTATCAAGTTAGATAAGCTTTCACAGTTTTATGACATTGCTGGTGCAATCGAGTTAGTGCACACTTATTCATTAATTCATGATGATTTACCTGAAATGGACAATAGCGATTATCGTCGTGGTAAATTGGCAAATCATAAGCAATTCGGTGTTGGACCTGCTGTTTTGGCTGGAGATGGCTTGTTAACTCAAGCCTTCTATTGGATCGCCAAGTCAGATTTGAGCACTGATAAACGTATGGCTGTTGTAAGAATCTTAGCTCATAATGCTGGTCCCATGGGAATGGTAGCAGGTCAGATGACTGATATCACTATGGAAAATAAAATTTTAACTGAAGATGAATTAACAACATTACATAAGGAAAAAACAGCTGATTTAATTACTGCAGCTGTGACAACTGGAGCCTTTTGCGCTGGTCATGAGCTATCAAAGAACTTGGTTCAATATGCGAATGATATTGGCCTGGCCTTTCAGTTGAAAGATGATTTGAACGATGCCGACGATGGTGAGGATAGTAATAAGAATACTTTCCCTAATTTGATTGGCAAAGAGGCAACGGAGGCTAAATTGAAGGATTTAGTTAAGGATGCATTGAACGCAGTTTTAAAGGAAAATGAGTTTGACAAGAATCTATTGGTAAGCTTCTTAGATTATTTCAAAGAATAGGTGACACATATTGGCAAAAAAAAGAATTGATGTTTTATTAGTTGAACAAAATTTATTTGAATCCAGAGAACAAGCTAAACGTTCGGTTATGGCTGGTGAAGTTTATAATCAAGACAATTTGCGTTTTGATAAGCCTGGTGAAAAAGTTGATCCAGATACTGTTTTTCACTTAGCTAAAAATGCCCACAGCAAATATGTCAGTCGTGGTGGCTACAAGCTTGAAAAAGCCTTAAAATCCTTTGACATTGATTTGTCTGATCGTATCTGTCTAGATATTGGTTCCTCAACTGGTGGTTTTACAGATGTGGCTTTGCAAAATGGCGCACAGAAGGTTTATGCGTTGGATGTTGGGTATAATCAATTGGCTTGGAAATTGAGAAAAGATGAACGTGTAATTGTAATGGAACGAGTTAATTTCCGTTACAGTAAGCCAGATGACTTTCATGAAGGGCTACCTAGTTTTGCAATGACAGACGTTTCCTTTATTTCTTTGGAATTAATTTTGCCACCAATGTTTAACATCATTTTGCCAGGTTCTGACGCAGTTTGTTTGATCAAACCACAATTTGAGGCTGGTCCTGAAAATGTTGGTAAGCACGGAATTGTGCGTGATCACAAAGTCCACAAGATGGTATTAGAGAAAATTACTAATTTTGCTAAAGAGGCGGGATTCATTGTTTCTGGTTTAGATTTTTCACCTATTAAGGGTGGAGAAGGTAATATTGAATTCTTGATGCACATTCAAAAGCCACAAGAAGAACAACCTGGCGAAATTTTAGATAATGTTTCCGTTGAAAGTACAATGGAAGCTGCATACGCAAATCTTAATAAATAGGTGAGATAATGCTAAAAAAACTAATAATCAATAACTTTGCGATTATTAATAAGCTGCAGATTGATTTTAAAAGTGGGATGACTGCTTTAACTGGTGAGACCGGAGCTGGTAAGTCAATTATTATTGACGCTTTGGGTTTATTAGTTGGAAGTAGATCATCAATTGATTTTATTAGAACAGGACAAGAGCAATTAAATGTGCAAGGACTATTTGAGGTAAAAGCAAGTAGTCCTATTTTTGCTATTTTGGCGGAGTATGGGATTGCTCACGATGATAATCAAATTATTATTAAACGAGAAATCAATCGCAAGGGTCGGAATGTCTGTCGCATCAACAATGAACTAGTTAAAACAAATGTTTTACGACAAGTTGGTAAATTTTTGGTTGAGATTCATGGTCAAAATCAGCAACAAGAGTTATTAGATGAAGATAATCACATCAATATTCTAGATCGTTTTGCTGATGATGATTTTCAGCGTGATTTACTGAGATATGCTCAACTTTTTGAAGAATATCAATCTAAACGTAGTCGTTTAAGAACGATTCAAAAAAATTCTCAAAATTTAGTACAAAGAATTGATATGCTCAAGTTCCAAATTGAAGATATTGATAGTGCTCAATTACAAGCTGGTGAAGACGATAAGTTGGAAGATGAAAAAAATCAGTTATCTAACTTCGAGAAAATCAGTTCAGCTCTTCAAGATAGTTACCGTGGTTTATCTGAAAATAATGTGGGTGTTGTAGATGTCTTAGGTAATGTACGTGATAATTTAGAAGAAATCATGGATTACGACTCTTCTTATAAAGAACTCTATGATTCAATCAATGGAGCTTATTATCAATTGCAGGATAATGCCGCTACGATTGCTGATCAGTTGGAGAATCTTGATTTTGATGAGAATCGTTTAGATGAAATTCAAAAACGATTGATTACTTTGGATAATTTGAAGAAAAAGTATGGTCCAACTTTAGATGAAGTTATTGAGTTTAGTAAAAATGCTCATGATGAGTTATCTAAGATCAATATTGATGATGATACTGAAGCCCAATTGACGGAAGAGATTGATCAATATCAAACTAAATTACTTAATTTAGGCAAAGATTTATCTAAGCAACGTCACAGAACTGCTACTGCTTTAGAAAAATCAATCAATCGTCAATTAAAGGATTTATATATGCCTAATGCTAAGTTTGGTGTGGCCTTCAAATCATTGGACGATGATAATTTATCGTCCAAAGGAATTGATCAAATTCAATTCAACTTGAAGACAAACGTGGGTGAAGATTACAAGCCATTAGTTAGAGTTGCTTCTGGTGGTGAGTTGTCACGTGTTATTTTGGCTTTTGAAGCCATTATTGCTGAGAAAATGAATGTAGAGACAATTGTTTTTGATGAAATTGATACAGGTGTTAGTGGTCGAGTCGCCCAAGCTATTGGTGATAAGATCTATAAGGTTTCACAATTCTTGCAAGTTCTTTGTATTACACATTTACCACAGGTCGCAGCTATGAGTGATATTCAATTTGAAATAAAAAAAGAGACCGTTAAGGATAAAACAGAAACAAAAGTTTCTATACTTAACGATCTCCAAAGAATTGAAGCTATTTCTCTAATGTTGGCTGGGACTAAGGTAACTGATTTAACTAGAAAACATGCTCAAGAGTTATTGGAATTAGCTCAAGGAGAGCAACAAAGATTAGACTAGGTTGATGGATTTGATTTGGTCGAGCATTGCAATTTTAAAGAAGGCCGAATTTATTTTGAATACATATTTATTTTTAGTAACTTGTGAAATAAATTTGCCTTGGAACTGTTCATCGTTTAACATTGTAATAACGACAGAATAATGTCTTTGAAAACTCTGTTCTGCGAAAAGTTCTATTTGCATAAAAGGCATTTGTTTAATTTGAAGATTCTGATTACTTTCAATATTGAAATCAAAGTTATTATTAATAAAATTAGCGGTATGGTTGATTAGATTTGTAGTGAAATGATTGTATGCTTGTTTTGCTTGCATTTTTAAACCCCCGAACACTTGTTTGTGTCTTCATTATACGAACCTTTGTTCGAAAGAGCAACTCTATTTTTTTATTTCTTTGGTAATTTTTGTATTGACAAGTCGGAAAACCTTGAAAATCAAATGATTTTATTGCATGATAGATACCATATTATATAGATAGTAGGGATAACTTAATTATGTCAACAAGGGGAATGTTAATCGTTTTATCAGGTCCATCTGGAGTAGGTAAAGGAACTGTTAGAAAAGCTATGCTTAAGAATTCATCAATCAAATTTGATTATTCTGTTTCGATGACCACTCGTCAAATGCGTCCTGGAGAAGTCGATGGAGTCGATTACTATTTCCGAACAAATGAAGAATTTGAAGAAGAAATAAACAATGGTGGCATGCTTGAATATGCTAAATATGTCGATCATTATTATGGAACACCATTAAAGTACGTCAATCAAAAGCTAGATGCTGGAATTGATGTCTTATTGGAAATTGAAGTGAATGGTGCAATGCAGGTTCGTGAAAAGATGCCTGATGGTGTCTTTATTTTCCTTACACCACCTGATTTGACCAGCTTACGCGATCGTATTACTCATCGTGGGACAGATGATGAGAAGACAATCGATAAACGCATGGTTCAGGCTAAAAAGGAAATTGAAATGATGACAAGCTATGACTATGCCGTCGTAAATGATAAAATACCTAATGCAGTCGAAAAAATTGAAGGTATAATTAGAGCCGAACACTTGAGAGTGCCACGCGTAATTGATAAATACAAAAAGATAATAGGAGATTGATAATATGATTATTTATCCATCAATTGATAAACTTTTAGATCGAGTTGATTCTCGATACTCATTGGCAGTTCTAGCCGCTAAGCGTGCTCACCAATTGGAGAATGGTGATATTGAATTATTGAACAAATATGAATCACCAAGAACTGTTGGTCGCGCACTTGAAGAAATTGCTGACGACAAAATCGAAATTGATCCTAATTCAATTCTTCTTGAAAAAGAAGCTGAAAAGATTGAAGAAGAGAAAAAAGAAGAAGACAAATAAACCATTCCTTCACTGATTGTTGAATTAGTGGAGGCTTTTTTATTTAAAAAAACTTTTTAAGAAATTTATTTACTGGGTGGTTTTTATGGCAGTAGCAGAGATAATTGTAGATGTACCTACTATGCAAACTAATCGACCGTTTGAATATTTGATACCTGATTCGTTGACTGAAGTTGTTGTACCAGGGATGCGAGTTGAGGTACCTTTTGGCCGTGGGAAAAGAAAAATTCAAGGTTTTGTTATGCAGGTCAAGGAAACAAGTGACTTTCAAGGTAAATTAAAACCCATTTCAAGAGTGATTGATTTGAAACCAGTTTTATCAAATGAGATGTTGCAATTATCTTATTGTTTGGCCGATCGAACATACTCATTTCAAATCTCATGTCTACAAACAATGCTTCCTAGTGTCATGAGAGCAAAGTATAAGCAATATGTTATTCCCTTGGATAAAGAGGATGAGGAAGTTCAATCACTCTTAAATGGCAAGGAAACATTGGAGATTACTAATCAGCTGGATGATATCACTATTAGACTAATTAATAGATTGCGTCAGAATAATAAAATTGACATTCAATATGTTGTTGAGAATCAAGCTTTACAAATCAAACGTCAAGCAGTGACAACAGATCTAAATGTTATTCAATTACATGAAGCTAAAAGTAAATTACGTGCTAATGCTAAATCACAAATTAAATTATTGGACTTTTTAGCTCATCATTTAGAGGAACTGCCAGTAGAATTGAATGTTTTGCAAAAAGAGTTTGGAATTTCACGTTCGGCTATTAAGACAGCTGAAAAAAATGAATTATTGCAGATAATCGAAGTTACTAAATTACGTAAACCAGTTGGGATTGATCCTGAAAAAACAACTAAACTTAAATTAACAGAGGAACAACACGTTGCTGTATCTGAAATTAGTGCTGCCATTCAAAGCGAAACACCTCAAACTTTCTTAGTTGAAGGTGTTACTGGTAGTGGTAAGACTGAAGTTTACTTGCAGACAATTGAAAAAGCCTTACAACAAGAAAAGACTGCTTTAATGCTCGTGCCAGAAATTTCTTTGACTCCACAAATGGTCAATCGAGTTGTTGGCCGTTTTGGTAATCAGGTGGCTGTTTTACATAGTGGCTTATCAAGTGGTGAACGATATGATGAGTGGACTCGAATTGAAAGTCATGATGTTAAAGTAGTTGTTGGCGCCAGAAGTGCTGTTTTTGCACCTTTAGATAAAATTGGTCTGATTATTATTGATGAGGAACATGAGGCCAGTTATAAACAGGATGATAATCCTCGTTATAATGCACGTGATGTGGCTTTGTGGCGAGCACAAATGAATCATTGCCCAGTTGTTTTAGGAAGTGCAACTCCATCGTTAGAATCGCGAGCACGAGCTGAAAAGGGTGTTTACAGATTGATTCGGATGAAAAAAAGAATCAATAATCAAAGTTTGCCTCATGTAAAAATCGTGGATATGCGAGATTCTGAAAATTCAGCAATCAAAGGTGATTTTTCTCCAGCATTAAAAGAAAGCTTACAGACGACTCTTCAAAGACATGAACAAGCAATTGTTTTATTGAACCGTCGAGGGTATTCTTCATTCATGATGTGTCGGGAGTGTGGATTTGTTCTGAAATGTCCCAATTGTGATGTTTCACTGACATATCACAAGGATTTGGGTAAAATGAAATGTCATTATTGTGGACATGAAGAACCTGTACCACGAATTTGTCCTAATTGTAAAAGCAAAAAAATTGGTTTTTATGGTACAGGAACACAAAACATTGAACAACAATTGAATACACTCTTCCCAGAAGCACGTGTTTTGAGAATGGATGTTGATACTACACGTCGCAAGGGTTCACATGCTAAAATTTTACAAAAATTTGGACAACATCAGGCTGATATATTACTGGGAACACAGATGATTGCCAAAGGACTGGATTTTCCGGATGTTACTTTAGTTGGAGTCATTAATGCGGATACAACCTTAAGTTTGGCTGATTTTAGAGCTAGTGAAAGAACCTTTCAATTGCTAACTCAAGTCAGCGGTCGTGCAGGTCGAGCTGATAAAACTGGCCATGTTGTGATCCAGACCTTTAATCCAGATCACTATGCGATTAAAGATGCTGCTAAACAGGACTACGAAACTTTCTTTAAACAAGAAATGTATATCAGACATCAAGCTAATTACACACCATATTATTTCACGACTTTAATTAGTGTAGCTAACAAGGATGAAGGACAGACTTTAAAACAAAGTTATTGGCTAAAAAAGCAGCTTGAAACCTCGCTATCAAAGGATGCCATCCTATTGGGACCTAGTCCAACGATGATTTCGCGTAAACAAAACAAATATTATTATCAAATTATTGTAAAATATAAACATGAACCTCAATTGCATCAAAAATTATTAGAAATTTTAAATGAGACCCAAGCTGATGCAAAAAAAGGTTTTACAATTGCGATTGATAATGAACCACAACATATAGATTAAAGGTGATTGAATGACAAAAGTTATATTTTTAGGAACACCAGAATTTTCTGCAACAGTTTTAAGGGGACTTCTAAAAGAAGGCTATGATGTGATTGCTGCTGTAACTCAACCAGATAAACCGGTTGGTCGAAAACAAAAATTACAAAAAAGTCCGGTAAAACTAATCGCTGAAGAAGAGAATATTAAACTCTATCAACCAGCTAAGTTACCAAAGAGTCCAGAACTAGAAGAATTGAAAGCATTGCAAGCTGATTTGATTATCACAGCGGCTTATGGCCAATTTTTACCAACTTCTTTCTTGAATTCAGCTAAAGTAGCGGCTATTAACGTTCATGGTTCCTTACTGCCTAAATATCGTGGTGGCGCTCCTATTCAGTGGTCATTGCTTAACGGTGATAAAGAAACAGGAATTACTATCATGTACATGGTTAAAGGAATGGATGCTGGAGACATCATCAGTCAAGAAAAATTACCAATTGAAAAAGACGATGATAATGGAAGTTTATTTGAAAAATTAGCAATTGTCGGTCGTGAATTATTGTTAGATACAATTCCTAAAATTTTGAGTGGCGACATCCAACCTATTCAACAGGATCCTGACAAGGTGGTTTTCTCACCAAATATTTCTAAGGACCAAGAACATATTGATTTCACACAACCAGCTGAAAAAGTCTTTAATCAAATCAGAGCACTAAGTCCTGATCCTGGTGCTTGGACGATGCTTAATGGTCAAAGAACTAAACTTTATAAGACTGAAGTCGAAGAAATTAATTCCGATTTACCTGTAGGTAGTGTTTATGACCTAGGGAAGAAACGTCTAGTTATTGTTGCCGGTGACAAACAGGGCGTTTCAATCAAGAAAATTCAACCTGCCGGTAAAAAAATTATGGATATTGCCAACTATATGAATGGTTTAGGCAAAGGTCTAGAAAAAGGACAACAAGTAATAGATGAAAAATAATCCACGTGAATTAGCAGTGATTGCTTTAACAAAGGTTTTTCAAAATAAGGCCTACTCAAATATTGAAATCAGTAATTTATTGAAAAATTCTGACTTGTCAGATGCTGATAGTCGTTTGATGACAAATATCATTTATGGTGTAATTCAAAATAAATATGTTTTGGAATATGAATTGAAGCCATATTTACAGGATAAAAAAGTTGAGTTATGGTTGGATCTTTTATTGATGAGTGCCGTATATCAATTGCACTTTTTAGATAAAATTCCAGACCATGCCGTTTTAAATGAATCAACTGAAATTGCTAAACAAAAGGCTGGTCGTGGTGCTAGTAATTTGGTCAATGCAGTTTTAAGAAATTATCAAAGACATGGTTATAAGGAATTACCTAAGAGTAATTCTGTCTATGATTTGAGTTTGCGTAACAGTGTTCCTCGTTGGTTAGTTGATCTCTTTATTGATCAGCAAGGTCTTGATAAAACTAAAGAAATCCTCAGTTCAATCAATCAACCATCACATGTTTCTATCCGTGTGAATACTAATAAAACAACAGTTAAGGATTTACAAGAAGCTTTGGATAAACAAGGTTTCGACGTTCATCCCAGCAAAATTTCCTCAGTCGGTTTAATCTGTAAGAGTGGTAATTTAGTTAATACCCAAGAATTCCGTGATGGTTTATACACTATTCAAGATGAAAGTTCAATGCTAGTTGCTCCAGCATTGGATGTTCAACCTGACAGTAAAGTACTAGACGCTTGTTCAGCTCCTGGTGGTAAGACAACCCATATTGCTAGTTATTTAAAAGATGGAGAAGTTTTTGCTCTAGATATTCACAAACATAAGACTAAGTTAGTTCGTGAAAATGGTGAAAGAATGGGTTATGGCGATCTTATTAGCACCGGAGCAGTTGATGCTCGTAAAGCTAAGGACGTTTTGAATACTAAGTTTGATCGTATTTTAGTGGATGCTCCATGTTCTGGACTTGGTTTAATTCGTAGAAAACCAGAATTAAGGTTTTTCCGTAAAGAAGAAGATTTAAAGAATTTACAACGTGTTCAACTAGAAATCCTCGATAGTATGGTAGATTTACTAGAAGTTAACGGGAAATTAGTTTTCAGTACTTGTACTTTTGATGATGAAGAAAACGAACTAGTTGTAAAGAAGTTCCTCGATAAACATTTGAATTTTGATTTGATTCCAGTTAAACATGATCCTGCATTAGATGGATCAATGACTCATGGAATGCTAAAAATCTTCCCAAGTGATTACTTCACCGATGGATTCTTTATAGCAGCGTTTGTTAGAAAAAACTAGATAGGTAAGGTTGAGACTAATGAAGTATGCGTTATTAACTGATGTTGGAAAACTCAGAGAAAATAATCAGGATTACGTCAATGTTTTCAAAAATAAAAAAAATATTGTTTTTGGCATCGTAGCCGATGGTATGGGCGGTCATCGTGGCGGGGATGTCGCTTCAGATATGGCAGTTTCACATTTGGGACATAATTTTGAAGAATCCGAAGTTGATAATATTACTGAACTTCGCGAATGGATCATTAGAGAATTGAGTAAAGAAAATGACCGAATTGTTTCTGTCTCTAACCAATTTGATGATTTAAATGGTATGGGAACAACGATGGTCGGCGTTTTCTTTATCGATAAAAAAATGATGGTTGTTAATGTCGGTGATTCGCGATGCTATATTTATACAGATGATGAATTAAAACAATTGAGTGTAGATCATTCGTTGGTTCACGAACTGTTAGAGACTGGTCAGATCAGTCCTGAAGAAGCTGAAAATCATCCACAGAAAAATATCATTACTCAAACTTTGGGTGTTTCACAGACTGTTCAACCACGAGTAAAAAATTTTGATCTAGTGCCCGATTCAATTATTTTGTTGTGTACCGATGGATTAACTAATATGGTTCCTGAGAATGAAATCAAAGGTATCTTGTCTCAAGAATTAAGTTTGGAAGCCAAGTGTCATCTTTTGATTGATAAAGCTAATACCGCCGGGGGAAGAGATAATATTACCGCCTTGCTCTTTTCTACAAATGAAGACGGAGGTAAGCATTAAATGGAGAAGGGTTACCTAGTAGATGGTCGTTATGAGATTCTAGGTACACTTGGCGAAGGTGGAATGGCCAATGTTTATTTGGCTAATGACACGCTTTTAAATCGAAAGGTTGCTGTAAAAGCTTTAAGATATGATCTTCAAGATGACGAATCGGTCAAAAGAAGATTTGCTCGTGAAGCTAAGGCAACTAGTGGACTCTCCAATCCTAATATCGTAAATGTCCTAGATGTCGGAAATGATAAAGGCGTTCAATATATTGTTATAGAGTATGTTGATGGTCCGAATCTTAAGAAGTATATAAGAACACATTTCCCAATTCCATATCATGAAGTTGTCGACATTATGAAACAGATATGTATGGCCGTTTCAGATGCGCATGAGCATGGAATTATTCATCGTGATTTAAAACCGGAAAATATTTTGGTTGATGAATCTAAGGATCCAATACAAGTTAAAGTTTCTGACTTTGGAATAGCTTTGGCTTTGAGCGAACGTTCGATTACTCGAACTAATTCACTCTTGGGTTCTGTACATTACATGTCGCCAGAACAGATCAAAGGTCGTTCGGCTACAGTTTTGTCGGATATTTATGCTTTAGGGATCATTTTGTTCGAATTATTAACTAAACATGTTCCCTTCACAGGAGATACAGCAGTAACAGTCGCTCTGAAGCATTCTAAAGAAGATATGCCGGACCTGCGTAAGATTGACCCTAATATTCCGCAACCACTGGAGAACGCCGTTTTGAAAGCTACAGCTAAGGATCCGGATCAACGTTATCAATCAGTTAAAGAAATGTGCGAAGATCTGAATACTTGCTTGATGCCTGAACGTGCTGATGAACCAAAATTTATACCGACCCCAATCAATAATTTAGAAGAAACACGTGTAATGGAGCCTTTGAATAGCGTTAGTGATGATACGCCAGCTCCTAAACACCAAGCAAAAAAATTAAGTAAAAAGAAAAAAATAATCTTGTTAGCGTCGCTCGTTCCTTTGGTTTTGATTTTGTTCATTATTGCGATGATCATCAAGAGCAATCAGGAGACGACAGTACCAGACTTGTACAATTTAACAGTTAAACAAGCAACAGTTATGTTGAAGAGCTCTAATCTTCAAGTTGGTGACTTATCTAGAGAAAATGATGATGATGTCGAAGCGGGCCACGTTATCAAATCGATTCCAGCTAAAGGGCTAAAATTAAAGAACGGTGCGCAAGTCAATTTGGTTGTAAGTTTAGGAGCCACGTACTATAAAATGCCAAAACTAGTTGGTAAACAGTATGAAGACGTTTCTGATAATCTAAAGAAACGAGGCTTTAAAGTTAAAGTTGAATACAAAGCAACGAATGATTACGTGGCCGGAACAATTCTGAAACAAAGTATTCCGAAGGGTAAAAAGGTTGTTACGAAAAACAAATCTCTAACTTTGACTTTGGCTAAAATCAAGACAGTTAAACCTAAGATGGTCAAAGTACGTGATCTTGATGGATACAATTTGAAGAGTATTCAGGATTATGCCAGTGAGACCGGATTGACTTTGAATGTTTCTTATCAATATTCAGACGACGTTGAAAGTGGCCTTTTGATTAGTCAAAATCCAGCCGCTAATAGTACAATTAATCAAGGCGGTACGTTAGCAGTTGTTATCTCTAAAGGTAAGGACCCTGACAAGTCAACAAGTACAGATAAGGATGACAGTGATAGTAATAGCAGCGATAATGATAGTAGTTCTTCATCGACAAATACCGTTACTAAGGACATCACGATTCCTTATGATACTGGTGGGAATAATAGTGTAACGATTTATATTTCTGATGCGACACATAACATTGGCACAGTCTATAAAACGATGACAATTACACAAGATACTCCCATAACATTGAGCTTTAATTTAAAAGATGGACAAACTGGATCATATGTAGTTGAACGAGATAATAAGACCGTTCTTGGCGGTTCAGTTAAATAGGTGATTTATGGAAAAAACAGGAAGAATCATAAAATCAATCAGTGGTTTTTATGATGTTTTTGATGATGAAAGCAAGGAGATAATCCGAACCAGAGCACGAGGCAACTTTCGTAAACGTAAGATCAAACCTTTGGTTGGTGATAAAGTCACTTTTGATGCAACAGGCGATTTAGGATATATCCTAGAGATCTTGCCACGTGAAAATAGTTTGGTTCGACCACCAATAGCTAATATTGATCAAGCCATTGTAGTTACTTCAGCAGCGGAACCGAATTTTTCAAGTAATTTATTGGATAAGATCTTGATCAATATTGAACATAACGGTATTGAACCAGTAATTTATTTGACGAAATCAGATCTTTTAAACGATGAAAAGTATCAAACTTTAAAAGAGACTTTAGAGGGATATCATCGAGCTGGTTATTTAGTTTTTGATGACCGTGATAGTTACAATGACCAACAGGTTGGTAAATTAGAGGCAACATTTGCGGGAAAAGTTACAGTCTTTACTGGTCAATCTGGTGCTGGTAAGTCGACCTTGTTAAATCATATTGATACAGAACTAGGTTTAGCTACAGCGGCTATTTCTCAGACTTTAAATCGTGGTAAACATACAACTAGACAGGTATCATTGTTTGATATTGCGGATGGTTTGGTCGCTGATACCCCTGGATTCTCATCGATTGATTTGATGAATGTTACTCCAGAAGAATTGCCTACTTTATTCCCAGAGTTTTTGGAATATAGTTCTGAATGTCAATTTAGAGGTTGCCGTCACGTCAATGAACCAAACTGTAAGGTTAAAGAAGAATTGGCTGAAGGTAACATAATGCAGAGTCGTTACGACAATTATCTGTATTTTTTAAATGAAATTAATTCATACAAAAAAAGATATTGAGGAGTTGATTTAAATGACAGTAAAAATTGCACCTTCAATTTTGTCTGCAGATATTATGAATCTAGAACGAGATGTGAAAGTAGCTGAACAGGCTGGAGCAGATTTGTTCCATATTGATATTATGGATGGTCACTTTGTACCTAATATGTCCTTTAGTCCTAGCGTGGTTGAAGGGATGCGTCGTGTGACTGATAAGCCATTGGATGTTCATTTGATGATTGATAATCCTGATGCTTATATCAAGCCAATTGTTGATGCTGGTGCAGATACCATTCTGGTTCATGCTGAAAGTACACAACACATTTATCGTTCAATTGATTTGATCAAGAGTTTAGGTGTTAAGGCTGGGGTAGTTGTTAATCCTGGAACACCCTTGGAAACAGTTAAGGAACTTTTCCCAGTTATCGATCAAATTCTAGTTATGACAGTTAATCCTGGTTTTGGTGGTCAAAAATTCATTCCAGGTATGACTAAGAAAATTCAACGTCTAGATCAATTACGTCAAACAGCTGCCGATGATGATTTTCAAATCGAAGTCGATGGTGGAATCAATAATGAAACTATTGCTCAATGTGCCCACGCTGGTGCTGATATCTTTGTTGCCGGTTCATACCTTTATGGTCATGATGATATTAAAGATCGTGTCGATAATCTTAAATCGTTAGCAGTGAATGCTAAACAATGAAACGAGTAAATATCCTTTTGGGTGGCCCCAAATCCGAGTACCCAGATGAGTTAAGTAAGAGTATCAAGGGTATTCCAGGTCCATGGATTGGAGCAGACCGTGGTAGTTTGTATTTGTTAGAACAAGGTATCATTCCTGATATTGCTATTGGTGATTTTGATTCCATTAACAAGAAGGAACAACGTTTATTAAAAGATAATATTGCTGATTTTAAAAAGTTCCCACCTGAAAAAGATGATACCGATTCAGAATTATGTCTTTTAGCAGCTAGGGAAAAATATAATGCTCAAGAATATTATGTTTATGGTGCAACGGGTGGCCGTATCGATCATTTCTTAGTTAATTTGTTTTTACCATTTGATCCAAGATTCTTGGATTTTTACGATAAGTTGTATTACAAGTCGGCTACGAATACGATTAGATTCTGCAAACCAGGCCGCTACAAGATTTATCATGAGAACGGCATGAAATACATTGCCTTTGTCAATTTAGGCCCTGTAACGCATTTAAACATCTATGATGCTAAATACAAGTTGAAGGATTTTAATGCTGGACATCCGGTCAGCTGGGCAAGCAATGAGTTTTTAGGAGAAACTATTGATTTTGGCTTTGAAAGTGGAATTGTTGCTGTTATTCAAAGTAAAGATTAAGTTAATTATAATTATAAAAAAGAGCAGACGCTTATTGTTAGTAAGTGCCTGCTCTTTTTTTATAGTTTAAGAAATATAAATATTTCGATAATAAAAGGCTGTTCGTCAAATCAAGTTGATGGCGGTTCAAGTTAACAGTTAGACCAT
>NZ_AZES01000164.1 GCF_001434985.1 Companilactobacillus paralimentarius DSM 13238 = JCM 10415 | reverse complement strand
CAAAAATAGAGTTGATGGCAAAATGCCTATCAACTCTATTTATCGTACAGCCTTTTATTTTAATTTTAATGGTTGAGTAGTATCTAGCCAGTCATTTGTTTGAATATTCTTGAAGTACATTGTAACTTCTGAGTCAGTATCTTTTACTTTTACTAAGAGGGCACCATCAAAGCTTTTGTTTGGTTGAACTAAGCCGTTATTACTTGAGTTAACGATAGTAGAGTACTCTCCACTAGCAGTGGTAGCCGTCAATTGTTGATTATCTTGTTTTAACATGATAGCAGTATTTTGAACCCTTTGTGGAATCTCATTACTTTGAGTTTTATTTGTATAGTTGTATTTAACCAATAAAGCTGCATCACCATTACTGTCTTTGACTAATTTGACATCGTTTGAAATTTCGAAGGTATACCAATCTGTATCGTAAGTTAAATCAGTATAAGTCCCAGCATTTTTTATCTGATTAGTTGTCTTTTTTTGTTGATCATTTTTGGGCTTATTGTCATTTTCTTGTTGTTTTGCAGTGATTTCATCTGCAGCTTTCTGTTTTTTGGCTTTTTTGACATGCTTTTTTTTAGTTACTTTTTTCTTGGTTTCTTTTTTAGGCTTAACCTTTTCTATTTTATGAGAAGGTTGAGTAGTATGAGTATTGTCTTTTGAAGAAGTGGATTTCCAAAAAATAAGTAGACCAATTATTAAGATTATAATTAAAATCAAAGAAATAATAAAAGGCTTTCTTTTGTAAAAGGGCTTGCGTTTACGCCGAAATGATTCACGTGTCATATTTTTATTTGAGTTATTATTGTGCCTGTTCATGATACATCTCCCCAACCGATGAATAGATAATTACTAGTTATAATCATAATATCATAATTGTTTACTATGAATTAATTTACTAAAAAATGCCATTACTTTTTAAAAAAAAGAATTTTAAATTAAAGTGTTGAACCGACTATTGAAAAGTGGTATAAATATCTGGTCGATGTTAATGAGATGTTAATTTTTGTAGAAGGGGGTCGCAATGATGATGCTATTTAGAAATCATGGCGATTATGAAGTAACTTGTAATTTCTTGAGCAAAGAGGGCCAAGAAGTTGCAAAGAAGCGCGTTTGTCACAATGTTTCTAAGAAAGAAGCTCGTGACGGTATGAGAGATTATATTACAAATAGATTCTCTGATATTATTGATGTCGCTCATCCCATTAAAGTTGTTGCTAAGTTAACAGCTAAGTAAAGGATATATTAAAGATAATAATAAACGGCTCTTTGTCAAATCGTATTGATGAATAGTTTTTGTATAGAAGGCAACCTCATG
>NZ_AZES01000001.1 GCF_001434985.1 Companilactobacillus paralimentarius DSM 13238 = JCM 10415 | reverse complement strand
AGTCCATTTGAAGTTTTCTTCGGGACAAAGTTGCGCTTGATTTGACAATTCGTCACCAAAAAACATATAACATTTTCCAAGCACTGCTAGAAGATTTTGCCGATGTCGCCCCTGATATCGATTCTAGTGACACTAAGATTGAGTCAATCGACTTTAGTAAAATTTCCATTGATACTTACCGCCTATACTTGGTTAAGAACTCGGTAGTTTTTCAAGCCTTTAATTATGGCCTGACCAGTGCAAATCCATCTTTTGAGAGTTTCAGTAATGAACACTTTACTAGTAAATCTACCCTCAATCGTCGAATGTCCAAATTCAGAGCTTTCCTCAAGAACTTTGGACTTAAAATCTCCAATTCAACCCTAGAAATTAAGGGTAATGAAAAAAATATTCGATGGATGGCTTATTATGTCTATTGGTACATTTATCATGCTCAAGAATGGCCTTTTAGCCTCATTCAAGAGAACTCGATCGACCAAATTATTTCTAAAGCAGGAATAACTTTTGACAATCCTATCGTTCATTTTCAACTGAAGTATTTCTTGGCAATTTCTAGAATTCGTTTAATCAAACGAAATTATATTGAAGATTTGCCATATTACAACGTTGTCTTCGATAATCAACAACTAGGTGAGGAAATTTTAACTCACGATGACTATCCAATTGTGCCATTAGATGCTTTACATAATGAAAACAAACTGATCAATCTCTTTAGAAAGACAGCCTTCCAACCTAGTGACACCGCCTTTGAACAACCAATCAATGCAAATGCTCGTATCAATCCGAAATTCTATGCACTCGTTTATCACTTTATAGATTTCCTTAAAGAGCACTATCATGATGATATGTCTGTTTATCATAATCAAAAAACTTTGAAACATATTATGACTTATGTCACCCGAGATATTGTTTTTTCTTACATCATGGCACCATATTCTTTAATGCATCTCGATACGATGTACGCTGAGGGCAATGAGCAGTCATATACGGACTTATACAAAGACGTCTATACCTTCTTCTCAAATGTTGATCAAAATGAATTTCCGGGCATTTATAACGCAGCTGAGCTGATTTCAAAAGATTTGTATCAGATCTTACCAAGTTATATTTCAACTATTCGTGAGGAAGATTTCATCCGAGTTAAAGTCCTAATTGATCCTGGTAACCAGGCCGCTGAAGTCGTTTTAAGAACAGTTCGTAATCTCGAATTCGTCGAAGTAGTTCCAAGTAACGTTTACGATGATGTCGATGTCCTGATCACTTCCCTGGATGTCTTACCACTAGATATCGAAAGAAAGAAGTATCCTGAAAATCTAAAGGTAATTTCTTGGGATATTTCCTCCACACGACCAGACTATATCTGGCTATTGATTCAATTGAATAAAATCTACGTCAAAAAACTTAAAAACAAAATTATTACAAACAAAAAGAAAAAAGTTTTGTAAAGAAATAGACGAACTCATAACGAGTCCGTCTATTTTTTTACAATGAATTAATTGCAGTCCAATTTAAAGTACCAGTATATTGGCCAGCCTTGTTTTCCTTGCTAGTATCATTCTCCAATAATAGACCCGAATTACTTGTCCAATCATCAGAAATATCATCAACTGTCTTCGTTGTATGAGAAGTTAAGTCCTCATCAATCGTCTGTGGTGTACTAGAAAGAACAATCTGATCACTTGTTGCCGAATCCTTATAAATCAAATTACCATAGAATGGTTGACTGCCATTATACAAACCAGTCGTGGAAGCTCTTAATACCCAAGGATTTTTTAAGCTAGTTACCGATACATCAAAATCATTCGTTCGACCCAAAATCTTTTTGGTGGAACCATAGTTGATACTTTGGAAATTTAATTTTGGCGAAACCTCTAGATCCAAGATCTTGTTCACAACGTTTTGACCATCAATAACAAATTTAGGAGTACTTGTAGTTTCAATCGCGTTAGAACCATCAAAACTTGCCGGCTCAGCATCAACTGTAATAGCTGAATTGGTCTGATTATCAGCCGTACCGTTAACCACAATATCAGCACTAGTATAGTCACTATTGCTGTTTTTAGTTCCCAAATCATGAGCCAATTTATACTTGAATTCATTATTTGACAGGTCACTACTCTTAGCAATTGTCTCAACGGTACTATCACCATTAGTGCCATGATAAGTAATCGTCGCTGATTTGTAATCAACATCACTTGGCAAATTCAAATCAGCAGCAATACTTTGCCAATTCTGCCGTGAGGTATCATCCCATGTTAAATTATAATCAAAATTCAAGCTGTCTCCGTTATAAACTGTATTATCTGTAGAACTATCTGTAATAGCTTTATTATCATCAGATACATCATAAATAGTCGTTTCAGCAGTACCTGTGGCTAAGGCAGGAATAGATTCAAATACAGCCAATTTACTATAAACATTACTATCAGTATTATTGCTTCCAGTTAACCCCCAGTGAACTACGTCGGTACTGAAGTACCGAGCTTCTAGGAACATTCCATACTTGCCAACTAGTATTTCAACTAGTCAGTAGAGGCTAGAACTATTTTACTAAGGCTTGTTCCAAGCCGATATTTAATATATTTTTACTTGCGTTGATATCACGATCATGGTGAATACTACAATTTGGACAATCCCATTCTCGAATATCCAATCCGTGTTTACCGTCATCGTAACCACAGTTAGAACAGATTTGACTAGTTTTGAATGGATTAACTATCAAAAGCTTTTTACCATACCATTCACACTTGTATTCAAGCATTAGTCTTAATTCTCTCCAAGATTGATTGGCAATGACACGTGATAATTTATGATTCTTAAGAAGATTTTTGGTTTTCAAATCTTCAATTACAATCATGTCATCATTTTCAACTAATTCACGAGTTATCTTATGAAGATAGTCTTTCCTTTGATTAGCTATTTTTTCACTGTATTTAGCTACCATGAGCTTAGCCTTTATATAATTACTGTACTGTTCTAAAGTTTTTGGGTCACTCAATCCAAATTTTTTCTTGTATTGAATGTCCCTCAAAGCCTGAGTACGTCTTCTAGCTAATCGTTTTTCCCAATGGTGTTTCTTTTTAGCTAATTTTTTATCAAATCGTATAGTCTTATATTTCCTACCGTTTGAACAAATGACTAGATCAGAAACACCCATATCAATTCCAATTGATTTATTAGTCTTAGGTAATTGCTCTGGTTCTTCATCAACTGTTAAAACAGCATAATACTTGCTAGTAGATGACTTACGAATCGTAACGTACTTGATGATACTAGGAATTGATTTCTTGTTCTTATATTTCATTACTCCAAGTTTAGGAAGTTTTATATAAGAGTTATCAATGATCTCAACGTTGTTATTTACGAACTTAGATTGATAACTTTGTTTGGGAAACTTCTTGCTCTTGAAACGAGGAAACTTACGCTTTTTACTAAAGAAACCCCCATATGCCTCAAACAAGTCTTTATTAGTGACCTGAAGACTGGTACTTTCAGCTTTCTTTAACCAGATATGTTCTCTTTTAAAGACAGTTAGAATATAGTTCAAATCAAAAGCTTTTAAAGCTTTCAAATCGGGATTATTTTCGTGACGTTTAATCATCATATCTAGCATATTGTTCCAAACGAAACGATTGGCTCCAAAATTAAAGTCAATCAATTCCTTTTGATAGTCATTAGGATAAATCCTTAACCTTAGTCCCTTTAAAACCATACGCATGATAACTCCTTTTCTTTAAATGCACCATAATAATAGCATCTTGGGAAACATATGCGATAGTGAAAACAAGAACTAATGTTCGCTGTTTTGATTTTCATTCTGTTTAAATTACTAAGCCTTGAAAAAGAACTTCTACCACTAAATAAAAACCAGAATTAATCAAGGGAACCCTTAGAGCCATATGCAATAAAGAAGATATTACGATTCAAAAACATAGAAGTTATACCTAATCATACCCATATGATTAGGTATTTTTCACCAGATAAAACACCAACAAATACCGTAAAAAATCTAAAAAGAATATCGGTTAGAGAACGGCTCAAGAAATACCCGGAAACAAAATCACAATTATGGAGTGGCCATCTTTGGTCTTCAAGCTATTTTATGAGCACATTAGGAAATGCATCTAAAAAATTGTAATAGAATGTGTTAATTAACAATTAAAAAATATAATAATGGTCGTCCAAAATATTGATTTAACTCGGTAATAAATTACCGAGTTAAATCAATTAACGACCTTTATAAAAGCTTTTATTTCATAAAATGAATCATTTTTGGCTTAAATTGAATTATTCAAAGTCCAATTAATCGTTCCTGTATATTTTCCACTAGAAACTAGATCACCATCTGAATGCAACAAGATTCCAGTATTTTTCGACCAGTCTTTAGTCACATCAAAGGTACCCGTCTCCGACTTCTTAATCTCTGAACTACTAATGAGTGTTGGCGATTCCAAATCAGCTACCTCACCTTGCTCATCCCGATAAAACATTTCACCGTCAAAACTTTCATTCTTGTCATTCACTAAAGAAGTAGCACTGGCTGACAAAGACCACGGTGAATCCTGAGCAATCACATTGACCTGCCAATCATTATTCCGACGTACATCCCCAGAATAATATGATTGAATATTAGCAAACGAAAAATCTCCATCGCCTAAATCAAGTTTCAACGATTGCGCATCAACTGTAACCGTAAAAGTCTTTGTCTCTGATTTATTATTGTAGTGATCATTGGCTGAAATTGTTATCGTGTGTGTACCTGGGCCTAGAATCTCTTGTTCAGGTAAGTCAGTTCCGGCGTCAGAACTACCATAAAACGGAAGTGAAAAATCAATCTTCTTATTGTCATCAGTAGCCGTGACTGCCATTTGACTCAAACTTTTACCATCAACTGTCACGTTTAAAAGAGCTCCCTCACTTTCAAAGGCACTACCATCAGCATAAGTAAGTGAACCCTTCAAATTGGTACTAGTAATAGTTGAAATCTCAGTTGATGACAAACTAGCATCCAAATTTAGAGTTTTGATTTTAGGATTACGGATAACAAAATCAGTTGCCATTGCATCACCAATATAAGTATCACTGGCAAAATGAGCATGACTAGATGCTACCTTCGTATTGTCAGCAACCGTTGTTGGCGTCGTACCAGTTAAAGTAAGTGTTGCCTGATTATTAGTTGTATTCAATACATTCGTAACTAAACTGATTGTGTGAGTCAAAACTCCGGTCTTATTAGCTGTGTCAATTTCTGAATTAGAAATATTCTCCGTATTGCCATTAGCAAATTTAATTGAAGCACCATAATTTAAAGTAACGTTTTTGGGCACATCAATTGTCGTTTTGATTTTACCAACATCTTCTTGTCCACTATTGTATTTCAAATCGTACTGCAACTTCAGATTATCGCCAGCATTGATTTCTTTATAATTAGAAGTCAATTCGCGATCATTTTGAGTAGAGTCGAAAATTTTAGCATCAACTGAAACATCAGCCAATGAAGATAATTGTTCATAAATCAACTGAGATTCACTCGCTCCCGTATTACCAGCACCAACAAAACCCCAAGTAATCTTTTTATCACTGCCTAAATTAAATTTACTCAAGTCAATTTCGACCGTCTTATCCGCCTCGACTGGATTTGTAGCAGAATCTACTCCAGTATTAGTGTTCGGTGTACCATCAATATTTTTATCATTGAATTTATAAGTAACATTGGCCGTCTTACCATCACTATTCGGATTGTACAAAATCGAAACATGATGCCAACCACTATTCGTACCAATCGTCCGATAGATCGGTGACTGATGGATCAATGAATAAGCTCCATTACTCAAAGGTAAATAAGATTGCTCATCAGCCGGATATCCTGAAGCAATATGAATTTTGTCACTGCTTAATTGAGTGCTGTCCAAACTTGAATCTTTGTCAAAGGCATTATTCACCGTCCCACTAGTATTAGGATAATTATCAAATTCTAGTGCCCAACTATTTTGAATAGCGTTCGACAAATGGGATGTATTCTGATCCGCTGCCCAAACTCCTAATGTTTCCATTGGTGCCGTCGCATTGCCATTCAAAGTTGACAAAGCATTAGTGCCATTAGGATCGTTTTGCATAACGAATGCTAACCCACCACCACTAGTAGTGTCTACAGGTGTTTTTATCCAAAATGAAAAATAAGCATTCTTAGTGACATCCATTTTATTCTTCTCATTTGACCATAAAATTCCATTATTATTTTTGCTACTCCAAAAAGTCATGTAAACCGTATTACTCAAAGTATTATTAACAACAGCGGCTGCATTCGTTCCACCATTGATCAAACTGGATGGTTTAGTAAAAATACCATCCTTTGCTGGTCTACCTATGATAGAACCGTTCGGTGTATATCCCAAGACATCATCATTACTTAATCCAGTTGGCGTATCATCAGCTTTAACTGTCCCTCCACTAACAAAAACGACCGCAACACTAATAAGAAAGAATAGAAAACCCCGCCAAAGATATTTAGTCTTCAAATTAAACACCCTCTTTCAAACCACTTGTAAGCCTTATTATATTCTCAATAAGAAAATATCTCTACTTCATTAAAAAAGTAATAAAAAAATACTTCAAGTATTATTCACTTGAAGTATTAATAGTTATTTCTTATGACGAGCGGACCTTGTGTTACCAGATCTAGTAGTCTTATTAGGATCATTCTTTGGTTTTCCACCAAATCTCAGTCCACTACGACCCTTAGGTCCTTTACCATTCTTGTTACGTTGTGAGTAGTACAAGTACATCCAAACAACGATTATGACTAAAACAATAATACCAATGATGATACCGATCCATTGTTTGTTATTACTCTTCTGTTTAGGATTGACAGCTGCCTTAACACTATCAACTTCTTTTTGTTGAACCGATATATTTTTATCAAATGATTGTGAAAAACCAGAATCATTTTTCAAAGTAATATGTGCTTTATAAGTTCCTGATGTCAATTTGCTAACTGGGATAAAGTAATTAAATTGTGAATTAGGTGCAATCTGTAAATTGTCAGCATTGTACTTAATCGTCTTACCATTATGTTTGATGCGAGCCGACAATTTAACTTTGTTGATGTTAATTGGAGCTGTGTTATCCAACATGTAAGAAATACCAGTTGAACCCGCCACAGCTTTTGGCGCAGCTGAGGTTAAGTGCATACTGGGCATTACTCCATCGTCCTTTGAACGCAAAACAACACCTTTAACGTAGCGCACTTGATTCTTGATATTAATATTTTTTGACTTAGTGGGACTGACTGAAGCTGTAGTCGTGATACCACCAAGAATAATTCCAGCATATTCTGAATCCGGAGATTTAACCTTGAATTCAACTGTCTTATTCTCACCAGTATCCAACTTAACAACTTGCTTCCTTGAACCGTCAACTAATGACGTCAATGAAGGAAGTTTTGATTTGTACAATTTAGCATTGTATTTATCATAGCCAATCACACCTGAATCAGCTGTATAAGCATTATTGATTTCGGCAGTGACTGTAATTGATTTCGTACCAGTATTCGCAATTAGAACTTTTAAAGTTTGTTCCTTCTTAGGAGTTATCTTCAAATCAAAATATGACTCTTTTTTGTCAATTTGATTGTCAGGTAAAATTGCTTGAATCGCATAAGATTTGTCTGGTGCAGCCTTCACCGTTGTCGCTGGTAAAAAGGCAATTAATAACATCAACAATGTTGAGAAAAATAATATTATTCGTTTTTTCATATTTTTAACTCCTACCTGAATACCAAATAGCCCAGAATATAAGGAAAATCAATGATACTAAAACACAGACAATCAAGATATAAGTTGTAGTCTTGTTGTAAATCAAACCTTTACAACGTTTATTGATATCATTTGCCTGATCTTGCGTAATTTTATATGTCTTGTGGAAAGTCCAAGTAGCTTTTCCACTTCGGGCCGCACCCTTAACAACATATTCACCCGCTTGAATTGGTGTCTGATTCTGATCAAAATCAACCGGAATGGCTGAATTAGGTGCAACTTTATTATACGTCGTATCAGCAACCATTTCCTTAGGTCCCAAGTTGAAACGATCCAACCAACTCTTACGTTTTACAGTCATATGAACGATAACATTTTTCATCTGGCCGGGTTCTTTATTTTGCAAATTGATAATAATATGCGGTTTTCGACTAATTACGTCCAAAGTCAAATTATGTAAACTGATAATACCACCAACAGCTTTATTGTTGCCAGTTATCCAAACCGGTACATTGGCATTACCCTTAACACCATCTTTAGACACATCATAAACATTAAACCCACCCATGACTAAACCTTCGATTTTATCCGACGGTAATTTAATTTTGAATGTCACATCTTTAGTTTTATTCGGTGCTAAAATTAAAGTTTGCGGTTTAGTCATATCAGCAAAAGCATATTTTAATCCATATTGACCTGCACGAACTTTGTCCGTATAGACAATTTTACCATCCATGGAGGTTGTTGCATTTGTTGGTACAATTCTCAAACGTAGTTTATTAATACTGAAATTACCAATAGAAATTTTAACTGTGCGTGTAGCATTCGGCTTACCAACAATATCAAACCTATCAGTAACATCACTGTTATCATCTTCAATTAAAGGAGTCACTGTAACATTATTAATATCCGCCCTCACAGTTGTGTTATTAATCGTTATAAAACCTATAAAGGCAAAGAATACCATTGATAGAAAATAGATTATTTTTTTATTCATTGTTCTGCCCCTGATAATTACTTCACCTCTAATAATACTAAAAAAGCTGTTCCAAGTCTTGGAACAGCTCAATATTTAATTATTTATCAAAGAATATTAACGACGACGTCGTCTTGTAGGTTGACCGCCATTTCCACCGTTGTTATTCTTATTGTTATTTCTTTTACCTAAGTAAATGCCTAATCCTAGAATAATTGCCAAAGCAAGAATAGCTAATAGGATGTACAACCATAGATAATTAGGTTTGATACCAGCTAATTTATTGTACTTAGCAGCATCATTATTTGTAATTGTAAAGTCCTTGTTTAGAACCCAACTCTTGATGCCGCCACTAGTATTATAAGTCAATTTCAAATGATAGTTACCATTTTGAAGAGGTTTATTCCCCCAACTAATACCTAAATTATAATTGGCCGTTGGAGCAATACTTTGATTATCATATGTTTGAGTAATCTTAAAATTCTTATCGCCTTTCTTAGTAACAACAGCTTTTGCAGACAAAGGTCCTGCATACGAATTAGTAGAATTATGAACGTTAGCAAGTACACCTTGTTTTTGGCCTTTAGCAGTGGTCATAGTGCCTGGTCTAACATATCTAACAGAATATTTAGCATCCTCTTGAGATTGACCCTTTTGATGAATTTGGATAGGAATAGAATAACTAAACTTATTCTTAATTAAATTACCATTACTTGAAACAGTACCCTTAGCTTTTTCCTTATAAGGAGTAACCGTTATACCACCCATTAGAGTACCATCAAATTTTTTCTCTGGAACCTTAACCTTTAAAGTGATTGTAGCTGTAGTATTACCCGGTACTTGGAATGTAGAATTCTTTGGTGTCACTGCATTTCTTGTTTGAAATTTCAAAGAAGGATCTGTGACCTTCAATTTATCATAAGACAATGCACCATTGTCATTAGTATAGGCAGTAGAAGCATAAAAAACAAAATTACGTTTCTGACTTGCCTTATTAACAACTAATAGTTTAATCTCAGTCGTTTGTCCAGGAGTTCCAGTAATATAATAATTACCGCTATCAATATTAACAACATCATTACTACTACCACCTGGTTTAATTGTATATTCTCCCGATGTGGCAGCATTAACATTAGTACCACCAACAAAACAAAGAATTAATACAAAAGCAAATGATAACATTAGTGATATTTTTGACTTAAATCTTAACATTTGAAACCTCCATATTATGCATTTATATATTAAGTAACCATGAGTATTATAAATATAAAAACCACTACTATTGTAGTAGTGGTCATCATTTATAAATATTTATTTACTTTATATTAATTATTTGCCGGCTTCTGTTGTTGTCTTAGGTGCTGCAGTCAAAGTCCATGTAATTGTAGCATTGTATGACTTTGTACCAGTTGTTGTACCTGTAGTCTTACCCTTATCAAGATTCAAGAATGCATCGTCAGCATCTTTATTAAATGATGCGTTGATTGCACCAGGTTTGTATGAACCCTTTGTTAAGTTAATAACTGTACCACTAGCTGCTGATGTAGAATTTGTATTTGTACTATCACCAGAAATGTTGATATCCCCTGTATTAACGGCACCTTGTGTACCTACAGAACCACCTTTATCGTCCTTTAATCTTGTTGATGCTAAGTTAAGGATATATGGCTTTGCTCCAGTTTGATCAGTAGCACCTTTTGGTGTAAATGTAGAAATAGATGCGTCAACTGAAAATCCTGGTTCACCAGTACGTGATTCTGTAACAGTCAACTTATCTGTACCTTGACTATCTGCTGCTTTATCATCGTAGTTATTGTTGTCCAAAGCTACTGTTGTACCTTCGGCAGCATTAGCAAATCCGAAATCAGGAACAGAATCCAATGTTAGTAATCCTGATTGAACTGTAACGTTAGCATTTGATTGTGCTGATGCTTGACCAACAGTCTTAACTGTTGTTCCATCAGTATCCATCTCATCAAAGGCAATAGCTAAACTACTATCTTTATCACCAAGTGCACCAACTTTTGTTGTTGGATCTTGATATGTAACACTACCATCAGCGTTAGTCTTACCTGAACCAGTAGCAGCTTGTGCTGTGATTGCTGGTGCGATTGCTCCTAAAACGATTCCTGCTGTTGCTAATGAACCTGCTAAAACACTCTTAGATAATTTCATGATATATCCTCCCTGATATAGAAAATTATTTTTGTTTTTGTCTTTCTTGATTACAATTAGATAATACCAAATTTTACGAACCGTACATCTCATAATTTGTAAAAGATATTTATCGGAATTGAATCAATTTGTTACCTTTGAAACGTGTAAAGATTGGAAGCTTTTCCGGAACTTCAATCCATAAAAAGCGAATAGACCAATCAAAATAGTAAAGCCTAAAATGACTAATCCGGTATCATGTGCATCCCCGGTTTGTGGGTATGTCGACATGTTGTTGACGCTGACTGACGGAATATAGTCAGTATCTTTAGCTTGAGTTTGACTACCAGTACTAGTACCGGTGTTATCACCAACTAAGACGTTAGCATTGGTTGCTCCCCCGCCTGCGCCTGAAGTATCACTATCAGACGTCTTAGCGAGTACTGCAACTGGTGCTGCAGCGCCATTCCCTGCCGTGTTGTTAGATTCAGCAATAACTTTGTTAATGCTGAATCCACCAACCACACCTAACAATATAATGGCAATTGCGAAGAAACCGACTATTCGCTTTTTGACTGTGAGACTTTTTCTAGTTCTCGTTCTTTTTTTCATATAAAAACCTCTCATCAAAAGTCAGTCTATTTTCTCCTTACAAGTAGTATAGTACCATCCGTATACCATTCACTTGCTCCGAAATAATTAAGAATTTCTTACAAAAAGTGAACTATTTCTTCAGAAGATAATATCTGACTATATTGCTTTGGTTTGCGAATGGAAGCGCTTGGTCGGCACTATAAATATATTTGAACCCTAATTTTTCTAAAATCTTCTGGGGAACTTGATTTTTCTCTTCAGTGGACGCCCAAATCTCTTTCAAATGCAACTGGTTGAATCCGTAATCAATCACTAATTGCATTGCCTCTGTCGCAAACCCTTTTTGTCGATACTTTTGATCGATGACAAAACCGATTTCTCGTGTCAAAACAAGGTCTGCGGACTCTCCACGATGATTGATCTCGATAATTCCTACCATTGTATTATTTTCTATTCCAGCAATGACATTGGCATCATCTCTTTTGCGATACATTTCAAATAATTGGTGAACATAGCCAGAATCAGTGCTGTACTCCAATCCTGCCAATTCATGATTATTCTTATCACCGACTAATGCTTGAAACTGAGGAAAATCAGTTTCCGTAAAATCTCTTATCTTAATATCTTTCCCTACTATTAACATGGCACCACCTCAATTTGCAATCTAATTTCTAGGTTTTTATTTTGCCCTAACTTATAATGAGTCTAGCATCAAAAAAGAAAGGGTGAATATTCATATGAATTTGGAATTTAAAGGACAAACTGTTGCCACAATTGGTCAACCTCTATCTGTTGGAGATAAGTTCCCTGACTTTACCGTATTAAATAAGAACAATCAAGAAATCAAACTCAGTGATCTACTAGACAAGCCATTATTGATCAGTGTCGTTCCTAATATCAATACTAGTGTCTGCAGTATTCAAACTAAACATTTCAATGAAGAAGTCGATGGTCATTCAGCTATCAACTTCGTTACCATTTCTACTAACACTGTTGAAGAACAAACTCACTGGTGTGCGGCTGAAAATGTTAAGAACATGCAAATGTTAGCTGATGTCAACCGTGACTTCGGTAAGAAATCCAATCTTTGGATCAAAGACTTGGACATTTTGGCACGTTCAGTCTGGGTAGTTGACCCTAATGGCGAAATCACTTATTCTGAAGTGGTTCCAGTACAAACTGACGAACCAAGTTATGATAAAGTACTGGATCAGATTGATCAAATGAATTAGATTCAACGAACCATTTTAACATTTGTAAAAATTCCTATACAGATGTGAAGAACCATTCCTGATAATAATACATTTTAATAAGAAATCTCGACCAATTTACAATAAATTGACCGAGATTTTTTTAGTTTAACGACGACGATGTTTGACAAATGTTACGAAATGCAAGATACAAGCCAGTAAGACAAAGAAAATAATAGTAAAACTAGCATAATTCAACCAGAAATTGTTACCGATCCATCCCGAGAGTGGTAATTGAATCCCCATTGTTATTAGTGCCATTATGGCAATCATAAAGAATAGCTGTATATATCTTTTCACGGTTGAATCATCCTTTCTCTTTCTGACAGAAATTTTTTTAGCATACTTTTGACACAGTTTCTTCTTATTATATGGAATGGCTTTCATGCCAAATGTATTAGGCAAAACTATTTCCCCTACTTTAATTACTCCAGCAGCTGACATTACTCGATCAATCGTCTTAAATGAATCGTCGGTCACACCAGTAACAAAGTTTTCTAATGTAGAAACGTAACAAGATGAAATACTCAAGTAATGTTTATTCTTGAATGGACCGGGTATCGTATCACCATTTTGTTTGAAATAGACAAACTTAGGTCGCATACAATCAAAGAAATTCTTTAGAACCCCTGACAATTCTCGCCAATAAGTTGGTGCAGCGAAGACCCAGACATCACTGTCCATCAGTTTTTGCGCTAACTCGTCCAAAACAGGATTATCTTCATGATATTTGTGTGGCGTAATATCATAATTCTCTAAAAAGATTGTTTCTGTTTTGACTCCACTATCAACATTTTTCAACACTTCATCCAACATTTGGGCATTGAGACCATGTTCTTGATGGGAGGCCAAAATTCCTAATATTTTCATACGCTATTTCCCCTTTGTATATAAGTCTAATATACTCAAATATAAGATTCAAAACACTAGCATTATTAAAAAATTGTTGCTACAGTATGTTTAACTAAGGAGGTTTTGAATTTATGAAAGTTCTTATTATTGGTGCCCATGGTAAAATCGGACACCTACTAATTGGTGAATTACAATCAAGAAACATCGAATTTGTTGCTGGATTGCGTAGTCAAGAACAAATCAAGGCCTACAACGAAAACAATATCGAAACTCAATTTATCGATCTAACAGCTTCTCTAGACGATATTAAGAATTCAATTGAAGAGTCTGGTGCTGACGTTATCGTCTTCTCTGCCGGTGCTGTTGGTGCTAGTGATGCTCTGACAATTGAAATTGATCTCGATGGTGCTATCAAAACAATGATGGTTGCCGAAGCAATTGGAATCAAACGTTATATTATGGTTAGTTCTGTCTTTAGTGACAATCGAAATAAGTGGGACGCAAGTGGTATCAGGCCTTACATGACCGCTAAACATTACGCTGACGATCATCTGCGTGGCACTAGTCTCGATTACACAATTATCTATCCCGGAACACTAACTAATGAAGATGGTACTGGTAAAATTAAATTACTAGGACCTAATGAAAATGACACAATTCCTCGAGTTGACGTTGCTAAAGCTTTAGCATTGATTATTCAAAATTCATCAACAATCGGTAAAGAGTACACCTTTGCTAGTGGTGATCAACCAGAAGAAGATATATTTAGTTAATATCGAAAATAATAGTCAGTGACTCAATTTGAGTTGCTGGCTATTTTGTTTTCTAAATATAATTCGTTATTCAATTATTTATCATGTGCTTTTTAGATAACAATTATAATTATATAGATATAAATGCGAACAATTATCCAAAACGTAGCTTGAATTAATCGTGTTTTTCTTGCTATTTTCCATAATTTTTGTAATACTTTCTAAGTAGTAAAAAACTTAGGGGGTTATATCATGGAATCATCAACAGATTCAAATCGTAGCTTCATTGAAAAATTGTTCCATCTCCAAGAAGCCCAGACTACTGTTAGACGTGAAATTCTAGCTGGTTTGACGACTTTTGTATCAATGGCCTACATCCTCTTTGTCAATCCGCAAGTTTTAGGGGTCGCGGGTATGAACAAAGGTGCTGTCTTTACAGCCACTGCTCTTTCAGCAATCTTAGGTTCTATTTTAATGGCATTATTAGCTAATTATCCAATTGCGATAGCTCCAGGTTTAGGCGATAATGCCTTCTTCACTTATTCAGTTGTACTAGCCATGGGAATCCCTTGGCAAACCGCAATGGCTGGAGTCTTCATGTCCAGTGTGCTCTTCCTCTTAATTTCCGTACTTAAATTACGTGAACTGGTTATCGACTCAATTCCACATGATTTGAAATTAGCTATGGCATCTGGTATCGGACTTTTCATCGCCTTCGTAGGTTTACAAGGTGGTGGCTTGGTTGTTGGTAGTAAATCAACCCTTGTTGCTATGGGTTCACTAACAGTTCCTACAACTTGGTTAACTATCTTCGGACTAGTTGTAACTGGTTTACTAATGGCTAAAAAAGTTCCTGGTTCAATCTTCATCGGTATGGTACTAACTACCATTTTAGGATTAGTAACTAAATTGATTCCTTTACCAAAACAAGTTATCTCTACTATTCCAAGTATGAAACCAACTTTTGGTGTCAGCATTGCTCACTTACCTGATCTTTCTGATCCAAAACTTTGGGCAGTCGTTCTAGTCTTCCTACTTGTAGCCTTCTTTGATACTGCTGGTACTTTGATTGGTTTAGCCGAACAGGCCGGTTTCATGAAGAACAACAAGATGCCTAGAATTGGACGTGCTTTAATGGCTGATTCCATTTCAATGTTAGGTGGTGCTGTTATGGGTACTACTCCAACTGCCGCTTACGTTGAATCTTCTGCCGGTATCGCTGTCGGTGGTCGTACAGGATTAACATCCCTCGTTGTCAGCATCATGTTTGCCATTGCCATGTTCTTCTCACCACTATTGACCGTTGTAACTTCAAACGTTACCGCACCAGTGTTGATCATTGTTGGTATTTTAATGGCTCAATCAATGAGACAAATTAATTGGAACAAATTTGAAATTGCTATGCCAGCCTTTCTTACTATTGTAGGAATGCCTTTGACATACAATATCTCTTATGGATTTGCTTTCGGAATCCTCTTCTACCCATTAACCATGTGGGCTGCAGGTCGAGGTAAAGAAGTTACACCTATTATGTACATCCTCTTCTTCGTCTTCGTTGTTCTACTTTACTTTATTAATATTTTGCCGGGTTAAAAAATAAAACTTAATATGAAAAAGAGACTCTAATTACGATTAGAGTCTCTTTTTTTGTCTCGAATTTTTACTATGATTTATTCCCTCAATTATTAGATATTATCTTTAACCAGAAACAACCAGTCTTTATTAAATCAATGTCATAACATATCATTAGTTTAATAAAATTCAAATTATTATAATTTATATCTTAAATATAGCACATTTTATATTTTGATATTATAATAATCGTGAAAGCTTACGGATAATGTATTTCTAGGGGGAAATTAATATGAATTATCACAAGTTATGGCATAATTTGTTACCTACGATTATGTTCTTTTTGACGTTAACAATTTTTTCTATGTGTACGACCAATGTTCAGGCGGTTGTAGACTTTTCAAATGTCGCACCTTCAAATGATAATGTCTTGAAGGCTGCGCCAAATGGAATAAAGATTGGTAATTTATTTGAATATCCTACGGTTTATTCAGGTTCCAAAAATATCAACAACTCTGTACAAATTCTAAAGGCTGGTGGCTCGAATCCTAATCCTGTCGATGTAATTCAAATGACAGGTAACGAGGATAATGCAGTAGGTTCTATTTGGGGACGTATGACCAATCCTGATGATTCCACTGAATCATACAACTACTTTGATTTAACTAAGGAACAAACTATCACTGGTTGGATCTATGTTGGACCAACGTTCAATGTTTCTGGTGACGGGATTGCTTTAGTCTTACAAAACGATGATAGGGGTATCAACGCAATTGGACGTTATTATAAGAAAGCCGGATTACTTTCGTTTATTGATCCCGAAAAAAATTATGCGGCTTCAGGCGAATCTCTTGGTGTTTATGGGGGAACTTCTTCACCTGCTACTGTTTCTAATTCAACCGAGTTTGCTGGCAATGCTATTCAGAACAGTTTTGCCCTTGAATTTGATTCTTTTAATAATTCAAGTTCAAGTGCTGGTCTTAAAGATGGTGTGGAACAATTCAATGACAAAAAAACAGATGATCTATTCGATGCTTTATACGATTCTCATCTAACACGGGAAACCAAGGGTCAACATGTTGCTTGGGCCTATCCAGGTGATCCAGATACATACGTACGAAAGATGGCTCTAACTTATTACTTCTTCGGTATGCACCATAACAATGTTATATTCAATGCTACTATCGGTGGTTATGACTCTCTTACTGGTGCTACCGGTAAAGATGCTTGGCATCATTTTACTTTCACTTACAAACCTGATAAAGATGATAGTAACTATGGATACATCAATTACGTCTACAATGATCGTGAAACCGACGGAACTGTTAAGCCTTATCATACTTGGGACAAGCGTCCTCGTGATATTGATGATCCAATCAAAATTGATTTGAGAAAGTTCAATTTAAAAGATGGTCAAACTAAGATTCGTTGGGGCTTTACTAGTTCAACTGGCTCCCCTAATTCCTTACCTGGCTATAATGACATTGTCCTTGAAAAGATTCCGGCAATTGCTGATGTTGCTGATACGTCTGGACTTTATGATGTCACTCAAAAACGTGCAATCAAAGATCTTGATCGTCGTGATACAAATCCAACCGACAGCGATTCAGACTATACGGTTGATGACGGCGACAAACTGGCCTTTAACTACAATTTGAAATACAACTCTGGTGCTATTGGTACAGGTGATATTACTGCCGAACTACAACTACCACAACATGTACTTTATCAAAATGACAGTAATAATCGGATCGGTGAAATTACCTATCCTGATGACCCTAATAGCGTTACTTACATCAGTGCCTCACAGTTGACCACATCTAAGAATGCTGATGGTGACGAAGTACAAACGCTCAATTTGGATCTTGGAGCTCTTTCCAAGAAGAGTACTGAAGTTAACATCAAGATTTACGGTACTGCCAACGCACCTATCAGTAATACACTTACTTCAACTACTGTTAATCCTGAACATACTTCCTATAAGAGTGATTACTATAACGCTGATGTTATGAGCTATGGCTTCAAAATAACTAATCAAAAACTACAAATTGCAGCTTCAAAAGACAGCGAGACACAAAAAGTCAAAAGTTCTGATGGCTTCAAACTAGAAGGAACTGCTAGTTACCTATTTAGTTCCAAATTCAGTGGCGATGACCTTTCAGCTTATGGTGAAATCTTTGACGCTAATGGCAAGACTACAAATATAAAGAGTACTTGGACCGTGCCGGTTGCTAAAGATGCCACGACAGGTGACTATTCACTAGATGTCCCCCAAGGCACCTTAGATCCAGGCGATTATAAAATTAAAGTTTACCTAACCGACAGTCAAGGTCTCGTTTCTAATACCGTGACCTATAACATTACCGTAACCGATAGCGAATTAGTTATCACTCCTGACAAAACTGATATTACGGTTAATGATAATAAACCAGTCACGCTATCAGGAAGCTACAAGTATTCTGATGATTCTCAATTTAAAGATGAAGATGCTACAAAGACTTATGAAATCACCAATCCTGATGGCACCGTTCATAAAATCACCAAGACTGTGACTCATGATAAGAAGATCGATATTACTTTAAAGCCGATTGCCTATGACAAACCAGTCACTCAAACTCTAGATGATTATCTAAAGAACCCTGCTGAAGATAACGTCTTAACTGAGGGTAAAAATACTGTTAAAATCACAGTTCAAGATGGGAAATACGCTAGTGCAAGTACGACAATCACTGTCAATGTACCTAAACTAACGCCACAGATCACTGCTGAATCTAATGATTTAACTGTCTTAGGTTCTAGCGGTAACGTCTACTTCCCAATAAACTTCATTTATGGTAGCGACTACGCCCTCAATTATCATGATTTAACTGGTGTCTTCACGGTTGACGATCAAACACCAATTAATCTCAAGCTACCTATTCCAACTGAGGCTCAAACTTCAAGCTTTGATATGAGTTTCAACTTATCCGGTGATCAATTGAAACTACCTACCGACAAAAATACTTCTGTGGTATCCGTCTACTTCACTGATCCATATGGGCGAAAGACTAACACGGAAACCTTCAACTTGAAGATTTTAGCCAAAGCTTTGGAACTGGACTTCAACAATTATCGCTTCAAGACAATTGATCCTAAGTCATTCAAGCCGGGATATATCAGTCGTTCTGGTAATTGGGATCTGAATGTCACAAGTTACAAAGCCGGTTGGGTCCTCAGCGCTAAAGCTGACAACTTGGACTACGCATCAACCGACGAACAATCTGACCTTTCGATGGCATTCGTTAATAAAGATGATCTAGCTATTCCTTTGAGTATGAATCCTGTAATTGCTAAAGATAGCAATTTAGCAGCCCATAAAGTCGATATTAGTAACCAATGGAAATCCGACAACGGTATTCTTTTGAAAGCTAACACTGTACCAAGAGCTGGCGATTATAAAGGGCTAGTTAATTGGAATTTGACTGAAAGTCTATAAAAAAAGAGACCCTTGCGGGTCTCTTTTTTGTACTCATCATTAGTTGTCGAAATTAATGAATTGCAATCGAATTGCGTTTAAAACAGCTATGATTGTTACTCCAACATCAGCGAAAACAGCTTGCCACATGTTGACCATTCCTAAAGCTCCTAATAGTAAGAACAAAATTTTAATAATCAAAGCAAATGAGATATTTTCAACCACGATACGACGGGTCTTTTTAGCTATCTTCATGGCTTCAGAAACTTTTGATGGTTCATCACCCATAATGACAATATCGGCAGCTTCAACAGCCGCATCTGAACCTAAACCACCCATTGCAAAACCAATATCAGCGGTTGCCAGAACAGGAGTATCGTTGATTCCGTCACCAACAAAGGCAACTTTCTTATTGTTTTGGTGTGATACCTTCAATAAATCATTAATGATCTCAACTTTATTTTCGGGCAAAAGATTCGTATAAACAGCACTCATCTTTAACTTTCGAGCCATTGCTTGACCGACAGTTTGATTATCGCCGGTTAACATGACATTCTTGTGAATTCCTCGATTGTTCAACAACTGAATTGCCTTTTGAGCATCATTCTTAGGCACATCCGCAATCACAATATCACCCCAGAATTGGTTGTCGACAGCCACGTAAACGACTGTTCCCACAGCATCTGTTTCAGTGAAAGCAATCTTGTTCTGTTTGAGAGCTTTGGCATTTCCAACAACAACTACTTGCCCATCTACTTGAGCTATTAAACCATGCCCGGCTTTTTCATCGGCTTTAGTCACAGTTAATAACTCACCTTTGTAAGCTTGCAGGATTGATTTAGCAATTGGGTGAGTTGAATTCTTCTCAACACTGGCTGCAATCTGCAACAATTTTTGTTTTGAAATATTTATCGGATTGACTTGCACAACTGAGAATTGACCTTTAGTCAAAGTCCCCGTCTTGTCGAAAGCCACTGTATCCACGTCATTCAAGGCTTCCAAGTAGTTACTTCCTTTAACAAGGATACCTTGCTTAGAAGCTGCACCGATACCACCGAAGAAACTTAATGGTACTGAGATAACTAAGGCACAGGGACAGGAAATTACTAGAAAAATTAATGCTCGATAGATCCAAGTATTCCAATCACTCGTCATAAGTGATGGTACGATTGCCAAGGCTACCGCTAGAAAGACTACGATTGGTGTATAAATTTTGGCAAACTTGGTGATAAATTTTTCTGTATCGGCCTTCTTGTTGCTGGCATTCTCAACTAAATCCAAAATCTTAGCCACGGTCGAATCATTGTAAAGCTTGGTAACTTTGATTTGCAACGTTCCAGTCTGATTGATCGAACCACTCAAAGCTGTATCGCCTACTTTGATTGACTGCGGCATTGATTCGCCAGTTAGAGCCGATGTATCAACCGCTGAACTACCTAAAACAACAGTTCCGTCTAGTGGAATTTTCTCTCCCGGTTTAACCAGAATTGTTTCACCAATCTTAACTAGACTAGGTTCAACCACTTTATTCTGATGTCCTGAAATCAGCGTTGCGTAAGCTGGTTTCACTTCTAGTAGGGCCGAGATGGAACGCTTCGATTTATTGACGGCGATATCTTCAAAAACATTACCCAACTCATAAAAAAGCATAACCGCAATGGCTTCAGGATATTGTTTGAGGATGATTGCTCCAATCGTGGCAATACTCATCAGGAAGTTCTCATCGAAGATCTCTCCGTGAAAAATATTTTTGACAGCCTGCCAAACGATCCGTGCCCCAATAACTAGATAGGCTCCGACTAGTAAGACGATATTAAAGGGTTCCGGAACAAAAGAACTGGAACCAACTATTAATAAAATGAAAGCAATAAATAGTCGTGTGATTGTTAATTTTGTTTCCGAACTCATTTCACTTTTTATTTGTTTAGCTTTCTTTTTAACTTTGTAATCAGTTTGGACATTATATAATTTCATAACGTTGTCCTCCTTGAAAGAGTTTACATGCTCATTTGAATATATGAGCATTCATTCATATGTGAATTATAATATAATGAAGTATCAGTTTGCAACTTAATTTTGATAAGAGGAACAAAAAATGTCAGAACAAAATTTTGAGATGGAGCACCAACAAGCTCTCCATAATTTGAAGCAAGATTTACCTGATGATACCGATTTGGAAGCTATGGTCAATATCTTCAAAGCTTTCGGTGATATGACCCGAGTTAAAATCATCTTAGCTTTGTCTGAAACACCTTTAAGTGTCGGTGAAATCGCTGATACCTTGGACATGAGCCAATCCTCCATCTCCCACCAACTCAGCATTTTGAAACGGTTAAATCTGGTCTCCAACGCCAGACGCGGTAGAAATATTCACTACCGTTTGAGCGACCAACATATTATTACCATCTTCAATCAAACTAAGGAACATATTATTGAGGATGACAATGATTTTTAACGCAAAAAAATTCCACTGAAATAACTTGATTAGTTATTTGGTGGAATTTTTTAATTAGCAATTAATCAACATCACTTTTAGTCCTTAGAAAACCATTAAAGTTCTTTTCCCAAAAGATGTTCTCCTATTTCTTCTCTTTGATAATGATTATGATATTTTTCTATAATTTCTTCATCTTTAAATGGATTCGAATGCTTTGGAACATAAACAATTGCTCCGTCTCTTCCTTGAAAAACATTATAATCATTATCAGGCTTTATAGAAGTGGGAACAGCCAAAATAGTTGAGTGACCAAATTTCTTTAGTTTAATATCTTTATTCTTAACCATAGCTACCATCCTTCACATACTTTTGAAACCCAAATTAATTATTAGTTATTAAACATAGATACACTTTAATTTTTTCAGATGCTCCATCAAAGCTGGATTTAAAACATCTTATTCTCCGTTGTTTATTACTTTTTGATTGAGTATACTTAACATATATTAAACAGGCAAACGTATTAAACGGCAAATCATATGGATTTAAATATTTATCACTTAAAATATGGGAAGAGTGAGATGTATACCTTATGGATTCACTAAAATTAACGGATGCAGAAGCAAAAAGATTAATAAGTTTACTAAAAATAACTCTTACAAAGCAGAAATTTATTCTAAATGACGGACTCAGGGGAAAAATAAAAATGGCGAATTTTATAATCAAGTTAGCCACTTTAGAAAAATGACAAAATAAAAAC
>NZ_AZES01000163.1 GCF_001434985.1 Companilactobacillus paralimentarius DSM 13238 = JCM 10415 | reverse complement strand
GTTTTTATTTTGTCATTTTTCTAAAGTGGCTAACTTGATTATAAAATTCGCCAAAAATATAAACTATAACAAAATCAAAATTTGGTTTTGTTATTTTTTTGTTTTTCAATTGCGATAATTCAATTGAAAATCTATAATGTAATCGATTTTAATGAATTGAATTTTAATTTTATGAAGGGGAATGAAAAATGAATGAGGATGCTTCCAAAGTTGTCTCAGTCGAGATGTTACCGGATTTTTCTTTGATGATTGAATATAGTGATGGTACAAAAGAACATGCTAAAAGCATTCTTAGCGATGGTTTGGTCGGACCAGACGATTCTTTTAAAAATAAATAACATAAAATTTGAATTTTTTTGAAACCCCTCTAATTTCACAACATATAATTTGACGTGATAGAATTAAAGAATATTAGATGGTTTATGGTCTTTAATATAGTAAGGATGGGGATTTCTATTCTAAAAATTCAAAATGGTATCAGTAAATTTATTTTCGAAAATTACAAGAACAAGTTAGCCACTTGTCCAAAAAATAAATACGAAATA
>NZ_AZES01000162.1 GCF_001434985.1 Companilactobacillus paralimentarius DSM 13238 = JCM 10415 | reverse complement strand
AGAGTCCATTTGAAGTTTTCTTCGGGACAAAGTTGCGCTTGATTTGACAATTCGTCTCAGATAACTGACTCAGAATTTCTAAACAATCTGATGTTGAAACAGATACAAAAATTTTGTACCCATCCCGTTGATATTGATATTTTCCCGGTAATTGAACATTCTTTGATCTAACCTTCATTGTTAAACGATTCTGAGCATATTTACATTTCAAATTCTCCACAGAATCCGACGCAATAATTTCACCATGATCAATTACATAAACAAAGTTTGCTTCCTCAGCTTCTTCTAAATAATGTGTTGTCAAAATTATGGTCAAATTCATTTCTCGGCGCAATTCATTAAGAACCTGCCAGATTAATTCTCTAGTTTGAATATCCAAACCTGTTGTCGGCTCGTCGAGGAATAGAACCTCTGGTTCATGCAGTAATGCACGTACAATATCGACTCGTCGCTTCTGACCTCCAGACAAAGTTCGATATTTCTGATCGATGATTTTTTGTAGCGCAAATTTTTCAATCCAATAATCGAGATTATTATTTAAATGTTGATACAACCCCCGACGGATCATTAAATTTTGTCTGACTGTTAGATCATCATCTAAAATGCTTTCTTGAAAAACAACACCAATTTTTTGACGATATGCTTTCTCTTGAGGAGTGAATCCATTTAAAGATATCTGACCTTGAGTTGGTTGAATAATTCCAATCAACATATTGATCGTAGTTGATTTCCCTGCCCCATTAGGACCCAAGAAAGCTACCAAATCACCTTTTTTGATTGATAAATCAACATTCTTAACAACTGTTTTATGATTGAATTTTTTAGTAAGATTTTGAACTTGTAAAAACATAATTTTGAACTCCTTTATTGAGTGAATTCATTATAGCCAGGACTTTTTCATCATGGTTTAATTCTTCGATAAGTGGTCAAAATTGATTGTTAAGATGTTGATTTTTAAACATAAAATACCACGTTATAGTATGTATATTGCATACTGTAACGTGGTATTATTTTTTACTTATTTCCAATTGTTCTAAAAACTACACTATCTCTAAAATAACTAACATATTTAGGATCTAAGCCCCTGTCGGTAACTAACACATCGACTTGTTGACAATTCGTTACAACGTAAGGCGAAGTTTTCTTAGTCGTAAATTTATAATTCTGTGTAACCAAAATTATCTTCTTACCTCGTTGAACAGCTTTTCTCAAAATAGCTGCATCAGCTTTACCCATGACTGTTATGTCACCTTCATCCGTGATTCGAGAAGCACCGATAAAGACACCGTCGAAAACAAAATCATTCAGGCGGATCAATGTATCCAGTGATGATGCATAACGATTGATCTTATCAACAATTCCACCTAACAACTCAACTCTAGGAAATTTATTTTCCATCAAATGTTCAGCGTTGTCGATGCCGTGCGTCACGATTGTCGTATCAACTTCCCCCAATAGATCACAAAGTTGCACTAACGTCGTAGAAGCCCCGATAAAATAAAGTTTATTTGGATGAACATATGTCGCTGCGATTTTAGCCATTGAAGTTTTAACGGGTGACAAAATACGCTTTCTATTCAAGAATTCAGGTACTTCATCACCTTGAGTGATCATAATTCCGCCATGAACTCGAATAGCTTGGCCAGTAGAGGTTAAATGCAGAACATCCCTTCTAGCAGTATCAAAGTCTATCTCAAAATGATCCGCAATCTGTTTGGTTGATAACCAACCTTTTTCTTTTAATACTTCTAAAATCTGCACTTCTCTTTTTTCCTTAGGAATCATCCGCACTCGTCCCCTTATCATTCTCTACCCGAAAAATAGTTATTCTTGAAGTTAATCCCCCATCAGAACTCAATTGTTGCACTATCTAACTTTATTGCCCGCAATGACAATATCTCCGAACGTAATAGTTCATTCTCATGTTCTAGCTCACTTATTTTTTCACGATCAATAACTAATTGCTGAACATCTTTTCTGAATAAGCCTGTCCCTGTCCAACCGACATCATCATATCTTCTCTGCCAGTTGGCAATTGTCCCCGGGTTACTGATTTGAAAGTGATCCGCCGTTTTGGCATAAGTTGCCTGATGAGACTTTTTCCACTTTAATACACGTAATTTGAAATCGCCATCGTATTCATGACTATCCGTGCGTTTTTTCAAACCTTCAGAACCATATTTTTTATATCGTTGTACCCAATTGAAAACACTAAATTTACTGATGCTAAATTTTCTCTGCAAATTGATAGAACTTTCACCTTGTAGGTAAGCTGTTACTACCTTTAATTTCAATCCATAACTTATTTTAGTCAAAGTAAAACCTCCTATAATCTTTTTTTGAGGACCATGGGAGGATTACTTCAAAAATCTATTTTTCTTTGACGTCTGCAATTTTAGTCAAATTATCAACTTGACTACCAACTTCAGCCACCTGATTATAATCTTTCAAAACATCATTTGAATTAGTAATCAAAACCATTGTCATTGAATCCTTTTTAGCTGCTTTAATTTGATCAAAATCAACTTTAACTAGTCTCGTATTATTATCGACTTCATCGCCGACACTAACTAAAGTTTCAAACGGAGCACCTTTTAGATCAACGGTATCAATTCCAATGTGAATCAAAATTTCCATTTTTCCACAATTTATCCCTACAGCATGTTTCGTCGGAAAAAGTTGACTGACCGTTCCCTTCACAGGACTATAAATATTTTCATTACTAGGTTCAACTGCAAATCCTTTACCCATCGCACCGCTAGAAAAGACCTCGTCACTTACTTTATCAAGTGCAACTAGTTTTCCCGCTACGGGAGCGAAGAAATCTGTTTTCTTTTTAAAATTGAACAAACCCATATTATCCCTCAATTCCTAAATAATCTTCTACTTCTGGTCCAATAGTTGAAACTTTTGTACCATAAATAACTTGAACACCTTTTCCATGGACAACTGTTCCCACAGCACCAGTGGATTTCAAAAGGTTTTTCTTAACAATATCAGAGTTATTTACACCAACACGTAATCTGGTAGCACAAGCTTCGAAGGTACTGATATTATCTTTTCCACCTAAACCATCAACAATCATAGCTGGAATACTATCAGTTGATTCACCATTAGCATTCTTTTCATCAACATAATCTTGTTTTGTATGTAGAACAGCTTCTTCTTCATCATCTTCACGACCAGGAGTCTTCAAGTTGAACTTGAGAATAGCAAATTTAAAGACGAAGTAATACAAAGCAAAGTAGAATAAAATCAATGGTATTAAGCCCAACCAATTAGTACGAGCTTGTCCAGGCAAAACACCATAGAGAATCATATCTAGTAAACCACCGGAGAACGTGAAACCAACACCAATCTTCAATAAGGAAACAAAGACTGCTGAGAAGGCAAACAAGACACAGTGAATACCCCAGAATAGGAATGGTGAAGCAAATAAAATAGTAAATTCTAGTGGTTCAGTAATACCTGTCAAAATTGATGTCAATGAAGATGATAGTAACAAACCTTTAACATCCTTACGCTTATTCTTTTTGGCACAATGATACATGGCCAAAGCAGCAGCTGGAAAACCACCAATCATAACTGGGAATTCAAAGGCAAAGTATCTAGCAGCCTCCCATGAAATCTTTTGACCAGCAGCCATTTGAGCAAAGACAATATTTTGTGCACCAACAATTGATTTACCAGCAATAGTAACAGTACCACCAACAGCTGTTTGCCAAAATGGTAAGTAGAACACATGGTGTAAACCAAATGGAATCAAAGCACGGTAAACATATGCGTAGAAGAAAGTACCAAAGTAACCCGATTTACCAATCAAAGTACCTAATCCAGCAATTCCCATAGCAATGTATGGCCATAGAAAGGCCATGATAAATCCTCCAACAATACCAGCTAAGGCGCCGGCAATAGGACTAAAGTGTGTGCCACCGAAGAATGAAATAGCATCGGGAAACTTGATTTTGTAATACTTATTATGTAACCAAACACAAATCAATCCAATAAAAATTCCTCCAAAAACACCAGTATTCATGGTGTTAGTGAAGCCAAGCATATTTGTAAGTAGACCGCCAATTTTCTTTAGACGTTCCAGCTCACCAAAGTTAACAATGGCACTAGTCATAGTGGCATACATCATGAAGTAGCCAACTAAAGCTGACAGTGCCGCGACACCTTTTTCACTCTTAGCCAAACCAAGAGCAACTGAAACAGCAAATAAGAGACCCAAATTATTAAAAATAACACTACCACAATCATTAAAAATCGTTAGTAATCTGTTCAAAAATGTACCTGGTCCTAAAATTGCCTCTAGATGATACATTTTGATAAATGATGCACCTGTAAATGAAGCACCGATTCCTAAAAATAGTCCCGCAACAGGCAATAAAGCGATTGGAAGCATGAAAGTCTTACCGACATTTTGTAGTGCAGCAAAAGCCTTACTTCCCTCTTTATTCTTTGACATATTAACCCTTCCTTATCAGGGTTACCGGTAACCTAATTGTTAATTAACGTTATTTATACTAGCATGCAATTATTCCAAACCGACAGTTTCTTCTTTATTTCAAGAAACTATCTACGTGCTTTTCAGCATTTCCGATTTCAAATGCTTACAGATGATTATCTACAATCTGTGATAAAGCGTCTCTTTTAAAATAGTCATACTCACCAAAACCACTCCAAATGAAGACAAACTCCAATCCTCGATGGATAAATTCTATTTTTTTCCAACCTTGATATTCCTCTTTACTAACATCAGAAATTTCTTTCAAGGATAGATGATAAGTTTGCTTATTGGTTAAATTTTTCAAGTCTAATACTTTAACCAATAGCTCGTCGTCATTCAAAGAATAGTCTACATAACCCACTGTGACTTTATTTTGCGGTGCTATCACCTGTACGTATTCAAACATTTACTCACGTCCCTTCTTGTTTACAGAAAATACTGTAGTCCATCAAACGCGTTTCATAACAAGTAAAAATGCAAAAAAAATCTCTAGATATTAGATTTTTTTCTAATATCTAGAGATTTTTTGTTTTGGCGAATTTTATAATCAAGTTAGCCACTTTAGAAAAATGACAAAATAAAAAC
>NZ_AZES01000161.1 GCF_001434985.1 Companilactobacillus paralimentarius DSM 13238 = JCM 10415 | reverse complement strand
TGGTGTTTTTATTTTGTCATTTTTCTAAAGTGGCTAACTTGATTATAAAATTCGCTGTCAAAAGTAAAGTTACAATTAGCAAAAATATTATTGGGTCCACATCAATTACTAATTCTAGACGAACCTACAAATTACTTAGACTTACGGGCAAAGAAGGGACTTGAAGATTTCCTTATTAATTATCCAGGAACAATTATTTTAATTAGCCATGACATTGATTTCACAGAAAAATTGAATTTTAAAACTTACAATATAAAAAATAAAAAGCTTCTAAATCCAATTTTGAACAATCATTACTCTAGTTCTGAAGACGATAATCTACTTTTGCTGAAACAACGACTTGGAACATTCATTACCGACCCCAACATTAGTATGGAGGAAATAAAAGATTTGCAAAATAAAATAAAAAAATTGGAAACTAACAGATAATGAAAAGTGTCTAAAATATAATTAAAGAATGGTATAAAACCACGAAAAAAAGCAAAACAAATAATCCTAGTAATCAAATACAATTACTAGGATTATTGTTTCAATGCTTGAAGATTAAGTATATTTGTCTCACCTCCACAATTTACTTTTTATCTTTTTTCTTAGGTAGTTCCAATTCAAATACCAAAGGATTAGAGTCCGGCGCAATTCTTAAATTCAATTCCTTCTGGGCTCTAGTGACACCAACATAAAGGAGACGACGTTCTTCTTCAATGAAAGCCGAATAATTCTCAATCTCATTGTACATTGTGTAGAACATCTTAAATTCTTTATTCTTATTCAAAGTCTTATCCAAATTGATCGGGTTGAAAGCATTGTTATTGGTAATATCACGATATTTTTCAACATGAGCTGTCTTCAAAGCGTTCTCTAAATATTTAAAATCGTGATTATAAACTAATTTCCATTTCTGTACAAACTTATCCATTGGCATTTCAGGTGGGAACCAGCTATTCAAAATTTTACTATTGCGATCAACTTCTTTATCCGTTAACCCATAGAGATAAACATACTTGAATTCCAATCCCTTTGCCTGGTGCAATGATAAAAATTGGATTCGATTATCTTGTTTCCCCTGTTCAACTCGACTCGTAAGAATCTCTTTTTTATTTTCCTCTGCACTAAAGAAATCATCAATATTAGGATACTTCTCCAATTCTTCCAACAAATACTTCTTGATATCATTGACCTCATTTTTCGACATGAAATTCTTTTCTTCCATGTAATCAAAATATCTGTCAGTTAATTTAGTCGTGGCCTTATACAAATCTTTAATCAGACTCTGCGACAATTTTTGCTTCGTAACTTCATTGTCTGACTGTTCCATCTGTTTTTTAAAACGTTGGACACTGTTGAAATAGACTTTAACTCGCTCATCAGTCCGTTTATAAGGTGTATTGGTCGTCGCATTGTACTTCTCAGCACCTTTGAAATACTGACTCAAAGTTTCAAATTCATCTTCGGCTTTGGCCTGAACTTTTTCAGTGTGATCCTTATAAGCTCTAAAGCCAATCCGATTAGCTTGATTACTGAAATAAGAAAACTTATCCTGCCACAGAGATCTCATCAATTCCGTCACAATTCGATAGACAATATTATTCTGTAAGATAGCTCCAATATTATTGATATCGGCATAAATCTTTTGATTAGCCAACCAATCAGCCAGCAACATTCTTGAAGAATTGTAACGAACCAAAATAGCAATATCATCATTGTTGATTTTAGGATCATTAATCTGCTTGACCAGACGACGTAACATCTTAGAATCACCGCTAAAGCCTGACTTCTTGGTACTATAAAGAATAAATTTTCCCATATCTTTCTTGCCAGACAACAAATCCTTATCCAAACGAACATGATTCTTTTTAATCAGTGGAATAACTCTTTTCAAAATTTTCTCACCGGTCCGATAATTTGTTGATAAGTTTTTCTTCTGAGCCTGGGGTAAAAGCTTCTTATAATTCAAAATGAATTGTGGATTACTACCTCTGAATGAATAAATACTCTGGTCATCATCCCCGATAACAATCAAATGTTGCATCGTTTCTGGACTCAATAATTGTGAAATGATTTTCCACTGTAAGTTGTCAATATCCTGAAACTCATCAATAACTGCAATCTTAAAGCGGGCCATAATCTGTTGATAATATTGCAAATATTCCGGTACTTGCATACTCTTTAATAACAAAAGTTTCATATCGTTAAAATCAATATAACCATTACTATGCTTTAATTCCTGATATTTTTTTATCACATCAATATAATCTTCAAAAAAAGTTTCGTTGTGATTCTGTCTTGAGTATTGACCCATGACTTTAACCGCTTCACTCAAAGGTTTATCGACGCACTCATTAGGCAATACACCATCACTAGTCAAATCTTGATTGATCAAATAGTCGTTCAAATCGAACATTTCCGACAACATCTCATCTTTAGTAATAATGTTACTAGGATGTTTGATCTGATCTGATAAATCTCGAATAAAGTAGCGATAAGATGTTAATACTTTTGCACTACGATATTCAGGATTCTGCCGTAACAGTTGATAAAATAGTGCGTGAAAAGTGGTAAATTTCGGCTTGCCACTAGATAAATTCAGTCCACTACCTTGTAACTGGTCCACAAAATTTTGATAACGTTGGCCCATGTCAATTTTAGATTTATGTGAAAAAGTAATTCCTAAAATTTCATTAGGTTCCGTCTTGCCTTCAGCTATTGCAATCAATGCCATTAAAATAAAAATAGTTGTCTTACCTGAGCCAGCACAAGCGTTAACTAAGAGTGGTCTCATAAAATCATTGTTCAGTATAGCAATCTGTTCATCTGAAAATTTCATTTTCAAATTTGATTCCATCAAATTAATTATTTCAGTTGTTGATAAATCTTGAATATTGTCGTCCTCCAATACTTCTACTTAGCTTGTAAAACTTTTAAATTTGTTTGGATATATTTCCAAAAGAGATTATTAGCACTAGAATGTTCACCCTTAACTCGAATAAAGCATAATTCATTAGCAATATTCGTTGTCAATGGAACAATCGAGAACTCTTCACTATCAAAGTTTTGAGCCGTCTTTTGCATCATAATGGAAATCCCCATATTGTTTTGGACCATCTGCATAATTAAATCGACTCTGGTTCCTTCATATGCAATTTTCGGTGTGAAGTGAGCCTGACGACAAAGTTTTATAACTGGATCATATAAGTTAGTCGATTTTCCCAAAATTAAGAATGGATCATCTTTCAATTGAGAAATAGTAAGTTTTTCCGATTTTGCCAAAGAATGCTTTCTAGGTAAAACCGCTACAAACTTATCCTTTTCAGTGACAATTCTTTCTAGATCAGGATCATCAAAATCAAAAGTTCGAGCAAAAATAATCTCACACTTACCTGACTTCAATGAAGTAATCAAATTGTAGCTTTCCTCTTCTCGCAGTTGCATGTGTACTTCAGGGTGCTTCTGTAAAAATTGGGTTATTAAAGTAAAACTTTGATAACTAGGCATTGTGGGAATGGTATGCATTTCAATTGTCAAATTCTTGGCGGCCTGAAAGTCATTTAACTTATTACTTAATTCGTTATAATCCAGTAAAATCTTCTTCGCATAAGGTAAAACAAATTCACCTTGTTGCGTCATTTCAATTTTGCGATGGGCACGCTTGAACAATGATACACCAAGTTCCTTTTCTAATGCCATGACCTGTTTAGAAATATTGCCTTGAGTGGTAAAAAGATTCTCCGCCGTATCAGTATAATTTAATGTTTTCGACAAATCGACAAAAACTTTGAGCTTCTGTAAATTCACTTATCATGCCTCACATTCCATTTTAGAATACTATATCACAGTTTTTGAATTGTTCATTGTGCCGCCAAATCTTAAAGTTGGAAATAGTTAAGTATTTGAAAGGGGTATTACAACTATGCCAACTGGTGTTATTATCAATGCTGCCTCAGTTTTGTTTGGTGGCTTACTTGGTGGGTTTTTAGGCGATAAATTTAGTGAACAATTCAAGAATGATATTACCTTAATTTTCGGTGTCTGCTCAATGGGAATGGGTATCTATTCAATCGCACCGATGAAATATATGCCTGCTGTTATCTTTGCTTTAGTAATCGGAACTGGAATAGGTTTGTGGATGCATTTAGGTCAATGGATCAATAAAGGTGCTGTTGAAATGCAAAAGCCTATTTCAAAATTATTTCCTAATTCTAAGACAGAAATGTCTCATGAAGACTTCGTCAATACTTTAGTTACCGTGATTGTACTCTTCTGTGCCAGTGGTACCGGTATTTACGGAAGTTTGGACAATGGGATGACTGGTGACACAACTATTCTGATTTCTAAATCTGTTTTGGACTTCTTTACAGCTGCTATCTTTGCCTGCAACTTAGGTTACGTAGTTTCTATTATTGCTATTCCACAATTTATTCTCTTCTATATTCTATTCTTACTAGCACGTTTCATTTTCCCACTCACAACGCCAAATATGATTCTTGATTTCAAAGCTTGTGGTGGTTTTCTAATGCTGGCAACTGGTTTCAGAATGGTAAAACTCAAGATGTTCCCAATAGCAGATATGATTCCCGCGATGGTTATCATTATGCCTTTGAGTTGGATCTGGGCTAACTGGTTCTTACCTTTGCTGTAAATTATATTCTTCGTAAGTTTGATTAAAAATAATGGCATCTATTTAGAATAAGTGTATGTTTCTTACGCTTCTAAATGGATGCCGTTTTTAGTTTCCAAAATATTTGAGACAAGTATACAAAAAATAAATAGAACTGCTCTACAATTATCTATAAGGAATGAGAGTAGTAAAAGTTTTGAAAAAAGTGGCAATACTTACACTAGTTAATCCTTAAATTTATTGGGTACATTCCAAGTTAAACAGTGAAGTGAGCCGCCAAGTACTGATATATTTCCTACTTTGACGGGAACTACGGGTTTATTAGTTTGAGCTTGAACCATTTTTAGAACTGTATGATCCTGCTTAAGTCCATACATGGGAAAATAAATTGCGTGATTGGTTTCCAACATATTAATGTATAACCCCTTGGCCGAAGCTATCTTAGAGTCGTATTGTCCCTTGCTCGTATAGGCCGCCGGCAACACGATAAATTTCATTTCAGGAATCTGTTTTTTTATCTGTCGTTCAATTTTTTGTAAGAATCCAGGTTCATAACTGAAATCATTGATGAACATTTTATTCGGACTAATGAATTTTACCATCCCATCGCTATGTCCTAAAACGTCTCCAGGTTCAATTGAAATGTAGACTACTCGTTTTACCTTTAATTTATCTTTCAATTCTGAAGTTATTTCGGTCTTGGTCCAATCGGGATTATCCTGAAATACTTTTTTGGTCAGTACTACAGTTTGATCGCCATCCCACTGAGCATTTCCACCGTCCAAAACTAAGCTGGATTGACTATATTTGTATCTTCCTTTTAAAAATTTTTTAAAGCGATTATTCAAATATCTACTATCACACTTTTTTAAATAATTAGGCGAATATTTAAATTTCACCATCTTTGTCGTAACGACCGGAGCAACATCCCGTAACCAAATATCGGGATAATAGAATTTCAAAACAGAAAAAGAATCACCTTTATTCATTTTTCGTGAAAAGTCATAATTAAATTTCTTCAAAGAATCATAGAATGGTTGATAATAATCGTCATTTTGATCTGGCATACTAGTATAAATTGTTTCAGCCGACACCAAATTATTAGTTCCCAAAATTGTTAACAATGCTGTTAAAGTTGCAATAATAATTTTCCTCATGATTCTGACCTCTTTTCACAAAGAGTATAACAGCAGCTTTCTTTATATATTTATATAAAAAATATATAGCCGATCTGGCACCAAAAATTAATGCTTGACAGTACAGACTATATATTTAAATAAATAATATAAATCTAATCAAATTTTCCAACATTGACTTCTGTTGACCTTTTAAATAAGTTAATCTGAAGACGAAATGGATTTCAATATTCCGCAATACATCCAAAAATAAAAACGAGGGGTGCTGATCTTGAAGAAAACAGTAACATTAATCGTTGCTATAATAGTTTTATTATTAGGCGGTTTCACTACGTATTACGTTAGCAACAAGGCCAACAATATTACTCATGAAAAAAAGATTTCTAAAATTAAAAGAACCGTTTCTCCCCAAAAACTAAGTAAATCCGAAGCAAAAAAGATCAACGATGAATTCTATAGTCACAAGATAATAAAAACAGGTGGAGAATCATGTTTTGTTGGTGAATATCCTTCTGATTTTTCCAAATTGATTAACAAATCTGAATTAGTGGTTGTTGGTGAAGTAGTCGGACTCAAAAGTCATGTTTCTAATAGCTTCCCTTATACCATTGTTAATCTGAGAGTCGATAATATTTTAAAGGGTGACCGTAAAAAGTTGAATAAGACCATTCCAATAGAAATCATGGGTGGAAATATTACTAGAAAAGAAGATGCAGCCGCCCACAACCTTAAACCCTCTGATGATAAGGATCCTAATGAAATTATCACTTTAGAGTTTACTCACTTGCCTAGGGCAGGCGAAAAAATGGCAGTGGGACTTACTAAAATTCCTAAAGGGGTAAATGGAACTCATGGGAAAACTTGGAGTGCAACTTATGCTGAAAAAAGTACCTTCTTTCAAGACTCCGATGGTAAATACCGCCGAGAATCTGAAGTATCGCCAACTACTGATAAAGGTAATCATGATTTGTCTGGGCAAAAAGAAGACGAACTAATGAATAATGAAATGAATGATTTAATTAATAAATCCCAAAATAAAAAATAAATTAAATAATGCATCTATTCAGGATAAGAGTATTACATTTTTCTGAATAGATGCATTTTTATTTTTATATTCGGTTAGTTTATAATAAATGGCGAATTTTATAATCAAGTTAGCCACTTTCAATAAAAGCTCAAAATAAAAAC
>NZ_AZES01000160.1 GCF_001434985.1 Companilactobacillus paralimentarius DSM 13238 = JCM 10415 | reverse complement strand
ATACAAAAATAGAGTTGATGGCAAAATGCCTATCAACTCTATTTATCGTACAGCCCAAATATTGAATAAAAATCCAATATCTGAACGTTACTTATAAAACAATTGCTAAAGCTACACCAAGCATTATCATACCAAGCATGCGATATCTATTACTAATTTCAGAACTTTTAATCATTTTTAATCTGTCTTCGACAAATTGATCTGAAGATTTTTTTAAAACGAGTTGACATAAACTAATTCGATTCTGAGCATACAATCTATATGTGTACAAATAAGCTAAAGAAAATACTATCATCAAAATGGCAAATATCTTTATCGAAAATTACAAGAACAAGTTAGCCACTTGTCCAAAAAATAAATACGAAATATA
>NZ_AZES01000030.1 GCF_001434985.1 Companilactobacillus paralimentarius DSM 13238 = JCM 10415 | reverse complement strand
TCCAAGTCTTCTTTGATGACTTGTCCGAAAAATTCGATTAATTGTTGCAATCTACCTTATCAAAAAACACACCAAGTGCCAATAGCGGGTTTGTATGCTGACTACAATAATACTGTGACAGTTACTGTAACTTATAAAGATGGTAGTACGGAGCAAAAAGTTCTACATTTACAAACTGAAGAGTTACCTAAATATATTAAGAATGCCAAGATTGTAGTTTCTAAAAATGATAAATCCAAAATGGATATTGGCGATAATAAGTTAACTTTAATGAACCGTACAACTAAAGAACCATTTGCCATTGATGCAGACGGAGAGGTCAGATGGTATTCGACTAATTATTCACAACATACGATTGAACAAACCGATGATGGACACTTTTTGATTTTAACTAAGAAAAATGTTGATTCGACTGTTTATAATGATTTGATTGAGACGGATGTTCTAGGTCGAGTTTATCAAGAATATAGTTTTAATAGTAAAGTTAAATCCAATGACAGTGGTAATGCTAAGGATGAAACAACTGTCATTCATCATGATCTTTTGGAATTGCCCAATAAGGATATTTTAGCGACCGTAAATGATGGATCTAAATATAAAGAAGATGTGATGGTTCAGATTTCCCATAAAACCGGAAAAATAGTTAAAGTGATTGATTTGAAGAAAATTCTACCTAGCTCAATGTATAAGAACTATAAAGCTGGATCAGACGGAAAAATTGATTGGTTCCATCAAAATGCTGTTGATTATGATAAGTCAGATAATACGATTATGATTTCGGGACGTAATCAAGATATGATTATGAAGTTGAATTATAAGACTGATAAGATAATTTGGATTTACAGTGGGAAGTCGAAGAAGAGCTGGCCTAAGAAATATCTCAGCAAATTGTTGACGCCGACGAAAGGCACGACGATAACTGGTGGACAGCACGGACTTTATCAGTTAAGTAAAGATAAGAACGGTGAGAATATTTTACTTTATGATAATAACGTCGATGTTACTAATGGTAATAAGAAGACGTCAGGTAAATATTCACAGGCAGTTCAGTACCATATTGATACTAAGAAGATGACAATAGATCAGACTTGGGCATATGGAAAATCACTGGGAAAGACTAATTTTACAAATATTATCGGTTATGCTGAACGAGAAAGTAATGGGAATACGTTAGTCGATTTCGGATATAAAGATAATGGTACCGAAAGTAATGTGATTGAGGTTGATTCAAGTGGTAATCAAGTTTTCAACGTGACAGTTAAGAATGCTTCATCAAAAGTTTATGTTTATCGAGCCTATCGCCTAGAATTTTATCCACAAGGATACGTTTTTGATGTTAATAAGTAAACAAAAAGTCGACCAAAGCGGTCGACTTTTTTTAGTTATTTAATCTTTTATCCATAATTGAACGTAATGCTTTTTCACGAAGAGAAACGGCATCTACACCATTTTGTCTTTCATAACCGCGAATTAGAACTTCACAAACATATAGTTGCGATAATTGACCAGCTAATGAACCGCCATTGAGGAATTCCTCGATTGAAGTTCGTAGCGTTATATCGCTAATTTGTGCAATGGATGAAAGATTATTGTTAGTAATAGAGATGATATTTGCACCACTTTTTTTAGCTATTTGGAGTGAATCATAAGTATCTTTGGTTTCTCCAGAAAGAGATATACCAATAACAAGATCATTGTTTGACATCATGGCAGCCATTTGCGACTGAAAATGTGGATCAGTTTCAGCCTGAACGATTAGACCAATTCTTAATAGCATTTTTGAAAAATCTTTTCCAATTTCACCACTATGTCCGACTCCAAAAATATAAAGTTTATGACAATTTGTGATTAGTCGTATTGCTTCATTCAAATCATTTGGATCGATAAGTGATGCGGTATCCTTAATTGTCGAAATCAGACGATCTGCTATGTCATCATAATAATCATGACTAGAGTCAATATTACTTTCTTCCAGTTCGGTCTTAGCTAAATCGATTTTTAAATCATTAAAACCAGAAAAACCTAATTTTCTTGAAAAACGTACTATCGTGGCATCACCCACAGAGACGTTTTTTTTGATTGTTTCCATTGTCCCATAAATAATGGATTTTTTATTATTCATAATATATTGTGCAATTTTCTTTTCTGATTTAGTTAGAGTTTCGTATTTGTCTTTAATTAAATTATCAATATTCATTTTGAAAATTCTCCAATTGTATTTCTCTTGATAATTATACATTTTCTGATGATTATTTAGAATCTTAAAAAAAGAAAGGGCTTACAAACGCTAAATAATGTTTTATATTTCTTTCTGGAGAATGTAATCCAAATTAATTAATTTTGGAGGTAAAATGAAGGATGAAAAAAGAAAATTTTATAAAACAAATTAAAGGTGGTTTGATTGTTTCTTGTCAGGCGCTTCCTGGAGAACCACTTTATGCAGAACAAGGAGGAATCATGCCATTAATGGCTCTCGCTGCTAAACGTGCTGGAGCTGTTGGTATCAGAGCAAATTCAGTTCGAGATATTAAGGAAATACAAGAAGTGGTTGATTTGCCAGTTATTGGAATTATCAAAAAAGATTATCCACCGGAAAAACCATTTATTACAGCAACAATGAAAGAAGTTGATGAGTTACATGAAACAGGAGTAGCAGTAATTGCTTTAGATTGTACATTGCGCAAACGCCATGATGGCAAAACCGTTGAAGAATTTATTAAAGAAGTTAAAGCTAAATATCCGGAACAGTTATTGATGGCAGATACTTCAATTTTTGAAGAAGGTAAGAATGCCTATGAAGCTGGAGTTGATTTTGTTGGAACGACATTGAGCGGTTATACAGAAGAAAGTAAAAAACAAAATGGCCCGGATATCAATTTGATAAAGGCATATGTTGATGCCAAGATGCCCGTAATTGCTGAAGGTAAGATTCATACTCCAGAGCAAGCTAAAGAAATTCAGAATATGGGCGTAACTGGAATTGTAGTTGGTGGAGCGATTACAAGACCAATGGAAATTGCACAACGTTTTATTGCGGCACTTAATTAAAAATAAGGGGTAAATAAAAATGTTCAAAAAATTCTCTCAGTTAGGAAGAGCTTTTATGCTACCGATAGCTATTTTGCCGGCAGCCGGTCTTCTGTTAGGTTTAGGTGGAGCGTTAACTAATGATGCCGCCGTTAAGACATATCCATTTCTATCAATGCCTTGGTTACAAACAATTTTAAAGATTATGAATTTTGCTGGTAGCGCCGTCTTCAATAATATTGCATTAATATTTGCTATTGGTATTGCAGTTGGATTGGCGAATGGAGATAAAGGTACTGCCGGTTTAGCTGCCGGTGTTTCTTTCTTAGTTTATACAGCTACCATAGCTGGTTTTATTCAAATGTTTTCTCCAAAAGGAACAACCATTGACACTGGTGTAGTTGGTTCAATTGTGATTGGCGGTATGGTTGCTTATCTTCACAACCGATATCGTAAAATTGAATTGCCACAATTTTTAGGCTTTTTCGGTGGTTCAAGATTTATTCCTATTATTACATCTTTTACAGCAATTTTTATTGGAGCATTATTCTTTATGATTTGGCCACCCGTTCAAGGTTGGCTAGTAATAGTAGGTCATAATATTGCCAAAATGGGTAGTATTGGTACTTTCTTCTATGGCTTCTTACTTCGTTTGTTAGGTGCTGTTGGCTTGCATCATACAATCTATCCATTATTCTGGTACACATCACTTGGTGGCATCGCGACTGTTGCTGGACATACTGTAGTTGGTGCTCAAAATATTTTCTTTGCACAGTTAGCAGATGCTAATCATGTTGGTTTATTTACATATGGAACACGTTTCTTTGCTGGTAGATTTGCCACGATGATGTTTGGTTTACCAGCCGCAGCTTTAGCTATGTATCATTGTTTACCAAAGAAAAATAGAAAAAAAGATGGTGGACTTTACTTGAGTGGTGGATTGACATCATTTCTAACAGGTATTACTGAACCACTTGAATATACTTTCTTGTTTGTTGCTCCATGGCTCTATGTGATTCATGCCTTTCTAGATGGATTATCATTTTATTTTGCAGATATTCTTAATATTAGAATTGGTAATTCCTTTTCAGGAGGACTAATTGATTATTTATTGTTCGGAGTTTTACAAGGTAAGGATAAAACTAATTGGCCTACAGTACTTTGGTTCGGATTAATTTGGGCTGTCGTTTATTATGTGGTGTTTAGATTTTGTATTACAAAATTCCATGTAGCAATTCCGGGAATGGAAGATGATGATAATACACAATCTTCAGCAAATGAATCGACAACTGATAAAAATTCCAGTTTACATGATCAATCACAACAAATTATTGGTGCATTAGGCGGAGCTGAAAATATTCAAAGTGTTGAAGCTTGTGCTACGAGATTACGTATTGCTGTTGCTGATAATACAAAAGTTGATAAAAAGATATTGAAAGATTTGGGCGCCACGGCAGTATTAGATGTTAGTGGTGGACTACAAGCAGTCTACGGTGGAAAGGCTGATCTATATAGCCAAGAGATAAATGGTATTTTAGGAACAGATGAATAGAGGTAAATTAAATGGGATTATTCGGATTAGGAAAGAAAAAAACTACTGAAATAATATATGCTCCATCAAATGGTAAATTACAGACATTAGAAAATGTTAATGATCCAGTATTCGCACAAAAATTAATGGGTGAAGGATTTGGAGTTGTACCAACTCAGGGAGATATTTGTTCACCGGTGGAAGGAACAATTACCTCAGTTTTTAAAACTAAACACGCTTTAGGATTAAAAACTCCAAGTGGTCTAGAAATTATGGTTCACATGGGATTAGATACAGTTGAGCTTGAAGAAAAACCTTTTGAAATTTTAGTTAAAGAAGGAGAACAAGTTAAAGTTCAAACACCTATTGCTAGAATGGATTTGGAACAAGTAAAACTTGCCAAAAAGGATACTGTTGTTCTGACAATCATAACTAATACTGCGGATAAAATTGATAAAACCAATTTATTAAAGGAAAATGGTGTTGATTTAGAAATTGGGTCAAAGGTAGTGGAAATGAAAGTTAAGTAAACAAAAAGTCGACCAAAGCGGTCGACTTTTTTTAGTTATTTAAATACTTTGTTTAATCCTCTGATCTCGACGGATAAAATCGTACAAAGCAATCATTAAAACTACTATCAGAATGGCTATTATGGTGACTTTAATATTGCCAAAGATTAATTCATCTCCACCAAAAGCGTATAAGAATGATACAGGTAAAGAACCTAAGAAAATACAAATGAGTTTATTGCGCCATGATAATTTCATTTCGATTGCAGCATAATTAACTAATAAGGTTGGTAACATAGGTACGGCGTAACCAATACTTAATCCTAATCTGGGATGGCGCATATTCTTGAGTTTATCGGCTAATGGTCTAAAACGACTGGGGCGAACTTTGTGGGGGAATGAACCTAAAATATTTATAGCCAGCATATTACCAATAACAGCACCAATCACATTAACTCCGAAACCAAGCCAACGGCCAAAGCAGACGCCTGAAAGAATTGCGACCGCAGCAATTGGAACTCCTGGAATGGCTGAACCAATAGCAATTATGGCAATGAATAAGATAGCATTATGACGACCCTGATGTCTTAAAAGATCAATAAGTGTTTCACGATCGAAAGTATAGTTAAAGAAGCTTTGAATAATATCGCTATACTGATACCAAATCATGGTAGAAAAAAGAATTATTCCTAAAATGCCTAGGGTAATAAAAATTACCTTATGATAGAATTTCATAGCTATTCCCCTCAATATATACTCATTGTCTACTATTATTAAGCAAAAAACTCAATCTGACTATAGAAAAGTCTTAGGTTTCTTGTTCTAATTTTTATAGCAAAAAAGCCGGCCGGTTGGTCGACTTCTTTTATTCTGTAAATGATTGATTGAATTTGTTTAATTCGGAATCGTTAAATCTGATATCATCCAATTTATCAGCGTTCTCATTAACTTTATCGGTAATATGTTCTTTTAGTTGATCGGCATCCTCTTGGCCAGCACCATCGGATAATACGCCGACTATCATATAGTCAACAGGGACTTTATCATTTCCCCAAGCAATAGGATTTTTGAAAGTTAAAGTCATTGAGTGTGCCTTATGTTTCTTGTCACTAGTTACAAACATGTAAACAACACGACCAGCTAGAATAGTTGGTTCTTGAGCGGCACTAGCAAATAAACTGCTTTGCACAGTTTGAGCGTCCAAACTGAATTCATCAGCGGCCTTTTCAGCAGCTAGTTTCAAAGCACTTAATTGATTATTGTCCTTTAATTCGATGTTAGCAGTAGTATGGTTTTTTCTAAAAATTTTAAATAGCATAATATTATATCTCCTCTGTCATTATTTAACGAAGGAGCTTCGACATGTCTTACTCTCTTTACAATTATTATGTTACTTTATCGAACCCGTTTCATATCAAGGGAAAAGCTCAAATTTTTTGAAAAAGTTTTCTAACTACATTGCTCGAATTTCAGAAGGAATTTCAGTAGGATCTTCTAAAATTGATTCGGCACCTGCATCACGTAATTCAGCGTAATCTCCGAATCCGTAAGTGATACCTAGAGTGTGAACGTTGTTAGCAATGCCACCTTGAATATCGGTTGAACGATCACCAATAATAACTGATTCATCGGCGTTAGCATTAGCATTTTCAAGTGCATATTTGAGAATGTCAGCTTTGCTTGAACGTGTTACTTCATCTTCTGAAGCACCGTAAAGACCGGTGAAATACTGGTTTAATTTGAGGTAAGCAATTAACTTCTTAATAAGTGATTCAGTTTTTGCGGACGAAATGTAAAGTCGATAGCCATCATCTTTTAAGGCTGATAAAACATCTTCAATTTGTGGATAAAGGGTCAATTGATAGAGACTTTCATTTTTGTAATATTCGTCGTAGGCAGCAATAGCTTCAGAATAACGTTCTTTAGGAAGTTTGGGATAATATTTGCCAAAACTTTCGGTGATAGCAGGACCAATAAATTTTTGATAAGTGTCAGCCCCCAAGTCAGTGATATTCAATTTTTGAGCCATGTATTGAAGTGCCTTAATAGTTCCAACTTTAGTATCGGCGATTGTACCGTCGAAATCGAAAAAGATATATTTCATTTTTTTAATCCTCATTCTTTGATAGGTTTGTGATGTGCAATAAAAATTCCTGATAGTGTTAGTAAGATTGATAATAAAATTAAAATAATAATAATTAAATTCCATGATTGAGTGCTGCTTTGTAGAAAACCAAAGAGCGTTGGGCCAATTGCAGCTAACAGATAACCAGCAGATTGAGCCATACCAGATACTTCGGCGGTCTGAATCGGATTAGTAGTTTTTTCAGTGAAGAAGACTACAGCCATATTAAAAGCTAAACCTGATCCAAATCCAGTCACCACCGTCACAATAGTTAAAAAGACTAAACTGCTAGTAGAAATTAAATATCCTAATGGTGCAACTGCGTAACCAATAAATAGCATTGTTAAAAGTTTTTTCATTCCTCCCGTTCTAACTGAAAGAAAAGGAACGATGAATGAGCAAGGTAAACCACTCAGCTGCAATAAGGTAAGTAGATTACTGGCAGTAATACTAGCGATACCGCTACTTTCAAGAATTGAAGGTAACCAAGTGATAAAAGAGTAGTAAACAATTGATTGTAATCCGAAGAAAGCAGTGATTAACCATCCTAAGGATTGATTCCAAACACTTCGATAAACTTTGGATTGTGATTGTTGAGTGTTGTCTTTTTGATTATTTTTAAGATTAGGTAACCAAAAAATAGTTGCGATGACTCCCATAATTGAAAGTAAAGCCAAAGTTGTCTGGAGATTTGTTTTAGTAATCAAGATTCCTGATAAAGCTGTACCAATAGCACCAATCAATAACATTGAAAGAGTATATAAACTGGTTCCTAAAGGAATTTCATCAGGCATACGATCCTTAATAATCGCAGGAACTAGAACGTTTCCACTATCAATCCCGATACCGACTAAAAAAGTACCAAACATTAAAGCTGTGATTGTGGGAATAATCCGCAAATAACTTCCGATTATTAATAGTAGAAAGAAGATGAAGATTGTTAGCTCATTGCCCAATTTTTTAGCAACTTTGACAATGATAGGCGAGAGTATAGCAAAAGTAATCAGTGGAATTGAAGTAATTAGTCCAGCCATAGACTTAGGTAAACCTAATTGGCTTTCAATTGATTTAATTAATGGAGGAATAATCATAATTGGCAAACGTAGATTGGCAGCAATTAACATCATACTTAATAGAAAATATTTTTTTGATTTAGTAGTTTGCATTTGAACTTCCCCCCTCAAAGATGAACACAATATTATTATTTTAGAACAGAAAAAGGATTGTGCCAACTAAGACACAATCCTTTTATAAAGTCGTTAATTGTTGATTCATGTATTCTATTAAAATTTCTTTAACCACATTTCCTATGTACACTCATGAAATAATTTGACGATTAAAGATGCCTAATAATTATAATCGTGTATCTGATTGTAATTCATCAACTAACAAGTATTACACACTTTTAATAGTTCACGAAGAGATAAAACAATTATCAAAGATTAATAAATTCAATTGAATACTGAGATGGGACAAGCTTTAGTAAAATGTTTTTAACTGCTACTAGTTGATTAAAATATCGGTTAGCAATTTTGAAACGTCTTTAGAGGTTCGGTACTCCAGTGTCGAAGTAGTTCATTTAGACCATTTAGTAAAAAGATCTTCAGTGAAATCAATGAATTTATCATAGGAAACATTAAAGTCATTATCTTCCAGATATTCTACTAAACCAATCAATCCTCCGACGATGAAGCTAATCATTAATTCTGGGCTGTCTGACTCGGTAATCATTTTGATAAGCGGATCACTTTGACTTTCAGGATCGGCACTTTTAGTTTTAACAATATCACGTAAAATACTTCTGAACTCAGGGTAAAGATTAGCTTTAGTCTGATATTGTGGAGAAATATGATGCATGAATTTGCTATTTTTTTCCATAAAGTCTGCTATTTGGTAGACAATAGTTTTGGCATTGGAAGTGTTGTTCAATAAATCGTCTAATAAATATGAAAAAACAGCATGCAAAAGGGAGTATTTGTCGTTGAAGTAACGGTAAAAAGTACTATGGTTGATCAAAGCTTCATCACAGATGTCACCAACGGTGATCTTCTCAAATGGTTTCTTTTGAAGCAGTGAAAACATTGCTGTGATAATTGATTTCTCTGTTCTTTTTGTTACTTGTGACATGTTTCCCTCCTAAAGTACCTTTACATTTTCATATCTAGTCATTAGTTTATTAAAGTCATAATCCTTAATTTCTTTGATACTGTCGGCGCCATTGAAGAAAGCTGTCAAACTGCCAGCAAGCATTAGGTTAAGGGGTTCATCTTTAATATTTCTAACTCCGATAACAGGAACATTGTTAGCCACTGCATAACCGCATTCCCACATTGTACCAGAATCTGGCTCTAATTCGTTTTCTTCTATCTTATAATCTAACATTGCGACAACAACATCGGAATTATTGATATTGTTAATATCATGTTTGTAAACGGCAGTTTGCCATTCAAATGAGCCAAACTCGGCTGCTGTATATTCGTCGTCTCCAGGTCTGAATACATCACCAATTGTAGAGTTGGCCTCTAGTAATTTTTGAATTTCGTCTAAACGTTTAATTTGATTTTCACTAAAGAAAGGTCCAGCCAAATATACTCGATTCTTTTTATTCATGGTTAAGTCAGTAGCTCCTTTGTGTTTATATGTTAATTATACTTAAATTTTTGCTTAATAAGTGAAAAATAATATTGAGATTAAATATTTTTGTGGTTAGAATATAGTTTAATCAAAAAGCGAGGAAATATAAATTATTAATTTTTCAAAAAAGCCTTTTCATAGTGGAGATTAGATGATATAACAAAGACGGCACGGAAGAATGATGCTTATGGATAAAAATGGATTGCGAAAAATTCATGACGATAAGAGAAAAGTCAGTATGCTAGCAGTATTTGGTATTTTTCTGGCGTTTGTTTTATTGATCTTTTAGGATTATACGTGCTATAGATGGGATAGGAAACTCTAAAATATAAATGATAACTGAGACTGAATTCATTTCGGTCCCAGTTTTTTTGACTGGAGATGCATTATGAAAGCTGATCTAATAAAGAATATTTTATATGCCGGAATTGTGGGGGATACTTTGGGCGTTCCTGTAGAATTTAAAAAACGTGATACCTATTATGTTGATGCAATGATTTCTGGTGGAACCTGGGAACAAGATGCCGGTAGCTGGTCAGACGACACTTCTTTTACGTTGCCCTTAGTTGAGAGTCTAACTGAAAAAAGTGATTATGAGAAATTAATGCAGAAGTTTGAAAACTATATGTTCCATAACAAATATACGCCTAAGGGAATTGCATTTGGAATTGGCGGTACTTGTGCAAAAGCTGTGCGTAACTGGTCGACAAATCATTATTCTGCTTTGGAATGTGGCGATCCTAGTGAATATGCTAATGGCAATGGTGCTTTGATGAGATTGGCACCTTTAGCAATTCATTTACAGACAAAAAAGAATCTGTCCGAACGGTTGAAATTAACTAAAAATTATACCAGTTTGACTCATCGGCATGCACGAGCCATCATGGGAAGTTATATTTATTTAGAAATTTTACATGGATTACTAAATGGTAAGAACTTAAATGATATTTTAAAAGATTTGCCTGAACAATTAAAAGTAGCACTACAAAATGAACCGGATGAATGGTCGGAATTTATCTATTATAGAGATATTTTTACACCTGGTTTTAAAGATATCAGTCGTAATAATATCAAATCAACCGGCTATGATGTTGATACGTTATTAGCCTGTGTTTGGTGTGTATTAAATTCGAAATCAATTGATGAGGCAATTTTAATGGCTGTTAATCTAGGTGAAGATACGGATACAATTGCTAGTATCACTGGTACATTGGCCAGTTGCGTATATCAAACAGACACTGTTAATTCTGAATGGGTGGCACAATTACAAAATAAGGAACCATTGGATAGCATAATTGATCCATTTATAATGGTAGAAACTAAAAAAGTTGGTCAAAATTAATTGATCAGCTTTTTTAGTTTTCAGGTTGGATTAAGGAATTATCAGAATTACCAAACCATTTCTTATTTATCTTTTGAAGTTCGCCGGTATTAGCAAGATGTTGTAAACCATTATCAATTTTTCGTTTAAGAGTTTTATCACCTTTGCGCATACCCACGGCAAAATCTTCACCAGTGAATCCACCACGAGTTATTCGATAGGATGCAGGATCTTTTTCCTTACTAATGTAGTAACCAGCATAAACACTATCGATCAATAATCCTTGAATTCGTTTGTCGTCCAGATCCATTAAGGCATTGTTAAATGAGTCGTAAAGGACGGGTGTTTTATGTTTAATGTAATTTTTTAACTTAGTAGGATGTTCATCTAAAAGACTAGCACCAGAGGAACTAGTTTGGACACCAAGAATTTTATTTTGCATATCTTTAAATGAAGAGATATTTTTATTTGTTTTCGTGACTAAAACTTGCTGATTGGCCATATATGGACGTGAAAAAGCCAATTGTTTCTTTCTGGCAGGAGTGATGGTGTAACCGTTCCAAATTAGGTCGATAGTCTGATTACGAAGTTCGGTTTCTTTCATATTCCAGTCAATTGGTTGGAAATCGGCTTTGATACCGTATTGTTTAAAAACAGCTTTGGCTAAATCAATGTCATAGCCAACTAACTTTCCATTCTTCTCACGAAAACCCATGGGTACGAAGGTATCATCCAAACCAATGATGACACGACCACGTTTCTTGATATGATTCCAAGTATCAGTAGTGTTAGCCTCTTGTGCAACGGATTTTTGATTATCGCTACATCCGCTTAATCCCAAGGCAAGTAAGAATAAAGCCATGAATATTAATAATTTTTTCTTCATATTTAACCCCCGGAGATTAATCATTGATTGGTTTAACTTCTAGTAACTGATCGGCAATCTTTTTGGCAAAATCAGGATCATGGGTGATAACAATTTGTGTAATGCCAGTTTTTTTCAAGTCTAAAATAACTTGAGCTACAGTATCACGTAAACTAGGATCAAGTGCTGAAGTCGGTTCATCGTAGCAAAGTATTTGTGGCTGCATGGCCAAAGCTCTAGCGATAGCAACACGTTGTTTTTGTCCGCCTGATAATTCAAAAGGATATTGATCTTTTAAAGAAGTGAGACCTAATTGAGCCAAAAGTTTATCCACATTTTTTTGCACAGTAGTTTTATCCTGCTTCAAAACTAACTTGGGTGCTAGGGAAATATTTTCCATAACAGACAGATGGGGAAAGAGATTGAAGTCTTGGAAGACGACACCAATAACTCGTTCTTTAACTGATTCATCAAAGGGATCGAAAGGCTTGTTGTTAAGTATAAAAGTTCCAGAATCAACTTTTTCCAAACCAGCAATACAACGTAAAAGAGTTGTTTTACCGGCACCACTAGGGCCAACAATGCTGAGAATTGAGTTGTCTTTAACCTCAAGGTTTAAATTGTCTAAGATGGTTTTACCATCAAAACTTTTAGTAATATTTTCTAATTTCAACATAATTTTTCTCCTAACGGTAATAACTGAAATGTTTTTCTAAAACTTTTAACAACCAGGTGCAGATCAAGGTCAATAGTAAGTAAATGATACCAACTAATACTAATGGTAGAAGTGTTACATCTCGTGAACTGGCGATGTTACCAGCACGAAGCAAGTCGCCTAAACCGATAACGTAGACCAATGATGAATCTTTAACCAAGTTGATAACCTCATTACCAATTGATGGCAGCACAATTTTAACTACTTGTGGAATAATAATTTTTCTCAATGTTTGCCAATAGTTGAGTCCTAAAACTTTAGCACCTTCGAATTGTCCCTTGCTGACAGTGCTGAAGCCACCACGAAAAATTTCGGCAAAGTACGCTGTGTAATTGAGAATGAAAGCAAATAATGCGGCATCATATCTTTCAAAAACAATATGGACGAATGGCATATTAGGTAGTCCATAGAAAACAAAAATTAATTGTAGTAACAAAGGCGTTCCACGCATAACCCAGATGTAGAAGGAAACCAACCAGCTTAGTGGTTTGAATTTCGAACTACGACCGAGAGAAACTAAAACTCCCAGTGGTAATGAACAAATCAATGTCCAAAAGAAAACTTTTAAAGTCATAGCTGTACCACTCAAAAGCGATGGTAAAATTTCAAAAATATAATTCATCATAATCTTTTCCCCTTTTAACTAAAGACATAAAAAAACGTCCTCTAGCAAATTTGCTAAAGGACGTTTTTAACGTGGTTCCACCTTAATTTGTTAATACCTCACGATATTAACCTCAAGAAGTTATTGTCACTAAATAAGGGTTATCCCAAATAAAAAACCCTCTCGATCCAAAAGGACCAAGAGGGCGAATATTCGCGGTACCACCTCTGATTTCTAATATCTCACAATATTAGACTCATGAAGTTACAATAACTTCAGCTGTAACGGTGCTACCGAAATGACTTACTTGTTTCAGGCATTCAACTTACAGATGTGTTTCACTAAGGATTAGGTTAACTTCGCACCAACGTTAACTCTCTGGACTAATTAACTTAGTTACTCTTCTGTCGTCGTTTTTAGATTTGTTTTAAAATGTTGCAATTATCGTACGACGTAAAAAAAAGATTGTCAAGCTTTTTAGATTAAATATGCTGTCGTCCACAAAAAAATCTATGGGCCACGGCATGTTATACCACCCAAAATAGAGAGTTAAATTGACTTATACTATTTTTTATCATATATTATTAATTGAACGATATTATACGTTGTATAATATGATAGAAATGAGGAGATAATATGGCAATTCAAGTTTCAACTGAGATACTTGAGGGTTCTGTTTTAGCTCTGCTTACAAGTGAAGATTATTATGGGTACGCGATCACTAGGAAAGTCCAGATGGTATTTCCTATTTCCGAATCAACCATGTATCCGATTTTGCGTCGGTTAAAAAAAGAAGGCTGGTTGAGTACTTATGATGAGGCCTACGAAGGTAGAAATCGTCGTTATTATAAAATTACTGGTTTAGGTAGAGAACAACTGGATAGGATTAGAAAAAATTGGCAGGAATTGAAGTCAGCAACTGATACTATCTTGGAGGGGAATAATGAATAATAGAGCAATAGATTCGTATATTGATGAATTTAAAATATATTTACATCAATTGAGTGACGCTGAACAACAAGATGTAATCGAATTTTATCGAGAATATATAATCGATGCTAAATTGAGTACGTCCGATGCCATTATTAATGAATTGGGAACACCTAAGAATTTGGCACGTAAGGTTTTAGCCGATTACTCAATTAAAATGTCAGAACAAAATTATCAAAATGTTGCTAATGGGCATATTTCAAATAATGATCGTTTCAAGAGAAATCTAACGATGATCGGATTAGTTTTATTGGCGTTAATGGCATCGCCAATTGCTTTACCAATTGCATTTATAGTGATATTAATGTTGGCTTTAGTAGTTGGTTTAGCAATATTGTTTGTCTTAATATTCTTATTCTTGGTCGCTGTTTCAGTAGTTGGTGGTATTGGAGCAATATTTATTGGCCTTTCAGTTATTTTTCAATCATTTTCTGTAGCTATCTTTTACATTGGTGGAGGACTATTAGTTCTGGGTATCGATTTCTTCTTGATTCCTATAACAATTGCTTTATTGAAATGGTTCTTTAGTGTAGTTGTTATTTTCTTCCGTTGGTTGGGTAAGAAATTGCTTCATGGTAGAAAGACTCCAATGAAGGGGGAAAAAGAAAATGCGTAAGTATTTTGTAACCGGATTTTATTTATTAATAGTTGGTGGTTTATTATTGCTCGGTGGATTCATTATGGGTGGAAATAAATCGGTTGTTTGGAATCACGGATTTAAAATTATCCAAAAGATTGATGAAACTTATCCGTTGAGTAATTTCAAAAATGTGTACGTTGAAGGTAGAAATACTAATGTTACCTTCCGCTTAGGTGACCGTTATAAGATTCGTATTGATGGTGAAAAAAACTCAGAACCAACTTATAAGATTAAAAATAATACTCTAACCGTTACGGGTCAGGAGAGAAAAAATCATGTTGGTATTGATTTATTGGATGACAATAACGTAACGATAACTATTCCTATGAATCAGTCATTGGATAATGTAAATGTTCGTCTTGCTGAAGGAAATATTAAAATAAACGATGTAACGATAAATAACTTTATCAAGTCAGCCAAAGACTTAGACTATGATTCCAATGTTTATATGAGTGACGCTACAATTAATAATATTGAAAAAATGAACTTATATGATGCCAAGCTAACAATGAAGAATAGTAAGATTTCTAATGCCAACATAGTTGCTAGTGCCTATTCACAAATTACGGCTACTAATTCAACTATTTTGAAATCTAGTTTTAATTTAGATGAGTCTAAGATGAATATTAAACAGTCTAATTTAGATACGTTGAAATCATTGAATAATCATAGTAAAATTTCTATTTCTAAAACAACTTTGATGAATCATAATGACTTCAGAATGTTTGGCGCTGGACATTTCATTGGCTCAGGACTTAGTGTTGAAGGACTAGATCTAACGAGTGAGCATGGTTATGTTCGATACTTCGATAAGAAGTATGGCAACTCCTATCAGAATAAGGTTGATGCTAATAATTTGTTAATGATCAAGACTACAAAGGCGCCAATCACAATAAAGTAAATTAGTTTAGTTAATCCATCTTTGTTATAATGGCGTTATCTAATGTGAGGGATATTGATGAATAACGCTAATTACAATCGAATATCTGCTTTTGAAGTCAGACGTGAAGCACATCGTGCTTTTAGAAAAGATATTAAAGGAAATATTGCACTTAATATCGTACCGATTTTGTTAAGATTTCTAGCAGTGTATTTTGGAATGAAAATTTATACAACTTGGATGGCTAATATAAATGTTAATTTAGCTGATCCAGAGCAGGCTAGCCGTCGCCTGTCAGAGATTTCAATGAGTATGGCAAATGATCCAAGTTCGGCATCGCAATATATGCTGAATTTAACACCACAGAGTAACGTTGCAGTTTATGCTTTCTTTTTCTTCTTTATGATGGTTTGTGCTGGTGTTTCTTATGCTTTGATTGATAAGTTGAGAAATCCAGATTATCAAATCAATGCTATTAAGGATAGTTTGCAGGCTTTTAGTGGCAAATACTTCTTTCCACTGCTTTTCATAACGGCGTTATTAGGGCTGTTTTTGGAAGCTGGATTCATGCTTTATGTACTTCCTGGGATTTGGTTTTTGGTAATCTTTTCCCAGTCATTCTTGGTTTTCAAGGACGATCAAGCTGACCAAGGAAAATGGTCATTACGAATGGCTTTTTCTAGCTTTAGTCGCAGTACGATCGTGATGCGTGGATACAAGTGGACTTACTTCTCAATTATTTTTGAGTTTTTTTTCTGGGAAATTCTTAATGCAATGACACATGAGTTGTTGTCTGTTTGGTTGCAACCATATGAACAATTAGTTATGGCTGTCTTCTATAAAAAAATTGTCGAGAATAATCAACAAACACAAAAATAGTAAAAAAAAGAGAATCGGGATTCTTACTCCAGACTAAATAATATTTTTCTTGAGGTAAGTATGTTTAATAAGTGATTTTGTAAAATAAAAACGACCTCTATTAAGAAATTCAAGTAAGGGATATATCTTGAATACTTAATGGAGGACGTTTTTTTTATTGTTCAATATTCTTAATTACTTTGGCTGGAACACCGCCGACTAAGACATTATCAGGAATATCTTTTGTAACGACTGCTCCTGCTGCAACGACTACACCGTTACCAATTGTGACTCCAGGACAAATCGTACAATGTCCACCGATCCAGACATCGTTACCAATATTGACTGGTTTACCAATTCCTAATCTTTGCTTACGTCCCTTTGCAGTTAAAGGATGATTAACAGTATAGATGTCAGTATCAGGGCCAATCCAGACGTTGTTACCCATATTTACTGGTGCAATATCCAGTATTGTTAAATTATAATTAGACAAAAAATTATCACCAACGTGAATATTCTTACCATAGTCAACGGTTAGTCGACTGTGTACAGTTAAATTCTTGCCAGCAGAACCAAAGATTTCACGTGCCTTGGCGGTTTGTTTTTCTGGTTCATTTTCGGGGATAGCATTAAAATCTTGGCATAAAGTTGCGGAGCTTGTTTTTCGGCCTGCAATTTCAGGATCAGTGAGTCGATACCATTCGCCATCTAACAGTTTCTGCATTTCAGTTTTTTCCATTGTATAAAATCCTCTCTATCAGTAGTAAATTTGATACTCTCATCTGCTATACTACTAGTTAAACCATGGTTCAAGTCAAGGAGGAATTGAAAATGAGATATTCAATTGGAGATGTGGCAGAGGAAATGAACTTGCCAACTTCAACTTTACGTTATTATGATCGTAAGGGATTACTGCCATTTGTTGATCGTGATAGTGCAGGACGAAGAAGTTTTAAGGATAATGATTTGAACTTTTTACAAGTAATTGAATGCATGAAAAAGTGTGGAATGACAATTACTGAAATTCGTCACTTCATTGATCTATGTATGCAAGGTGATGTTACGTTAATGGGTCGCTATGAATTATTGGAAAAAGAGGCGGCAACGGTAAAAGAACAGATTCAAACTCTCCAAGATCAATTGGATTTTCTTCATTATAAGATGTGGTATTTTAAAACAGCTGTCGAGGCTGACACCGAGGATATTCATATGGTACCGTCTGGTGATGGTAGGCGAGTTGATCCAGATATTCATGAACAGTATCGTGAGGCTTTGGAAAAGTGTCATGATTTGAGTGAATTAATTGAAGTTGAACGCGATAAACGCAAATAGGACGAGAAATCAGATTGGTTTCTCGTCCTATTATTTATGCAAAATATATTTTTTAACGTAATTCCACGAAAATGTAATCGATAGCTTTAGCCCCGATAGTTAATTTTGAACCATCATCTTTTTCAACAACAAGGGAATTATCAAATTTTTCATGTTTAAGAACGGTAATTGTATCATCAATTTCAAGATTCAAGCTACCGAAGTATTGTAAGAAGTCATAATTGTCAGATACTCTAACAATTTGAACTTTAGTATCATCTGGAATCATGCTTAACAATTTATCATCGGCATCTGTTTCACCCTGACCATTGCCAGGAATGATACCACCATGTGGACATCGTTGGGGATGACCCAAGAAATCATTCAAGTGTTCGATTAAATCGTCATCTGAAGAATGTTCCAAAGCATCGGCATTATGATGGACGTTGTCAACAGGGTACTTCAAGCATTTATTTAGAAATACTTCCCAAAGACGGTGTGTTTTAACTAGTTTTTCAGAGACCTTATTTCCCTTAGGGGTAAGTACAATTTTATTATAAGGTGAGTGAGTTAAATAGCCTTCGCCTGATAAAGCATTCAGCATTTCAGTAACTGATGGGGCGGAAACATTCATGATCTCAGAAATACGTTTATTAGTAATTTTTGTGAAATCATAATTTAGTTCGTAGATAGTTTTTAAATAGTTTTCTTTGTTAGGTGACAATTTTTCAACCCTTCGTTTAGCCTAAAAATTTTATTAGCCTCTCTATTATAACGCATATTACTCAACTTTGATAACTCTTAATGTTAAAATAATTGTTGGTATTTAGAAGGGAGGTAGAAATATGAGTCAACCTAAGAAACGTTTTGATTGGTTTGGTTTTATTATTGGTTTAATCTCTTTATACGCTGGATATTTAGTAACTTGGTATCCATTGAGAAGTTTGTCGACTATTGCCGTATTATTCGGATTCTTCGCCATTCTACGAGGAGTTTATCAATTATGGTTCGGTTCTCAAATGACTAAATTTTTAGGCGTTAGAAGTGGATGGACCATTTTTGGAGCAGTTGTTGATATTATTATCGGTATTATTTTTGTCGCTCACGTACAAGTCGGAGTTGTAGCAATTGTTTACATGTTTGCTATTTGGTTTTTACTAGATGCGGTTTTGCAAATACTGACATCTCGTTTTTACCATTTCTTCGGTAGAAAGTACTACATCTTCATTGTAATTTTGGCTTGTTTGAACCTGTTGTTTGCGATCATTCTATTGTTCAATCCAGTATTAGCAGGAGGATTCATTGTCTTTATGTTGGCATTCTTCTTCTTTGCTACAGGTATCGCCGAAATTATTGAAGCATTTTAATTAAAAGCATTTTCTACATGATATAAGTTTGATAAAATGTAGGAGATGTATTGCCGTCTTAGCTCAGATAGGTAGAGCATCACCATGGTAAGGTGGGGGTCGTCGGTTCAAATCCGATAGACGGCTTTTTAAGAACGTCAGTTATAAACTTCATAGCACCTAAATGCTGTTAAACCAGCATTTAGGTGCTTTTTTGTTTTTTGAAATATATGTAAAAAATTCTAAAATGATATTTTAAATCTATCTTTACTGTTATTATGAACTCAGATAGAAGTATAGAAGCAATGTATATTATTTTGATAAATGGTATTATTATGGAATGAATTTAGAGGAACCTTTGTAGGGGGACATGAAATGTATCAAATTTTAACTGACTCAGAATGTGATTTGCCAGCGAAGTTTTTGGAAGAAAATAATGTTAAGGCAATTTATTTTCACACAGAAATTGATGGGAAAGAGCTCGTCAATGATTTCGGCAAGAGTTATTCATTAGATAAATTCTATGAACAAATTAAAGCAGGAGTTTTACCGTCTACGACACAAGTAAATGTTGGTGAATACTTGGAATTTTTTAAAAAGTATGTAGAAAAGAAAATGGCCATCGTTTATGTAGGCTTCTCCGGCGGTTTAAGCGGTTCAATGTCTAGTGCTCGTCAAGCCAAAGAGATCCTATTAGAAGACTTCCCTGAAGCTGATATTCGTATTGTCGATACTTTAGCAGCTAGTGGTGGTGAAGGCCGTCTGCTTCTTGAAGCAATCAGATTACAAAAGACTGGTGCCAGCTTGGATGATTTGGTTTCCTGGTTTGACCAAAACAAGTTACGTTTACAACAGTGGTTCACAGTTGATAATTTAACTTATCTTTATCACGGCGGTCGTATTTCCCGAGCTTCAGCCACTTTGGGAACGCTACTTAAAGTAAAGCCATTATTGGACGTTGATCCCGCAGGAAAATTACGCTTTGTTTCAAAGATTAGAACACGAAAAAAATCGCTGTTAACCTTGGCAGAAAAAGTAGTAACAGCGGTTCAAAATGATCCTGATCAACCAATTATTATTACGACTAGTGGTGACTGGGATGCAGCTGAATTGGTTAAGCAACATATTGTCAGTCAAATTCCTAAAGCTGATATTCAGGTCAATCCTATTGGTATGACGATTTCCAGTCATACTGGATTCGGTTGTGTGGCCGTCTTTGCGTTAGGAACTCAGGATAGACAATAATTATATTCATAAGTAAGTTAACTAAATAAAAGTATTGTCAAAATTGCTTGCTCCATTTTTTTTAAATCGATAGTGTTAGATTATCAAATACATTGGAGAATACGCATGCAACTTTTGTACAATATGCTTCTAGGTTTCTATCCTTTAGGACTAATCTATTTAATTGATCGTCATTTTCACGTGATGGATATGAAAACACAAAAATACAATTTAGATTTAAATTTAATTTTCAACAAGAGTTATGTCTATAATGTTATTTATCTCGTAATTATTATTCCAATTATTGTCGTCTATCTTTATTTCTCTCTAAATATGATGAGAGATCTAGAGGATACAGTTTTGATTGTTTTGAGCGGAATCGATATTTTACTGACAGGATTGGTTTTAATTTTCTGTGGCTCACAATTAATGATTCTGAACCACGACATCAAGAAGTTAGTTTAACTATTCTTTATTTTACATAGGGTGTCTAGGTACATTTGTCCCCAAATATCCATTTCTTTAATGATCGGCACGAGTGATTGTCCCAATTCGGTTAAGTGATAACTGGTTTTAATGGGTACAAACGATGTGTCGATCTCTTTTTTTATGATGTGGTCGGTTTCTAGTTGGGATAATTGTAAAGAAAGCATACGTCTTGTACAGCCAGACAATGTTTGAAGAATTTCACTATAACGCATCTCCTTTTGCTGCATTAATCGGCAAAGAATAATGGATTTCCATTTACCATCGAGAATCTTGAGAGTACTGTCCAAGGGACAACGCTCGCCATGTCTAGTGCTCATTTCAGCTGCAACCATAATCGGCCTCCAATAGTTAAATTCAGCTGAATTGTATCATCAGAACAGTTTAGAACCTAATAATTTGAAAGTACAATACGGGAATTCTTTGATACCTAGTATCATTAAATTCCCGTATTGTACTTTTTTATTTGTGGATTTATATTGCAGATGCTTAAGAATAATTTTTATTAAATTTAGAAAGAAGTATTAATTATGAAACAAAATGATACTTATAAATTTAAAGATATCTTGCTGGTTATTGGTTTATTCCTGGTTGTCTTCGTTATTGGAGCCGATTCATTCATTATTTCGCCGTTGTTACCAGCAATTGAAAAAGATTATGTTGTGACAACCTCGCAAGCAGCATTATCAGTGACTATTTATGCTTTGTGTTACGCCATCGGGAGTCCATTTTTCGGGCCTTTGGGAGACAAATTTAATAAGCGCAAACTCTTAATAGTCGGATTATTAATCTTTCTAATAGGTAGTTTTATCTGTGCACAAGCCGCTAATATTAAAATCTTTTATTTTGGCAGAGCTGTAGCAGGAATCGGTGCAGCAGTGACAATGCCTAATATTTGGGCAACTGTGGGGAGCTATTTTTCGGGTAAGAAATTGAATGTTGTAATGGGAATTACAATGTCAGCCTTATCCTTGTCAATTGCTATCGGCGTGCCTATGGGCACATTATTATCACAGTTATCTAACTGGCATATGGCCTTTTGGGGTTCGATCTTATTGACGTTAGTGGCCTTTGTCGTTTTATTATTAGTCGTTCCCAATTTAATGAATGGTCAGGAGAAATTAAAGTATTTAGCTAGCTTTCAAACCTTGGTTAAGTCAAAAAGAGCTTTACTTTCGTTGTCGATTAATTTGGTTTGGATGTTTGGGTTCTATTTAATTTATACTTTTCTGGGGACTTTTTTGAATCAAAATTTTCATTTTAATACAGCTCAAACGGGCAATATCTTTATTGCCTATGGTTTAAGCAACTTTATTGCCAGCTTTTGCGGAGGTCACCTGTTGTCTAAAATAGGAGCTATGAAAGATGTCATTCTCAATGGTTTCTTCTCAATGATTTTTATTTTAGGGTTGGTGATTTGCCAAAACCAGTTATGGGGAATAATAATTTTTCTTATATTGTTAGCTTTGGCTCAAGGCTTGGGTGTTACAGCCTTAACGACTTATATTGTGGGTGTTGTGCCGGATAAACGTTCAACGGTAATGTCCTTTAATAGTTCATTTCTCTACTTAGGATTAACCCTAGGTTCATTAATTGGAGCAATTTTATATTCTTCGGTTGGTTTTACAGGGTTAGGAATAATTTCTATTATAGCGTTAGGAATCGCAATTATTGAAACTTTAAAATTGAAAAAATGATTAATTCTCATTAAATAAATCGTTATTTGACAATAAAAAATAGTAGAGCAATAATCGACATAAATATAATTATTACCATTTTTATTAGATAATAATAATTATTATTCTGAATTCAACGAGGGAGATTTAGTTGATTATGTTAATGAGAAAAGGGAAAAAATGGGCTTTGTCGTGTGTTGCTATAAGTGCGGTAGTGCTAACAGGGATGAGTGCTACAACTGTAAATGCTGATGAAACAGACAGTGCAACGGCAACAACTCAAAGTACTGATAATCAAACTGATCAAAGCCAGATTAGTGGTAATAATGCAGCACAAACTGCTAAGGGAGCAGTTACACAAAATACAGTGCAGAATCAAAATGTAGCAGGTTCAACAAATGCAGCACAAACTGCATCTGCTCAAAGTTCAGCTACAGCTCAAGCACCAGTTGCTACTCAAAGTTCTACTAGTGGAGTAGCTACACAATCTGTTAATAACGATGTTCAAGATGGGGGAAATGTTTCTGAAGATTTTCCAGATGTTGCTAACAATAAATTAGGATATGCATCTAAATTTCATATTTTTGCTAATGAAGCAACTTTAAATGCTCATACTAATGGTAATGTCGCTGTTGGAAATCTCAATGGCAATGTAAACTTTGGAACTAATGTGACTGAAGACAAATTAATAGATAAAGATATTTCGTACGTTGAAAATGTACACAATTTAGCAAACAGTTCGTTTGTTAATAAAACTGATAGTAGATCAAATAAGGTTATCTTTGGAGTTGATAACGATATTAAGTTAGGTGAGAATGGTAATAATCCATCAGTTAATGAAATAAAGATTGATCATCTGGATAACGATGAAATTTATCAAGATAAAGGTACAAATAAGTATATTGATTTTAAGGAATATTTCGAAGAGCTAGAACAAACATCCTCTGATTTGGCCAATAGTCATACTACTGTAAGTATAAAGAATAGTGATTTTCCAGATCGTAATCAGCGTGTTATCAACTTGGAAAATTACGAACCTACCAATAATCAGATTGTCATTGATCTTGATGCAGATGTGTTAGATATGGATACACCTCTTACTATTGCTGGATTATCTTCTGATAAGGGAGGTACTACTATTATCATTAATGTTGATGGTAAGGGTGTTAATCCGCTTAATGTTAATTCTCAGATTAAATTGATTTATAACCATGGTGATGGCGTTAACAACGTTGAACGTCCTAATCAAGAAACTGAATTCTTTGATGATAATCATTTATTGTGGAACTTCTATGATAGTAGTGCATCGGATAATCAATTTGCTGGTGACATTGAGATTAATCGTCCATTCCAAGGTAGTATCTTAGCTCCTGATGCTACTATAAATATTCATCAAAACTTAGATGGAAATATAGTTGCTGATAAAGTAAATGTTCTTGGTGGAGAGACTCATAGATGGGATTTGCAGGACAATTCAGATATTGAAACTGAGTTTGAAAAACCAGTTGTTATACCTGGTGAAGTAGATTGGTTCCCTAATGAAGGTGAAGAACCTGATGAAGAGAAACCAGATGAGAATGATGGTTCTAATATTGAAGAACCTGATGAAGAAGAAGATATGGATATTGACGAAGATGGTAATCTAGGTGTTGATCCTGAAAATCCCGATGAAAACAATAATAACGAAGGAAATACCACAGATCCTGAAAATCCTGAAGAAAATAACAATGAAGACGAAGATGACACCACAGATACTGGTGACAATGGTGGTACACCTGATGAAGAAAAACCTAGTGAGGAAGATAATGGTGGCAGCACAGTAACTCCAGATACCGACAAAGAAGAGGAAGAAGATTCTGATTCTGAGGAAGCAACAACTGAAGAAGATGGCAATCAAAACTTAATCAATGGTGGTTCTGAAGGTAGTCAATCTGAAAGTAATGCTGAAGAAGGTTTATTACCCGATACTGCTGGCAACAAGGACGAATCAGAATTACCAACTACTGGTACATCTGATGAAGCTGGAGCATTACCACAGACTGGTGAAGCTTCAAGTATCCTCGCAACTATAGCAGGAATTGTTTTAATTATCTTTGGTTTTTTATTAAAGACGACCAAGACTAAGAAAAACTAACACAAAAAAATAAACGACTTCCATTTGGAAATCGTTTATTTTTTTGACCTTGTATGACCAGTGAGTAAGTAATTAATACCAGGAATAAAACTGACTAACCAAATAATTGCTGTAGTGATAATAATTACGACAATATAACGAAGGAAAGTTGCAGAAATGCCACGAAGATCGACATTTTTAAAAAACCACGGTTCAATGAAAAATATGACTAAATAATGTAATAAATAAATTCCGAAAACTAAAGGTGCTAGACTTTCAAAAAAGTTAATTGTCCCCCTGGACCGTATATTACTTCCCCATTTTTGTAATAAGATAAAAGCTGCAATCGACATAATGGGAATGAAAAGAGAAGTTACATAGTAACTATTATTGTTATCAAAAGTTTTAGGTACAGATTCTGAAAAGAAGTTCCCAAAAGTTCCAATTCCAATAAATAAAGTTAACAAGGCGAAACTACTAATATTTCTAAAATCCATATGACTCAATAAATACCCTAAGATAAAATAACCAGTAAACCCACCAATCAATAAAAAATTTGAAACTGGTGATAATTGGAAAACGTGCTTCATATCTTTTCCCATCATAACGTTGAGTGATGGTAACAAGGAACAGGTGACTAACCAAACACTAGTAACATAAAATAACATCTTGAGACTAGCATTATCGACAAAAGTTTTAATGATTGGAGCCAAAATGTAGATTCCAATTAAAGGATACATAAACCAGAAAACAGGAATAGTTGGTTTGTTAAGGATGAATTTCAGTCGTTCCCAGACATCATTAGTTGATAGTAAATTCGATGTCAAGCTGATAACAGTTGGTAAAATTATTGACCAAATAATAAAAGGGATGACAACTCGAGGAATTCTTCTTTGCCAAGTGTACTTTAAAGATAAAGTTTTTGGACTATTAAGAATTAAAGTACCAGAAATCATAAAAAAAATAGGGACACTGATATGGGCAAAATAGTTAAGCATTTTTATAATTTGCCAGTCGGTAGTTCCAATATGTTTAGTAGTGTCAATCGTTGATACATGTATAAATATAACTAAAAGAATAGCGATGACACGAATAAAATCTAAATAAAAAATCCGTTGTTTTTTATCCATGAGCAGATTCTCCCCTAAGTAGCTCTCTCCATAATAATGTAAAACGCCTCTAAAATGAAGTATTAGCGTATGATATAATGGCAAAGTAAAATTATTGATTGGAAGAATTTATTATGCGCGTAGGAGAATCCCCAAGTACAGATTTTGTCAGATATATAATTTGGATAGTGTTTTCTATTGTTACACTGATGTTTAAAAACGCGGCTGCCACCCAAAAGGGTTTGAATATACCGATTACCGTTATATTTTTCCTAATTGGACTTTTCACCCTGTTTTTAATGATTAGAAAATATGTCCGTGAGGAAAAATCATTTTCAGATACAGCAGAGGGCTTTGCCTATTCACTAGTTTCTAACATCGGTCTAGTTAGTTTGATGATCGTAATGGTTTGCTTGTTGAGAATTATGGTTAGTTATTTACAAGTAACTGGGAAATTACCAAGTTTCAAAAATGATGATATAGCCAGTTCTGATCAAAAAGTATTTGTATTTAATATGATTGCGAACGTCTTTGTTGTTGCGGTTCAGCAGCAATTGGTGCAAACAGGCTTTTTCTTCAATTACTTCTTTAGAGAAAGTTCAGCATACAGCGCCGTAATGGGAATTATTTTTAGTGGAATTATAGCCGGAGCAATTAGTTTACCAGGGTCAATCTTACAGTTCTTAATGATGATGGCTCTAGGTTGGTGTTATGCTTTAACATATTTGTACACCAAAGATGAAAAAATGGCGATATTTGTAGCCATGGTCAGTGCCGCAGTTGGAACCATAATAATATAGAGAGAGCGAAGCAGGAGTTGTCCCTGCGTAGCTCGTTTCCACTATATTGTCAGGCACATTGGTTATCTAAAAAAGAACATCAAAAAAGTCGACCAGACAAAGGCCGACTTTTTATGGTTCTATACTTTCTGGTATTGATGAATAATCAATACCAGTTTTTTAAT
>NZ_AZES01000029.1 GCF_001434985.1 Companilactobacillus paralimentarius DSM 13238 = JCM 10415 | reverse complement strand
GATTTATTCATTATACCCTCTCTTAAAAGTTGTCTCAGGAATCAGCTTACATCCATATCTAATAATAGCCATGTAGATAACGAAGACCACTAGCATGTTAAGAATGTTGTATATTGAAAAACTATGGTCGACCCAGAGTAATATCCACCAGCCAATTCCATAAAGAATTTGTAGGATGAGATATTTGATCGTACTATCTTTAAGACTGTCGGTTCTCCAATAAATATAAAAGATAATAATCACTAGAAAAATGTATGAAACAAGAAAAAAGGGCCATCGATTGCTACCTAATCGTTCAATATTACTAGATTGGTGATAAGCAAAGGGCATTAATAAATTAATCAATAGAGTTATTTTATTTCGTAAAAGATACATAGCATAAAGCAGAATAGTTAATTGAGCATTGGCGTACAACCAACCGCTGTTAACAGTTCCGTTGCTCAACATATGAAAAGTTTGTTGAAGAATAATCATACTACTTGCTAAAATTGCACCTTCTACTAAATGAGTAGAAAATTTGAGATAAAAAGGTGAATCGTCATTAAGATGACTTTCTAGACCGTAAGCAATAATAGTAATAACGGTAATCAAGCCAATTGTGACTAAAGTGATAATGATTGAAGTGAGATTAATATAGTTATTGGTGATCCCTTTTAGGATATTCAAAATTATCCCCTCCAAATTATTTTTAATGCTTAATAAAAATGGTGCTCCTTAAATCATATTGTAGTATTATAAGATATTAATGTTTAAACAATATTACATATCAGTATACACGTATTTATTTATAATTTTATAGGTTTATAATGATGATGAAACGGTATATATTTTTAAAGTTATGCTTGATTATTCATTTTTTGATATGGATTTAACTCAATTTATGAGAGGGGGAATATTTAATGAAAGTAGTAGTTGTAGGGTGTACACATGCTGGTACAGTGGCAGTAGAACAGGTTCTTCAAGAACATCCCGATACAAAAGTTACCGTATACGAGCGTGATGACAATATCTCATTTCTATCATGTGGGATTGCATTGTATTTGGGTGGTAGAGTAAAACATCTCGAGGATATGTTCTATGCTAGTCCTAAGGATTTGGAAAAACTTGGTGCCACAATTAGAATGAAGCATGATGTCTTAAAGATTGATTCAGAGAAGAAGACATTGATGTGTGAAAATATGGAGACACATGAAATAATTAACGATACTTACGACAAGTTAATTATGACTACTGGTTCAACTGTAGTAGTACCACCTATTATGGGAATTTCTGATTCGAGAATTTTGATGTGTAAGAGTTATGCACAAGCACGAGCAATTCATGATACAGCCAAGGACTACAAGCACATTGCCATCGTCGGTGGTGGTTATATTGGCGTGGAACTGGCTGAAAGTTATGCTAATACAAATCATGAAGTTTCTTTAATTCAGTCAAGAGATCAAGTTCTAAATCACTATATTGATCCTGATATGTCCGAAAAAATAGTTAACTTGTTAAAGGAACATAATGTCGACGTTTATTTGAATGAAAATGTCACTGGTTTCAACCGTGATGATGATGACAATGTTGTTATTGAAACAAGCAAAGAGGACCATAAAGCCGATTTAGTAATTGTCTGCACAGGTTTTGTAGCTAATACTGATTTACTTCGTGGACAAGTGGATATGGACCGCCGTGGAGCTATCATTATTAATGACTATACTCAGACATCTAATCCTGATATTTACGCCGCTGGAGATGCTTGTACGGTTTACTTTAACCCTACGCATGAACATGCCTATATGCCGTTGGCAACTAATGCCATTAGACAAGGTGCTTTAGCTGGTATCAACGTATTCGGTAATATCCAGAAGTATATGGGTACACAAGCAACTTCAGCTATGGAATTGTTTGGTTACACCATTGCTTCTACAGGTTTGACCTTAGGACATGCCTTAGAGCATGGTTTAAATGCGGATGTAGCTGAATATCATGATTACTACCGTCCTGATTACATGCCAACGACAGAAATGCTAACTATAAGATTGGTTTATGATAAGGACACACGTTTGATCTTAGGTGGTCAGTTGTTCAGTAAGCATGAAGTTGCACAATCAGCTAATACTTTGTCAGTATGTATTCAAAATAAGAATACAATTGATGATTTAGCTTTTATGGACATGTTGTTCCAACCTAATTATGATAATCCGTTTAACTATTTGAACTTGGTTGCTCAAAAGGCTGTGGCTAAGGAACGTAAAACAAAATAATTTTTTTGAAATAAATAAAAGGGGATGCCAATTTTTATTGGTATCTCCTTTTATTGTTTGGTCGTCTGATTTTGATAACCATGAATTTATTGCTTTATAACTATGATTTTATGTGGAATGTTGGAAAGAAGCTTGTTCCGTTCTCTAGAATTCGTCGTCGTCTGCTTTTAATTTCAACAATCTAGGTTTTCCGTAATAGTAACCCTGACGTAAATCTATTTCCAACTTATCAGCTAGGGCATCATCTTTTTCGTCTTCTATTCCTTCAAGAATAAAACGAATATTTTCTTTTTTACAGATATCACGCCAATATATAACTTTGTTTTCGATATCTGGATCGCGTAACTTTTCTCCAAAGTTTTGGATGGCAAACTTGATTTCTGATGCTAGAGGAATCATGTCTTTGATTTGATCCATTTGATTTGTTCCGGTTCCACAGTCGTCAAGACTAAAGTCCATTCCATAATCAATGAATTCTTTAATCAGAGAAATGTATTCTTCATTGCTCCAATCTTTGTTTGGTGTATCTTCGGTTAGTTCTACTACTAGTTTTAATGGACGTAAGATTCTTTGAGCTTCGATGATAGCATCGCGAACTTCCTCATCCATTAACTGATTACGATTGATATTTACTGAAACGGAACCAATCTTTAAAGATAATAATTTCGTTGTGGCAACTAAAACTTGAGCCATGAGGTGTGAAGGAACATCAGAAAAGTTTGCTGGTGGACGCCATCCTTCGGGCTTTTTTTCCTTCATTAATAGTTCATAACCGATTAATGAATTATTCGCCTTGTCAAGTTGAGGCTGAATAAAGTATCTATACATGATGAACTCCTTTGTTAGTCCTAATTGATTCTTGATTAATCACGTGAATAACGTATCAAACACATAATACTACAAGCTTAGTTTCATGTCATGGTGAAGAATTCCAGCTTCTTTATACTGCTCGCCAATGACTTTAAATCCTAGCTGTGTATAGAAAGCTTGAGCGTGATCTTGAGCTCCTAAAATAATGTAATCGAAATTTTGTTTTTGGGCATAATCAATAATATATTTTAAAAGATCTGATCCTAAATGTTGATGACGAAATGATTTTAAGACGGCAACCCTTTGGATATGGATTCCATTGTCAGATGTAACTTGAAATCTGGCAGTGGCTACAGCCTGTTGATTACTGTAAAGAACAAAGTAGGTACATTTGTCTTCGTCCTTATCTATTTCAATTTCAGTGGGAACGTTTTGCTCATCCACGAAAACTTTTTTACGAATACCTACACTGTCATAATAGATATCAGAATTTATATCATTAGAGGATTTAATTTTGTCCATTGATTATCACCGCTTTTAAAAAAGTCAATACACTTGCTATTATATTACAAATCATCTGTGTTGCCTTATCGATATTTGAAATTTAAAAAGTCCATTTATAATATATAAAAAATTAAATAGATTGATATAATGTAACCAAGTGTTCGTAGAAGCTTAAAAAGCAGAGAGAATAATTTATTGGGTACTGTAGAGGAGGAACCGACTGTTGAAAGTAATCGTTGTCGGATGTACACATGCTGGAACAGCTGCAGTGGAACAAATATTGAAAAAGCATCCAGATACGGAAGTTACCGTATATGAACGTGATGATAATATTGCATTTTTATCATGTGGAATAGCATTATATTTAGGAAGAATCGTTAATCGACTAGAGGATATGTTTTATGCTGATCCAACTACGCTAGAAGGTTATGGCGCTAAGGTTCATATGAAGCACAATGTTATTAAAATCGATTCAAAAAATAAAAAAATTGTAGTTCAAGATCTCAACACACAGGAAATTTTTGAAGATAGTTATGATAAATTAATTATGACTACTGGTTCAGAAGTTGGCGTACCACCAATTGGTGGTATGGATAATCCACGTGTTTTGTTGTGTAAGAGTTATGATCAAGCCAAGAAAATTTATGAATCAGCTTTGAATTATCCTAGTATTGCTATCGTTGGAGCAGGATATGTTGGAGTAGAGTTGGCTGAAAGTTATGCTAATACGGTTCATGAAGTAACCTTAATTCAATCAAGGGAACAGATTCTCAATAATTATGTCGATGAACCACTATCACAAACAATCATTGAAAAACTTAAAGAACACGATGTTAAGGTTGCATTAGGTGAACGTGTTGCTGAAATTGAAGATGGTGACCAATTAACTATCAATACTAAAGCTGGTCATAGCTATAAAGCCGATTTAGTAATTGTCTGCACAGGCTTTTTTGCTAATACAGATTTATTGCGTGGTCAGGTTCAAATGGACGGTTATGGAGCCATTTTGGTGAACGATTATATGCAAACATCAGATCCTGATATTTTTGCCGCTGGTGATTCTTGTGCTGTTAAGTTCAATCCAACAGGTGAAATGAAGTATATTCCACTAGCTTCTAGTGCTGTGCGTCAAGGTACTTTGGCTGGAATGAATATTTATGGAAATGTTCGCAAATATATGGGAACACAAGCTACCACAGCAATGGCATTGTTTGGCTATACTTTGGCTGAAACGGGATTAACCTTAAAAAAGGCTTTAGCAAATGGTCTGAACGCCGATTGTGTTACATACCACGACAATTATCGTCCAGATTATATGCCAACCACGGAAATGTTAACAATTTATTTAATTTATGATAAAGATACGCGAAAAGTTTTAGGTGCACAGTTATTCAGTAAACATGAAGTTGCTCAGTCAGCAAATGCCTTATCAATTTGTATCCAAAATGAAAATACGATTGATGATTTAGCTTATGTTGATATGTTGTTCCAACCAAATTATGACAATCCGTTCAACTATCTTAATTTAGTTGCACAACAAGCAATTGATAAAGAAGATAATAATTAGAAATATTCGAATTAAAATTAATTAATCGAAAAAAGATGTTTAAATCAGCCAATTAAAATTGGTGGTTCTTTCTTAAAACTTGGTTATAACTATTTTTAATCTACGAATATAGAAGCTTTAAATCAAAAAAACGGCTTCCATTAAGTGTTCAAGATATATTTTTTACTTGAATCTCTTAATAGAGGTCGTTTTTATTTTACAAAATCATGTATTAAGCACATTCACACTTTAACTGGATTGGCTGATCTGAGAATCTTTTTTTTAGAGAATTATATACAAATATACATAATGTGATACTTTCAATTTAATAGACATTTTATTCATGCTAGACTGAAAGATATAAATGAATGTGCGAGGGGTTACTTTTGGGTGATTTAACAGAGATTTTAAGAATCTGTTTCAGTGCAAATGCCTTAGCAACAGGGATAGTTACAATTGGTTTGGTTACTATTATTACTTATATATCATTTGTATTGGAACGAAAGATCAGCGCAGCATCGTCCTTCTTTAGGAAGGTTGGAATAATATGGCCGAAATGTTTCTACTCTTTTTAATGATATTGTTGGTCACTATTGTTTTCAAAAGTTTAACGGGTGGTTCACAGGTCGAGTTGGGAGGATTGCTAGCTAATGCTGAATTAACTATCTTATTCTACGGCTTGTTTATTTTCAATAATCGTTTAATTGTTTTGTTAAATGTTTTTCTACCATTTTTATATCATCCATCGTCGGATATTTCGAGAATTCAAGGACCATATTCATGGTTGTTTATTGGATCTTATCTCGTTCTAATAATTGTAATTGACTATCTTTACAGTCATAAAGACGTTTTAGCAATTTCTAATTATCGATATCTGTTGGCCCAAATTTTATTCGGAATTTGTTGGTGGATTTTTATGTGGATCGATTATAAATTTCCATTAGTTGATATTATAGGAATGCTGATCCTATTCGAAATCTATATGTTTATTGTGCGTATAATTGAGTTAAAGATGAGTACATATATGCACGTATATAACGATTTGGAGAATAAAGTTAATTACGATGCTCTAACAGGTGTACGAAATCGAGCTAATTTAAATAAAATTTCTAAAGAAGTCTTTGAAAAATATAGTCACGATCCAGCTCCTTTAACGGTAATGATGTTTGATATTGACCATTTTAAAGAATTTAATGATCGTTATGGTCATGAAATTGGTGATGAAGTTTTGCGTCATGTCTCACATACAGTTGAACGAGAGTTACATGTCGATGGTAGACAAGGACAGTTATTTCGTTATGGCGGTGAAGAATTTGTTATTCTATTGAGAAATACCGATACACAAAAAGCTCAGGAAATCGCTAATAGGATCAATCAAACTTTAATTGGAATGCCTTTGTTTATTCAGGAGACACAGTTAGATGTGACGTTATGCTTTGGCGTAACGATGTTACGTGAAACTGATAATTCGTTTGAGGATATTTTTAAACGCGTTGATAAATATCTCTATCAAGCAAAAAATAATGGGCGTGATGAAATGACAATTGAAGGTAAAATTTTCCAATATGAGAAAGTTCCAATAATTAAAATATAAAAAAACAGCCAGGCGGGGAACCTGACTGTTTTTATATAAGTTGATTTCTAGTAGGAACAAAAATTAATATGTCATTGAATGATGGGGTATTCAATTAACAGGAGATCAAAATTGGTCTGGGAGTTAAATTCTGGGCAAATCGAAGAATTGAGTGAGCTCCTACTTTGGGAATCAACTACTAGAATAAGTATTTAAGCATAGAATTAGATTTTCTACATGGGAGGCACGAGATAGGACTTTGAAAACTACTTATTCTAGTTGTAAACAAAGTTACTATAAGTGTCCCTCCTTTCTATGTTAACGCTTTCTTTATGGTACAAATGAAGTATAGCAAGTTTTTGTGAATTCTACAATTTCTATGCTCGTAATTGAGAAAATAATATTATGCCAAGTGTTACGGACAGTAAAGTCTAATTGATAAATATAATTATTTTTTGTTTAAACAAAAAGCTTCACAAGCAAATAAATACTCATAAAAGTGAATGAATATACTTGTTTAAATAAACAAAGTATTATACTATGAATTCGTTCGAAGAGGCGATGACGTTCGCCGAAAAATATTACTTGATCGTAATTGATGACGTCTACTCTATTTAAAATACCAGTAAATAATTGAGGAAAATTATTGAGGGTCTTTTAATGTGGAGTAGACGTCTTTTTTTTATGATTAAGAAAGGGAGTATTTATTATGACAAAAGTAACAATTGAGAATGTTAAGGCTAGGGAAATATTTGATTCACGTGGTAATCCAACAGTTGAAGCAGATGTTATCCTTTCAAATGGCATTTTAGGTCGTGCTAGTGTTCCATCAGGAAAATCAACTGGTGATAATGAAGCTGTTGAATTACGTGATGGTGGTGACAGATTAGATGGTAAAGGAGTCTTGAAAGCCGTCAATAATGTTAATACTTTGATCAATGATAAATTAAAGGGTGCTGATCCTTTCAATCAAGCTCAGATCGATCAAATGATGATCGATCTTGATGGCACTCCTAATAAGGCTAAATTAGGTGCTAATGCTATTTTGGGTGTTTCAATTGCCACTGTTCGTGCTGCAGCTAATGCAGAGGGAATTCCTGTTTATCGTTACCTTGGTGGTGTCGATCTTGAATTGCCACAAACTTTCCACAATGTTATCAATGGTGGTGAACACGCCGATAATGGAATCGATATGCAAGAGTTCTTAATTACACCTATTAAACGTACAACTTTCCGTGATGGTTTTGAAAAGATCGTTAACGTTTATCATCAATTGAAGAAGAACCTTGAAAAAGAAGGTTATCAAACAGGTTTAGGTGATGAAGGTGGATTTGCTCCTGATCTTCCATCAAGTGAAGCTGCTATTGATGAATTAAATCGTGCTATTAAAGATGCCGGTTATGTTCCTGGTGAAGAAATTGGTATTGCCTTTGATGCAGCTGCTTCAAGTTTTGCTCAAGACGATGGTTCATACTTATTTGAAGGTAAGAAGCGCAGTGCTGAAGAAATGGGCACATACTACGAAGGACTACTAGATAAATATCCAGCAATTGTATCAATGGAAGATCCATTTGGTGAAAATGACTGGGATAATTTTGCTAAATTTACTCAAAAGAACGGTAATCGTGTTCAAATCGTTACTGATGATAATGTATGTACAAATCCTGCACTCTTTAGAAAAGCTATCAAGAAAGGTATGGCCAATAGTTTCTTGATCAAGTTGAATCAAATTGGTACAGTATCTGAAACTATGGAGGCTATCCGTGTTGCTAGAAAGAATGGCTACACAACAATGATGTCACATCGTTCCGGTGAAACTGAGGATTCATTCTTGGCTGATTTTACAGTTGCAATGCATGCTGAACAATTGAAATCAGGTGCTCCAGCTCGTGGTGAACGTCTAGCTAAATACAATCAATTATTAAGAATTGAGGAAGAATTAGGCAAAGAATCTAATCTAGCTCATTTTCCTAATGACGTTGACTTTGACTAATCAATAAATTATGAAAGAAAAATATGGACTTACCACGCCAGAAGTTGCAAAACTCAGACAAGAATATGGATATAATGAGACGCCAAAGATTCAAAAATCATTTATCAGTTTGATTTTAAAACGTTTGGTTGGTCCGATTCCTTATGTAATTGAATTAGCATTAGTGATTGAACTGATTTTGGGTAATTTTATTCAAGTCGCTTTCATCTTTGCTTTGTTGTTGTTTTCAGCAATTGATGGGGCTATTCAAGAGAATCGAGCTTCGAAATCAATTGGTGAATTAGATACCAAATTGATTGCATACACCAGTGTTTTACGTGACGATAAATGGCAAAAATTATCAAGTCGAGAATTAGTTCCTAGTGATTTGATCCATTTATCAGTTGGATCAGTTATTCCAGCTGATTGTAAAATAGTCAAAGGTGTTGTTTTAGTTAATCAATCAGTTATTACTGGTGAAACAAAGGCTATTACTAAAGCAAAGGATGATGAATTATATTCTGGTTCGACAGTTATTGAAGGTACTGCGGATGTAGTGGTTGAGAAAACTGGTGTTCACAGTAGCTTAGGTAAAACCACTGAGTTGGTCAGAACAAATGAAGCTCCAGGTAGATTGGAAAATTTACTTTTTACGGTCGTTAAGTATTTAGCCTATTTGGATGTTGTCCTAGCAGTTATTTTAACCATTACAGCCTTAGTCAGACACACGCCATTTCTTTCATTGTTGCCATTTCTAGTTATTCTATTTGTAGCTACAATTCCAATTTCTATGCCATCGAGTTTTGCCGTGGCTAATTCTTTGGAAGCCGGAAATTTATCAAAAAAGGGTATTCTAGTTAGCGGATTGACTGGTATTCAGGAAGCAGGATCAATGAATGTCTTGTTGATGGATAAGACTGGAACAATTACTAAAAATGAACCTGAAGTCGATGAAATCATAAGTTTAAATGGATTGGATAAAACAAAATTATTCCAATATGCATTGGCGACTGTTAAACCTAGTAGTGTTAGTCCGCTTGATTTGGCAATTTTGCAAAAAGCCAAATCGGATAAAATAGCTTCAGTTAGAGTGAAAAAGCAGGTATCTTTTGATCCAAAATTGAAAGGTGCTAAAGCAATTCTTGATAATGGTGACGAAATATTTCTGGGATCACCTGTAAAAAGCAATTTAGAAGATCAGGTGAAAATCCAAGTTGATAAATTGTCACAACAAGGATTACAAGTGATGGTTTTAGCTGTTAATCAGGAACCTATTGGTTTGATGACTTTCAAAGATCAAATTAAATCTGATATGCCAGAAAAAATTTCAGCTTTAAAGAAACAGGGTATAACCGTTTTAATGTTAACAGGTGATACAGTATCTACCGCCAGGGCAATTGCTGAAAAGGTTGGTTTAAACGATCATATTGGAACAGTTGATCAAGCGTTGTCTGATCCCTTATCCTATGATGGATTTGCTAATGTTTATCCAGAGGATAAATTTAAAATTGTTAAATCTTTACAGGATAAAGGGTACGTTGTAGGTATGACAGGCGATGGCGTCAATGATGCACCTGCTTTAAAGAAAGCAGACGTCGGAATTGCTATCGATACGGCTACTGATATTTCTAAATTGGCAGCAAGAATAATTTTAACTGAACCTTCTTTGAAGGGAATTATGGAATTAGTTAATGCTGGTCATCGGGTTTATCAAAGAATGATGACTTGGTTAATTACTAAGTTGGCAAGAACAGCTCAATTGGCACTTTTGTTAACAATTGGTTATTTATTCACAAACTTTTTCCCAGTTTCGTTGAATATCATTGTTTTTATAGTTATTTTCAACGATTGTGTTACTTTGACGTTGGGAACTGACCGAGTAAAAATCAATCACTTACCAGAAGCGTGGAATTTGAAGAATTTAACTAAAATTTCAGCCATCTATACGATTGGTTGGCTAGTATTAGGATTCTTAATGTTGTGGTATAGTGTTAAATTTACTAATTTCACACATGCCCAAATTAGTGGAATATTGTTTGTTTATCTGATCTATTCTGCTATGGGAATGATTCTTTCAACAAGAACGAGGGACCATTTCTGGTCGATTAAAACAAGTAAATCGGTAGGGACCGTTATATTTATTAATCTGGTTCTATCCAGCTTGATAAGTATATTATGGTTGCACACGGCCGTGTTGAATGTATTGGCTGTTTTCTCGATTTGTTTTGTTATGTTCTTGATATTAGATTTGATTAAAGTTTCCTACTATAAGCAAGACTAATAATTATACAAAAATACTCTATCGGAGTTGTCCTTAATATGTGGAATCTCTGATAGGGTATTTTTATAATGTGTTTTAGAAAAAATGAATTTTAGAGCAAAAAAACAGGGACCGAAGTCTCTGTTTTTTATTTATCAAATAATTATTTGATTGAAGGTGTACCGAACCACTTGATACGTTCGATAGTTGTATCAGTAATAGCTTTAGCACCAGGTGCAAGCAATTTACGTGGGTCATAACCCTTAGCATCAACATCTAAGTCTTTCTTAGCTTCGATGTATTCACGTGTTGCTTTAGCGAATGAAAGTTGTAATTCAGTATTAACGTTAACCTTTGAGATACCCATTGAAACAGCCTTGATGATTTGTTCCTTAGGAATACCTGAACCACCATGAAGAACAAGTGGTGTCTTGATAACATCAGCTAATTCCTTAAGACGGTCAAAGCTTAAACCTTTCCAGTTGTCAGGGTAAACACCATGAATGTTACCAATACCAACAGCAAGGTAATCAACACCTGTAGCAGCAAGAGTCTTAGCTTCTTCAACATCAGCTAATTCACCTAAACCAACGATACCATCTTCAGTACCACCGATTGAACCAACTTCAGCTTCAACAGACATGTTCTTAGCATGAGCTAACTTAACAATTTCTTTTGTCTTTTCAAGGTTTTCTGCGAATGGAAGGTCATGACCATCGAACATAACTGAGTTATATCCAACTTCGATACATTCCTTGGCAGCTTCGTAGTTACCATGATCCAAGTGCATTACAACTGGAACTGTAATACCCATTGATTTGATTGTGTCTTGTACAAGGTGTAGACATAGTTCATAACCACCCATGTACTTAGCAGCACCCATTGATGTTTGAACCAAGATAGGTGTTTGTGTTTCTTGGGCAGCAGCCAAAATTGAGCGTGTCCATTCCAAGTCGTTGATGTTAAAAGCACCAACAGCATACTTGCCTTTACGGGCGTTATTGAAAATTTCGTTACCGTTTGTTAAAACCATCGATAAACCTCCATAAAATTCATTTTCGAATACATTGATAATTCTAACTCAAAATGATAGAAATTAATACTTTTTTTAACAAACTATTTCTGTAAACCAACTATTGGATGTGAAAATATATGTAAAACGCTATCATATAAAGGATTACCAAGCCAATTAAAATGAACCACCAATATTTTTTACTGGTAGATTTGATAAGAGTATTATAAATTGCCATGACGATAAAGAAGGCAATCAGAGTTGTTAAAATACTGAGGACTATTAATATTGGAAGATTAATCATAATACTTATATTATACGCGAAAACTTTCAGAAAACGACATCTTATCAAACAAGTGTGTCTACCTATATTAATAAAGTTATCTTTGATATACTGTAGTTAATTTATTGAGGTGATAATTTTGAATAAAATTAAAGTTATGACGGTCTTTGGTACCAGACCAGAAGCAATTAAAATGGCACCCTTAGTTTTAAAATTAAAACAAAATAGTGATCGTTTCGATACTGTGACAGTAGTTACAGCCCAACATCGTGAAATGTTAGATTCAGTGCTTGAAATTTTTAAGATCAAGCCTGATTATGACTTAAATATCATGAAGGAACGTCAGACTCTTAGTGGTATCACTGGTTTAGTTTTAAAGGAATTAGATAGTATTATTGAAAAAGAAAAACCTGATATTGTTTTAGTTCACGGTGACACAACTACAACATTTAGTGCTGCTTTATCAGCCTTTTATCATCAAACACGTATTGGACACGTTGAAGCTGGTTTGAGAACTTGGAATAAGTATTCACCATGGCCAGAAGAAATGAATCGTCAAATGACTGATGATTTAACTGATCTATACTTTGCTCCAACTGACGAAAGTAAAGCTAATTTATTGAAGGAAAATCACCATGGTGAAAATATCTTTGTAACTGGTAATACAGCTATTGATGCTCTAAAGAGTACCGTGCATAAGGATTATCACCATGATATTTTGGACGTGATCGATCCTGATAAGAAGATGATTTTGATTACAATGCATCGTCGTGAAAATCAAGGTGAACCAATGAAAGAAGTCTTCAAAGCAATGCGTAAAGTTGTTGCTAAACATGACGATATTGAATTAGTTTATCCAGTACATTTGAATCCAGTTGTTCAACAAACTGCCAAAGAAATTTTGGGTGGAGTAGACAGAATTCATTTGATTGAACCATTAGATGTAGTTGATTTCCATAATTTAGCATCAAGAAGTTACTTCATTATGACTGATTCCGGTGGTGTTCAAGAAGAAGCACCATCATTAGGAAAGCCAGTTCTAGTTTTACGTGACACAACTGAACGTCCTGAAGGTGTTAAAGCTGGAACATTGAAGTTAGTGGGTACAGATGCCGAAGTAGTCGAAAGAGAAATGACACGTTTGATTACTGATAATGCTGAATATGATCGCATGGCCAACGCTAAGAATCCATATGGTGATGGTAAGGCTTCGGAACGTATTTTGGATGCAATGAGTTATTACTTCAAACAAACAACAGAAAAACCAGATGAATTTAAATAAAGGGTGGGGATGAGCTTAATTCCCGTCATTCTATTACTTGATTAAAAAAAGTGTTCATATCAATCTCGTTTAATTAATTACGGATTATATGAACACTTTTTTGCTATTCAAAATATCTTTTGTAATTGTGATTAATAAAGATACATATTATTCTAAAATTTCAGTTTTTGTGGAAGATAAAAGTTTTAGGCGAACAAAAAGAGCCGAACTAAATTTCATTTCGACTCTTTCGACGTTCTTTTAAATTTTTAATACGTTCAATCAAATGGCGATTTTGATAATTGAAAATCAATTTTGATGAGAAGTAATTAAATAACCCAACGATTAATTGATCAATTGCTTTGATGATCAAGTTGTTCCAGGGAAAAATGAAAACAGCCACGACCATGAAAATATCATCGAAAATCAGCGAAAAGATACGTGAAACGAGGAAAAACAGTCCCTCTTTAAATAGTTTCTTTAAGTTTTCCATTTCAGATTTGAAAACATATAATTTCGTTACAAAGAATGAAAAAAAATTGGAGATAAACCAAGCAATAGTATTAGCAACCCATAAAGTAATATGGAAATAGTTATGTGATAAATCGAAGATACCGATATTCAATAATGATGCTAAAAAACCAAAGAAGCAGTAAACTCCAAAATTACGATATTTTTTTAAGAAGTTCATGTTTAAAGATCCATTTCTTGTGCCTTTTTAAAGATTTGTTCAGCAAAATTGTCGAGGTTATCGATATCTTCTTGTTCTGGTCCTAATTCAACTTTGACAGCGTCGGCTCCACGAGTAGCACCGGTTTGTTGAAAGACCTTATCAAATTCTTCTACAGCTCGGCAGAAATCTTCATAGAAAGTGTCACCTGAACCGCAGACACCATATACTTTTCCATTTAAGTCAAGGTCTTGCATGTCATCATAGAAGTCCAATGCTTCGTCTGGCACGACACCTTGATCATAAGTGTAACTAGCGATAATACAGATGTCAGAATCTTCAAAGTCAGCTACATCTGTTTGAGAAACTTCACTCATATCAACGTCACAACCTAAATCCTCGAATTTTTCGGTTAGAACATAAGCAATATCCTCATCATTACCAGTAATGCTAGCAAAAACAATTTTTACTTTTGTCATAATTGTCGCCTCATTATTTAATCTTTAGACATTATAGCAAAAATTAATATCACGGGCTATCTAATTCCGAAACCCTCTAATGTTATAATGAAATTAACATATTTTTGAAGGGACATGTTATAAAGTGATTACATTAAAATCTGCAAGAGAAATCGAAGGAATGAGAAAGTCTGGAGAATTGCTTGCTAATACACATATTGGTTTACGTGACATTATTAAACCAGGAATTTCTTCAATGGAAATTGAAAATTTTGCTAACGACTATATCGTTTCACACGGTGGCCGTCCGTCAGAAAAGGGCTTCGAAGGTTACAAATATGCAACTTGTGTCTGTGTTAATGATGAAGTCGCCCACGGTATTCCTCGTAAGAACCTTATCTTAAAGAGTGGTGACGTTCTAAAAGTAGATATGACTGTTAACTTGAATGGATATGAGAGTGATTCATGCTGGACATATGCAGTCGGAGATTTATCAGCCGAAGATCAAAAGTTAATGGACGTAACGCACAAGGCTCTATACTTGGGAATTGATCAAGCTGTAGTTGGCAATCGTCTTGGTGATATTGGTTACGCTATCCAACATTATGTTGAAGATGAAAATCATATGGGAGATGTTCGTGACTTGATTGGTCATGGTATTCAACCAACAATGCATGAGGCTCCAAATGTTCCTCACTACGGTGAACCAGGACAAGGTTTACGTTTGCGTGAAGGAATGACAATTACCATTGAACCAATGGTTAACCTTGGAACATGGGAAATTAAAGACAAATTTGTTAAAGCCGATGGCTGGGAATACTTTGTTTCTGCCGACGGAACTGACTCAGCACAATATGAACATACCATTGCTATTACTAAAGATGGTCCTAAGATCTTGACTTCTCAAGATCCTGAATATGATGCTAAATACTTACTTTAAAATAGTGAGGATAAATAATGGAAGAAGAAAAGCAACGAATACCGCTGTTTCGGCAATCGATAACTAAAAAACAGAAGTTAGTTGGTTTTGTTAAATATGTTGCTCAAGCGATGAGTGATTCTAATGTTCCCATGGCTTCAAAAGCAATTACATATTATATTCTGTTGTCGTTGTTTCCGGCAGTAATTGTTGTGGGAAATTTAATCCCATTATTACATTTGGATAAACCGACAGTTATTAGTTATATTGAATTTATTTTACCTGATGATCTACATCACTATTTTTTACCGACGATAGTAAAAGTCTTGTCTAATTCTAATAAGGGTGTCTTGTCAGTTGGTATTGTCGTATCATTATGGGCAATTTCACGTGGATTAAACATTGCTCAAATGACAATGAATGAAGCCTACGGACTAGATATTAATAATCTGTTTGCGGAACAAACTTTTGTAAATTATGTTATTCGCCGTACTTTGGCCTTTTTGATGACGTTAATGTTATTGATGATTGGTGTGATAGCAATTGTAACGTTTACATTTGGACAAATATTTTTAAATTGGCTAGTTCCATTGCTACGTATAAAGTCAACACTTTTAGATGTCTTTATGCGTTGGAAATGGCCCTTTGCTATTGTTATAATATTGATGATCGTTTTTGCTTTATATTATTTTTTACCTAATATTCATCTCAAAGTTTATTACGTAATAACTGGTTCAATCATTACTAGTATTGGCTTACTAGGGGTATCGCAATTGTTTTCATACTATCTAAAATATTTTGGATCGGCTTGGGACAATTACGGTGCGATTGGTGCCATTATTGTGTTTTTACTGTGGGTGAATATGTCAGTGACAATCTTTTTATTTGGGAATGCCGTTAACGTTGGTTTTGCCGAAGCATATGGCGGTCCATTTTTAAGAAGAAATACTGGTAAGTTAACTAGTTATCTGAAATCGCACGAAAAGGAGAATAATTGATGAAAGTTAGAAAAGCAATTATACCAGCAGCAGGATTAGGAACAAGATTTTTACCAGCAACAAAGGCTTTAGCTAAGGAAATGTTACCAATTGTTGATAAGCCAACAATTCAATTTATCGTTGAGGAAGCCAAAGCTTCAGGTATCGAAGACATTTTGATTATTACTGGTAAGAATAAGCGTTCTATTGAAGACCACTTTGATGCTGTACCAGAATTGGAACAAAACCTTGAAGCAAAGAACAAGACAGAGTTGTTGAAGGTTGTTCAAGATACTACTAATTTGGGTGTCAACTTGTACTATAGTCGTCAAGCACATCCAAATGGTTTGGGAGATGCTGTTTCTCAAGCACGTTCATTTATCGGTGACAAACCATTTGTCGTCATGCTAGGTGACGATTTGATGAAGGATAAAGTTCCTTTGACAAAGCAATTGATTAACGACTACGAAAAGACACATGCTTCAACTCTAGCTGTTATGCGAGTACCAGAAAGAGATGTTTCTAAGTATGGTGTTATTGATCCTGAAGGCGAAACAGCCCCTGGACTATATAATGTTAAGAAATTCGTTGAAAAACCAAAAACTGAAGATGCTCCAAGTAATTTAGCTATTATTGGACGTTATCTTTTGACACCAGAAATCTTTGATTTACTAGCAACTCAAAAGCCAGGTGCTGGTAACGAAATTCAATTGACTGATGCAATTGATCGTATGAATAAGACACAACGTGTGTTTGCTCATGAATTCAAGGGTCAAAGATATGATGTTGGTAACAAGTTTGGCTATGTTAAGACAAATATTGAATATGGTTTGACTCATCCCGAAGTTGAGGGTGAATTGAAGCCATACATCTTGGATCTTGCTAAGAAACTTCAAGCAGAAGATAAATCTGCTAGCAAGAAATCAAGCAAATAATTAACCAAGTAATAGACAGTCATTAGCGACTCTGAAACCGAAGAGTTGTTTGTGGCTGTTTTTATTATGATAAAAAATTGGGAATTCATAATAATCTTTTTTATTCAATAGTACTAAGAATTCCCAATTTCTAAGACCATGCAAGTTCTTTGAGGTTTTTAAAGCAACCGTGTTATCAATTATTTCAATGTCAACAACAGCTAAGCGTTGACCATTATCTTCAATAAAAATACGATTGTCCTTTTTAAAATCATTTAATAATAAGATTAAATCAATAGTACGCATAAGAATTCTCCACTAAATAATTGTTTTTATTGTGTAATTAAATTATTATGTAAGCTTAAGGATATTTTGGTTCTTACTGGAATTAAGTTGTGGCCGATATCAACTGATATGGCTTGAGGATGCCGTCGTCCGTAGAAAATCCGTGGGCCACTGGAACGTGGTGGACACGACTTGAAGCTAATAATTTTTCACTTCGCGAAAAATCATGGATCTTCAAGCTCGGTCTTCTACCAACCTTGCTTCGCAAGCTAAGTAGAATTTCACCACTTAGGACCCACATATTTTCTACTACCGACTGTATTTCTGTTATTATCGGTTAGAATTACGGTGATTGGATAGTTTTTAACTCTATTCAAGAGAGTAAAGAATATGAGTTCTGATTTGAAGAAAAAATGTCTATTGGAATCATACAATCATAGCTACAATAAGAACCGATATTTTATCAAGTTTGAAGGGAAATAAATTATGGATCCAATTGTAATTATAGACGCAAAGAGAACTGCCATTGGTAAGTTTCGTGGTCAATATGCTAATCTAACGGCAGTTCAATTAGGAACACAATTAGTTCAAAAATTATTGGATAGGAATAAGATTGACCCTAAAAAGATTGATCAATTCATTTTTGGAAATGTGTATCAAGCCGGAATGGGGCAAAATACTGCTAGACAGATTGGTTTGAATGTTGGTGGTCGAGTAGATTCAACGGCCATGACAGTTAATCAAGTTTGTGGTTCAGGGATGAAAGCCATTTATGAAGGTATTGCAGCGATTACTATGAATAATGCGGAAATCGTTGTAGCTGGCGGAGTAGAGAGTATGTCTAACGCACCCTTTTATGCTTCCAGAACTGGAAAAATGGAAGTTAGTCCTAAGCTTTCCGACACACTATTTAATGATGGTTTAAATGATGCCTTCAACAATTTGCCGATGGGTATAACGGCCGAAAATGTTGCTAAAAAGTTTCATATCAGTCGTGAGCAACAAGATGAGTTTGCCTACAATTCTCATCAAAAGGCTCATCAAGCGAAGAATAAATTAGCTAAAGAAATTATTCCAATTGAAGTTGATGGTGAAGAGGTAATAACCGATCAATCAATTCGTCCAACAACCACATTGGAACAAATGGGGCAATTAAGAACTGTATTTGACAAGCAAGGTACTGTTACAGCAGGAAATTCTTCACCAATAAATGATGGAGCGGCAGCAGTTATTTTGATGAAGCAGAGTCGTGCAGCTGAATTAGGATTGACTCCAGTGGCCGAAATCACTGGTTATACAGAAGTAGGAATTGACCCTAATTATATGGGATACGCTCCATATTATGCTGTAAATAAGTATTTTGATCGTTACAAGACTAGTTTAGATGATTTTGACTTATATGAAGTTAATGAAGCTTTTGCTTCACAAGCAGTAGCTGTCAGTCGTGATTTGAATTTACCAATGAGTCGTTTGAATATTTACGGAGGTGCAATTGCCTTAGGACATCCATTAGGAGCTACAGGAGCTCGTATGATTGCTACCTTGATAAATTCTTTGCAACAAGAAAAAAAGCAAACAGGCTTAGCCTCATTATGTATCGGTGGCGGTATGGGTATGGCTATGGGTATTAAACTGCTATGAAAATCTATGAAATGACGAATGAAGAAAGAATTAGGTTATTGGTTCAAACGGGTTATCTAACAACCAAACAGGCTGAATTGTTGCAGAGTCGTCGAACTATTTCTTTAGACCTAGCTAACAGTTTGAGTGAGAATCAAATTGGTAGTTTCAGCTTACCATATGGTTTTGCTACGGATTTTGTAGTTGACGGTCAAGATTATCTCGTACCAATGGTTATTGAAGAACCTTCAGTGATTGCCGCAGCCTCCAATGCTGCTAAACGTATCAAAAACAGTGGTGGCTTCAGAACTTTTCCCAGTTCTCGAGTAGTTTATGGTCAAATCGTTTTAGAAAATTTGACAGAGACAGATATTGAAACTTTAGAAAAGAAAAACTCAGAAATATTTGAATGTGCTCAACAAGCTCATCCTAGTCTCATCAAACGTGGTGGCGGTATCGTATCTTTGAGATTTAATCGTTACGATGGTTTCCTTGAAATCGAACTTGGTATCGACACAGTTGACGCGATGGGTGCCAACATGGTTAATTCAATTCTAGAAAAAACGGCTCATAAGATTTCTAGTTTGGTTTCAGGTGATATTTTATGTAGTATTCTTTCTAACAGTGGTCAGGGACAAGTCATAACTGCAGAAGCAGCAATTGATTTTGAGCAACTCAAGACCAAATCTATGTCTGGCTCTGAAGTGGCCTTTAGAATTGTTAAGTTGGCCAATTTTGCTAAACAGTCAGTCAAGAGAGCCGTGACTCACAATAAGGGTATTATGAACGGTATAGATGCAGTTTACTTAGCCACAGGTAATGACTTTCGTGCTCAAGAGGCTGCAGCGCACAGCTTTGCTTTTGAATCTGGTCAATACCAACCTTTCAGTGAGTGGCGGATCAAAGATGGCCAATTGTTGGGTACTCTGAAGATGCCAATCGAATTAGGCAGTGTTGGTGGGGCAATAAGTGCTTTGCCGATGGCTCAACTTAGTTTGGCAATTATGAAAATTACTAATAGCAAGCAATTACAGTCAGTCGTGGCGGCAGTTGGCTTGGCTAATAATTTGTCAGCTTTGAGAGCGTTAGTGACAACTGGAATTCAAGCCGGTCACATGGGCTTGCAGAGTAAGTCATTGGCTGTCTCAGCCGGTGCCAGTGGTTTTGAAATCGAAGAAGTTTCGAAACGGATGAATCAAACAAAAAATTATACAATTGAAAATGCAAAGAATATTTTAATGAAATTAAGAGGTAAATAATGGATATAGGTATTGATAAGATTGGTGTTTATGTTCCTAAAAATTATATTGACATTGTTGAATTAGCGAGGGCTAGAAATGTTGATCCTAACAAATTTACAATTGGTATTGGACAAGACAAACAAGCTGTTCCACAACCTTATGAAGATGCCGTAACTATGGCTGCCAATTCAGCTGATAGTATTTTAACTGCTGAGGATAAACAGGCTTTAGGTCTATTGATTGTGGGAACGGAAAGCAGTATCGATGAATCTAAATCATCAGCAGCTTTCTTGATGGATCTGTTAGATTTGCCAGAGGATATTCGTTCTTTTGAAATTAAACAGGCTTGTTATGGAGCTACGGCGGGTTTACAAACGGCTGTAGATTTTGTTAGTCAGAATCCTGACAAAAAGGCTTTAGTAATCGCTAGTGATATTGCTCGCTATGGTATTAAAACTCCTGGTGAAGTAACACAAGGTGCTGGTTCAGTGGCAATGATCGTTAGCCAAAATCCACGTGTTTTGAAGTTGACTCGCAAATCAGTTTATATGACTCGTAATGTGGGTGATTTCTGGCGACCAACGTTCTCTAAAACGGCCTTTGCTCGTGGTAAATTCTCTAATGAGGTCTATGTCGATTTCTTCAATACTTTATGGAAAAAATATCAAGAAAAGTATTCTGCTACAATTGACGACTTCTCAACTTTATTGTTCCACATTCCCTATACAAAGATGGGTACAAAAGCTTTGAGAACTTTGGAAGGTAAGATTCCAGATACTAAGTACGCTGAATTAACAGAACACTATCAAGCTAGTATCAAATTCAGCCGTGAAGTAGGGAATCTCTACACTGGTTCACTTTATCTAGGATTGCTATCATATTTGACTAACGCTGCTCAGTCCAATGAAGAATTATTATTGTTCAGTTATGGTTCTGGTGCTGTTGGTGAATTATACAGTGGTGAAATTCAAGCTGGTTTTGATACGATTATTGATCAAAATAGTATCTTAAAAATGCTTGATAATCGTCAAAAAATGAGTATTGCAGATTATGAAAAAATGTATCAAATTGAATATCAGAATGGTACAATTGTTGATCCACAAGCGGTCAATAGTAAGTTCTATTTGAGTGAAATTAAAGAAAATGAACGACTTTATAAAAAGCTAAAATAAAACATTGCAAGCGCTTACTAAAGATGCTATATTAAAGACGTGGTAAAGATGAAATGTCAGGAACTGTAGCCCTAAAAGATTTTGAATGAGAAAGTTTTATCGTTTCTAGGAGATGGTAGGATTAGTCAAAGACAAAGGAAAATTAGAGTAATACAGTTCAACGGCATTTTTGGAACTAGCGACAATAGTTAACATAAGATCGACCTTTTTAAGTAGTCGCGCAAGCTCAATACATGGTTCGCTAGGGTCCATCAGTTGAACAAAATATATTTATAGTAAGATATGTTTCAGGTAGTAAGATTCATTTATTTGAATAGATTCAATATAAAAGTTGATGAAACTGCAGTAAATTTCATCTTACCACTCATATCTAACTAGAGAGCTCTCCACAAGTGAGAGCTCTTTTTGTATGTCCAAAATCCGATGACGGAGTGTCTATAAATTAATCAGAGTTATTTATTGTAACCGTTTACGAAATGCGTTATATTATAGATGTGGTAAAGATGAAGTGTCAGTAACTGCAGCCCTAAAAGTTTTTGATTTAGAAAGTTTTATCTGTTACAAGATAGGATCAGTAAAGAGCAAATAGAAAGTTAGAGTCAGTGCAGTTTAAGGACATTCTTGGAACTAGCGACAAAAGTTAACATAAGATCGACCTAATTAGTTAGTCGCGCAAGCTCAATACATGGTTCGCTAGGATCCATTAGTTGAACAAAAGAAATACATATTTAGATAGTAAGATATGTTTTAAAAGTAGTAAGATTCATTGAATATTGATGAAACTGCAGTAGATATCATCTTACCACTTATATCTAACTAGAGGGCTCTCCACAAGTGAGAGCTCTTTTTTTATTATCTAAATGGACAACTTGTCAAAAATGATTATGAGAAAAGCTGAATCGATAAGGATTCAGCTTTTTGTGTGGACTAATTTCTTGGACAATTAACTTCAAGATAATAAAATACTCTTAAACCAGAAAAAGGATTTGATACTAATGGATCAAGTATATCGTGGAAGTTTAACTTTAGCTTTTATCCTACTAGATTTTTATATCTGGATTACAGGTGGTGTTATTAGTTCAATTATTGCCTTTGTTTTTGGAATAATCATTCTCTTTAGTAGGATTTTGAACAACTGAAAAGGGAGGATAAACCTATGTTAAAGAAACTAATCAATACTTTTTTTAGTATTCTTTTGGGTATTGCCACTTATATTGTCGTAACAGCTTCGTTACCTTATGCCATCTTAGCTTTTGTGATAGGACTAGTATTAGTGGTTTGGAAAGTTTTTAAGTTTGATGAAAGAATGCAATATCTTAATAAAGATTAATTGTGAAATAAAAAAAGTACCTCCAAAAGGGAGATACTTCAAAATTAAATTTATCTGATTAACCTAAAACTTGAACTGTAACGTTTTGACGTCCAAATTGTAATGCTTGTGAGTTAGGCATGGCAATATCAAGTTGATTAGGATTGCTGTAAGCGAAGAGACCAGTATCATTAACTACACGATCGTAAGTCTTGCCATTAGCAGTAATTCTTAAATGTGTTCCACGAGGGAATTTTGATAAGTTGGCAGCAACACCGCTGTAACCCATATTTGAACCAAGAACAACGGGATCATAAGCTGTAGCTGACATTGTTAGAGTTTGTTTAACGTTGTCAGTTGACATATATTTTCCATTGATCCATTGACTACGGCCAACATCGTACCATGTAGTACCAGTTGAATCAGTTTTACTTGCATAAACATGAACCATAGTATGTCCAGTAGCTACATTACCTGTAAAATTACCGTTAGGGGCATCATAAAGGTTAACACCACCAGCAACATTGATATACATATCTTTGTTTAGAGAAACAGCTGGTGCTTCTGTAGAAGTATCATTAGCAGAGATCCATTCGTTAGCACCTACTTCATAATAAACAGCTCCATCAACATTCATAGTCTTGTCGATTCTCCATGCTGTTTTGTTACCAAGCATAGAATTAGCCCTAGTAACACCATTTTGTGATTGTGTGTAAATACCGGCACCATTAACGTTAGTTACATAAACAACGCCACTAGCACTAGCTGTTGTTGTTGCAGCACTAACAGTTTGTGTTTGAGTACTGATTCCAATTAATGCGAGTGTGGTTACGGTAAATACTGATGCTACAAAATTTTTGATCTTCATTATAAAATAATTCCCCCGAATGAATCCTGTGTTTGTTTTTATTTAATGTGTACTATTTTCTCAACGGAATTAATAATATAACGTCTAGACCAACAAATGTTGAATATAACTTAACTGTAAATTAGTTATAATTGGACTGTAAAGGTAATGTAACTAAAATGAAACAATTGTATATCAAAATATTGCAATAAAATTATAGATATTTGCGAATTTCTGCTAACATGCTATCAATATTATTTACAACTATACCGTTCATTTTGATTAAACCAATGGTGTAATTGTTGATATAAGCGAAAGGATTCTCACCGATGGAACCTACAGCCTTAAGCTTTTCAGGATTCTCGACGCCGTGTTGCCGGAGATCAGTATAGACGCCAATAATGGGAATTTCTTTGCCATATGCCAAACCGATTTCAGAGGCCACACCGTCATCCATTGTGTCACCATCAAGAATTGCAACAATTAAGTCGGAAGATAACAATTCTTTATTATCTTCTTGAGCAATTTTGATAGAGTCGGCATAATTCATTTTGTCATTGATGTCACCATTTTCTTGAGGTAGATAAACTTCAATATTAGAATCCATTTTTCTGATCTTATCAACTACGACTTCATTAAACATGCGGTCAGCTAAAGCAAAGAGACCATTGGCAAAATATATTTTCATTAAAAAATCCTTCTTTCTATATTGTGTGTTCTGTAATATTCTATCATGTTGCTAATTTTTCATCGTAAAATTTTAAAATTATCTGCAAAATACAAAATATACCATTATTTAGCTTGAATTTTAATTCAATAATAGAAAAACTATTTTATAAATTTGTAGATTCCTTACTGGTAGCTTAACTATACAATATAGATACATGCGAAAGAGCAAAATAATTGTTCTAACTTCTGACTTATTATCACCCTCGGATAATAAGTGAAGGTAACATGTGTACTATCAAAACACTGTTTTCCCCAATTACCAGTAGTGTACTAATTTGCTCCAATATTAATGTTACAGTTCACCCTTCGATACTGCACTTTAATATTGAGAATCTCAAACATACAATATTCCATTAAAAAAGCTGTGACTTCATCAATCACAGCTTTTTTGCTATTCTACGACTTGAACCCAACCTTCGGGAGCTTTAATGGTTCCAAATTGGATTCCTGTTAAAGTTTCATACAATTTCTTGGTAATTGGTCCAACTTCTGTTTCACTATAGAAGACATGCAGATTACCTTCGTGTTCCAAACCACCAATAGGAGAGATGACGGCGGCCGTACCACAAGCGCCAGCTTCTTTGAATCTATCTAATTGGTCGATGTAGACGTCGCCTTCTTCTGCTCCAAGTCCTAAACGGTTCTTGGCTAACCAGAGTAGGGAGTATTTAGTAATACTTGGTAAAATAGATGGAGATTTAGGAGTTAGGAAGACATTATCCTTTGTGATACCAAAGAAATTGGCTGATCCAACTTCTTCAATTTTTTCATGATTGATAGGATCAAGGTAAACACAATCCGCAAAACCATTTTTATGAGCTTCATCACCAGGATAGAGACTGGCAGCGTAATTTCCACCAACTTTACTTTGACCAGTACCCTTGTGAGCTGCACGGTCATATTGTGATGTTGTAAAGTTAACGGGAGTAAGTCCACCCTTGAAATAATTACCAACTGGCATAGCAAAAATAGTAAAGATATATTCAGGAGCAGCATGAACACCAATTTGGGCACCAGTTCCAATGATTAGAGGACGTAAATAAAGTGTGGCACCAGTTCCGTAAGGAGGAACAAAATCAGCATTAGCCTTAACTACTTCTTTTACAGCCTCAACAAACTTATCTTCTGGAAAGACAGGCATCAGTAATCTTTCACACGATTCTTTCATTCGACTAGCATTGCGATCGGGTCTAAATAGTTGAATATGATTGTCAGGGGTGCGATAAGCTTTCATTCCTTCAAAAGCTGCTTGACCATAGTGTAAAACTGTAGAAGCTTCACTAATATGAAGTGTACTGTCTTCAGTTAGGCCAGCATCTTGCCATGCACCGTTCTTATAGTGGGCAATGAATCGATAAGGTAAGTCCATATAATTAAAACCGAGGTTGTTCCAATCAATTGTTGATGGATCTGCTTTTGCCATAATAAAAATCTCCTTACTAAAATTAAAATAATATTAAATAGATTAGATTAATCATAATTAATGATTTCGAAAGTGTCAATCAAGTTTAAGTGTTTTTTTTACGCGACTAATGCAAGAATGGCTACAATATAGGTTATAAGCGAGAGGAGAAATTATGAATAAGAAAAGGTTTATTTTTTCGGCCGCAATGGCAATGATATTAGTGGTTTTTAGTTTTTTCACTTATAGTTGTCATGCACAGGCAGTAAATTCTAAAAAGTACGTTCAAGAATCGATTCCAACTATTTTTTTCCATGGTTATGGAAGTAGTTATCGAGCTGAAACTCAAATGACTGAGGCTGCTAAGGAAGCAGGAGTCACAAGAACAATTGTGAGGATCAATGTCAGTCCCAACGGCTACGCTAAAATGATTGGTTCTATTCCTAAGAAGGCTAAGAATCCAATTGTTGAAGTCAACTATGATGATAATAAGATGCTGAACTATCATACAGCTGGACTATGGGCCAAAAACGTTATTGAGGTTTTGCAAAAGGATTATAAATTTAAAAAGGTTAATCTAGTAGGTCACTCAATGGGAAATATGGCCATCAATTATTATATTTTGGATAATTACAGTAACAAGAAATTGCCTAAAATTAATAAGGTGGTTGATATCGCTGGTCACTTTGACGGTATCATTGATGAAGATGATGAACCTGGACGTATTAGTCTAGATAAAAATGGTAAACCTACGCCTATGAATCAGTATTATCAGGAGTTATTGAAGTTTAGAAAAGTTTATCCTACTAATACGAGAGTATTGAATATTTTTGGCGATAAAAATGATGGAACTCATTCCGATGGGGCTGTGACTAACGCTTCATCTCAATCACTAAGATATTTGGTTTCTGGGCGAGCTAAGTCTTATCAGGAAAAGAAAATTGTTGGTAAGATGGCCGCTCACAGCAAGCTACATGAAAATAAGCAAGTCGATAAGATTTTAATTAACTTCTTGTGGAAGAAATAAGGAAGAGTTCTGTCCTCCACCAAAAATCTGATTTGATTGTAACTAAATACTAACTAATGTAGTTGAAATATGTCGTCGTCCGCAAAAAATCTGTGGGCCGCTGGAACGTGGTGGACACGACTTGGAGCTAATAATTCCGCACTTTGTGCGAAATCATGGATCTCCAAGCTCGGTCTTATACTAACCTTGCTACGCAAGCTAAGTATAACTTCACCACTGAGGGCCCACAGATTTTTTACTACCGACTGTATGCTTGCTTCTAATATTATCAAGCAAAATTGCAGTATTTTGAAATTTTTAACTCTGTATAACCAAATGGAATTTTTTAATTAAATGAACTCCAATTCATTGGGTTCACTTCAATCATTCTATTTATTATCTTTTTTAATTAAAAATAAAAACAAGCATCATCTATTTAGAATAGGCGTATTAGAACGTCTCTAAACAGATGATGCTTTAATTTTTGAATAATTATTTTAATTTTTTAAATTTTCTTTTCGCTTTGCATAGTCGGCATCCGAGATTTTTCCTTGAGCGTACTTACGATTCAAAATGTCTAACGCACTATTTTGCTGATGACTGTTTTGATGATTATTAAATAAGTAAACAATCGCAATGAAGATCAATAAGGTAATGATTCCATAAAAGAGGAATCCTCCACCCATGAAATTCATGTTACCGAATAAGTGGCAACCAGTTAATCCCATCATAATTGGCATCTCCTTTAAATGGAATTGTCTCAATTATAGGTAGGAGTTAAGGCTCTAACAATTATATTGCTTGCTTATTCGAAGTATGGAAAATCGTGCTTAAAATAGTGCTGCAAACATCTTGTGTGTTGACGATTGAATATTTCAGGTAAATTTTCTTTAGAGAAATATTTTAAATCTATGGTTTCGCCATTCTTAGGGTTGAGTTCACCTTTACAATAGTCGACTAAAAAGAAGGTTACGATGGTTTGGTTAACATCGCCATTAGGATAGTGTTGGATGTGATTAGAGGAGAGTCCGAAAAATGTATTTAGTGTAACTTCAAGTCCAGTTTCTTCTCGAAATTCACGACGACAAGTACCTTCAACTGTTTCACCGTATTCCATGGCACCACCGGGAAGTTCCCATTTATTCATACCTGAACGTTTTTGCAAAAGAACCTCGTTTTTATCGTTGGTTAGAATTCCTCCAGCAAAGTTTAAGATAATTGGTTCGTGACCAACTTTTTGGCGAATGTCGTGAATGTAATCCATCTTTACCTCCAGAAAAACATTATTTACAAATCCTCAATTGTCGCATAAGTGGATTGTCTAAAGATGAGTTTAGTGGCTAGTTCAATTCGTTTAACAACGTGTTGCTGATTAGTTAGTAAGTCTTGCATTAAATCAACTGAAGCAGCCCCCATTTGATTAGTAGCGACGTCTACAGAACTTAACTCGGGATTGACGTAACGTGAAAGGGCGGTATTGTCAAAACTGAAGAGTTGAACTTGTTTAGGAACAGCAATGTTGTTCTCTTGAAGGGTTTTTAATGCGCCGGCAGCCATCAAGTCATTGGTAATGAAGAAAGCATGTGGAAAGTTTTCTTTATCCAAGGCCTTTGTCATTTGCAGATAACCGGAGTCTTTAGTGAAATCACCTTTAAAACAATTTTGTGGATCGAACAGATTATGCTTTTCCATAGCTGACTTGAAAGAATCGAAACGTAAGTCAGGGATAGTTCTCTGATTATCGGTTGAAGTTTCCTCACCATAAATCAAGCCGATGTCTTCAATACTCTGATCAACAAAGTAATTGACAACTTTTTCAATTCCATATTTAAAGTCGGTTAGGACTGAATCAAAACCCTTGCTAAATTGATCATCATCAATAAAAACGATATTTGGACAAATTAAAGTCATAGTTTGAACTTGTTCCTGACTGAATTTACCTACGGCAATGATGCCGTCAGTATCATTAGGGATTTCTTCGATATCGTTGTGAAAAATACGGCTGATTTGAAATCCATACTTGGGTGCTTGTTGTTCAATTCCTTCTCGTACGGTCATATAGTAGAGATCATCTTGCTCTTTAGATTCAGAATACCACTGAACTAGGGCTAAATGTTTTTGATAGTGACTATTGGGATGATTAGCTTTTTTATAATTAAGATCAGTCGCAATTTTTAAAATATTAGCTCTAGTTTCATCAGTGACTGATAACGTCAAATCATTATTTAAAACTCGAGAAACAGTGGCTGGTGAGACACTGGCTTTCTTGGCAATATCACGTAAGGTAGCCATTATTGAAGACTCCGAATGAATTTGTCAAAAGCAGCCTGTCCTTGTGTATTCCATTTGAAGACACCAGCATCTTCGAGAACACGATTAAAGACCAGACCTGTTTCTTTATCAACAATCTTTTCCACATTGTCAGTTGTAAATTCATATTTTTGTTTCAATTGGTCCGCCCAAGTTTTGTGATATTGAGCCATTTGGTTAGGTTGATCTAGTAGATAACGTTCAACTTCTTTTAACTCAGTTTTTAGTCGAGCAGGTAAGATGGCACGTCCCATAACTTCAATTAGGCCAATATTTTCTTTCTTGATATGTTGAACATCTTTGTGAGGATGGAAAATTCCATCGGGATATTTAGCAGAAGTTTGGTTGTCACGTAAGACGATATCCATAACGTAGTTTTCATCTTGGCGATAGGCAATTGGCGTAACAGTATGATGACGAATTTCGCCACTATGGGATCTAATATCAACTGATTCGTCTGAATAATTCATCCAATGTTGATGAATCAAAGTGGCGGCCTTAACTAGCTCTTCAGGATCTTTACTTGTTAAACGAATTGTGGAAAGTGGCCATTTAACGATTCCTGCGGAGACACCATCAACATCAATTTCAATTTGACGATCAATGGGAGCCTTCATCATTGGAAAAGTATGGCGTCCACCTTGGTAATGGTCATGACTAAGCATTGAACCGCCAACAATTGGTAAATCAGCGTTACTACCAACAAAGTAATTAGGGAATATCTTGATGATTTCAATTAGATTATTAAAAGTATGTTGATTGATGATCATTGGTTTGTGAGTTGTATTTAAGAAAATAGCATGTTCTTTAAAGTAGGCATAAGGTGAATATTGAAAGCCCCAAGTTTCGCCACCGAGTGTAAAGCGGATGACACGATGATTACTACGAGCAGGATAACCTAAGCGTCCCAAGTAACCTTCATTTTCTAGGCAAAGCTGACATTTAGGATAACCAGTTTGTTTAGTTTTACCAGCGGCCGCAATAGCCTTGGGATCTTTTTCAGGTTTGGATAGATTAATAGTGATCTCGAGGTTTCCATAATCAGTTGCCACTTGGTAAGAAATATTTTTAGCAATGGCTTTAACCTTGATGTAATCATTGTCTTGGCTCATCTGGTAGAAATATTTGATAGCATCAGTTGGGTTCTTTTGATAAAGATTCCAGAATTTGTGATTAACACGTGAAGGTAATGGAGTAACGAAGTCCATCAATTGATCATTAAGGATTTCCTTAGCCGTCTGACTGTCTTCAATCTTTTTATTTTGAATAGCTGTTTTAATCAAAGCTTCTTTAGTATCATCGGCCTCAAGATGGTTATTGTCACCAACTAAAGCACAAATACGATTGTATAAGTAAACACGATCCATTTCTTGGTAATCATTGTCAGCCTTAATTATTTGATCGACAAATTTATCGACACAGGACATTATTTTTCCACCTCTGTTATAGCAATTTCTCTAGGTCCATCAGCAATTTCAGCAATGTAAAAGTCGGCAGCATAACCAATTTCTCTTTGATAAATTTGACCGACATTTTCCTTGAAGGTATCAACCTTGTCTTTGTCAACAATAGCAATAGCACAACCACCGAAACCAGCGCCAACCATGCGGGCTCCGAGCACACCTTCTTGTTTCCAAGCAGTAGCAATTAGGGTATCGAGTTCTTTACCAGTTACCTCATAATCGTAATGTAGTGAAATATGAGAAGCATTGACTAGTTTGCCAAATTCTTCAAGATTGTTTTCTTTAAGATAATTGATTGCTTTAAGAGTTCTTTGATTTTCAAAAACAGCATGACGAGCACGACGGATTAAAACATCATCATTGATCAAATATGAGTTACGATCGAAATCATCAATTGATAGTTCACCTAGTGAGTTAATATCTAATTTAGTTTGAAGTAGTTTCAAAGCCGCTTCACATTGACTACGACGTTCATTGTATTTAGAATCGGCTAAAGTACGGTGTTTGTTAGTATTCATGATTACGATAACGTTATTACCTAACTCAACTGGGGCGTAATGATATTCCATTGTATTAGTGTCTAGTAGGATGGCTTGATTTTCTTTACCCATACCGACAGCAAATTGATCCATAATTCCTGAGTTGACACCGATAAAGTCGTTTTCATCTTTTTGTCCCATTTTTACTAAATCAAGTTGGTTAATATCAAGTGAGAAGACATCTTTGAGGATTGTTCCCATTAGTAATTCAATCGAGGCGGAAGATGATAAACCAGCACCATCAGGTAAATTACCGTGGATATAAAGATTGAAACCATGGTCTAATTTATAACCAGTTTTAGTAATAAAATAGATCATCCCTTTAGGGTAGTTGGCCCAATCATCCTCTTTGTTAAATTTAAGATCGTCAAGTGAGAAGGAAATGATACCTTTGTCAGGTAAGTTCTCGGAAAACATTTGAACAGTATTGTCATCACGTTTGCCATAAGCGGCGTATGTTCCTAAGCTGATAGCACAGGGGAAAACATTTCCTCCATTATAATCAGTGTGTTCACCAATTAAATTGATACGACCAGGTGAAAAGAATAATTTTTCAGCTGATTGGTTAAATTTATTGGCAAATCCTTGTAATATTTCGTTAGTATTCATGATTGGTCCTCCATTTAGTAAATGTTTACTTAACAAAGATGATAGCGCTTTCGAATAACTAAAACAACCCTATAGATTTAAAAAATATAATAAAATGTTATTATTATATGCATGGATACAAAGTCACTTGAAAAAGAGGAAAAATATGAAAACGGCAGTTGTAACTGATACAGCATCGTACCTAACACCTGAGCAAATCAAGCAATACAACATCACCGTCTTGCCAATCACGGTTATTTTGGGGAATGAACAATATAAGGAAACAGAAGAATTAACGGATCAAGAGTTTTACGACTATTTGCGTAATGAACCAGAATTACCAACCACAGCTCAAGTTTCGATGGGACAGATCCAAGAGGCTTATGATCGTTTGGTATCAGAAGGTTATGACACAATTATCTCAATTCACTTATCATTAGGAATTACTTCATTTATGGACAACCTACGTATGTTTGTAAAAGATTATGATAAGGCTAAAGTTTATCCATTTGATTCAATGGCTGCGAGTGCTGCTGAAGCTGATTTAGTTATGTTAGCTGGTTCAATGGCTCAAAAGGGAGAAGATCCTGAAAAAATTGTTGCCAAAATGAAAGAGCTACGTGACTCAACCGATATTTATTTTGCCGTTAACGATTTGAAACACTTGAGTCGTACTGGTCGTTTAAGCAATCGTTCCGCTATTATTGGTAGTTTGTTGGATGTTAAACCATTATTGACATTTAAAGATGGTAAAATTTTTGCAATTGGTAAGGAAAGAACTATGCATCGAGCTTTCCGTGTAATTGCCTTAGAGATACAAAAATATACAGATGAACATCCAGATTGGAAGTTACACATCACAGTAGTTGATTCTAATAATCGTGAAATGTTGGAGAAGTGGAGTAATGATTTTCAAACTAACTTCCCTGATGCCAAGGTTTCAACGAGTCATTTAGGACCAGCTATCAGTGTACATACTGGTGAAAAAACTATGGGTGTTGTCTGGGATAGGGATTTATTGGATGAAAACTAGAATTATGCTTTACGTTGATGACGTTGATATGAATGTAGAATTTTGGGTCGAAGAATTTGGAGCCAAAGTAGTGGCTCGTCAGACTTTAAATGGTGGCTACCAGAATGTCATCGTAGGAATCTCTGCGGAAACTGAATTATCGATTTTTCCTAAGGATTATGTCAGGATTTATTCACCAGAAGTAGATGAAACAGTACCATCATTGATGTTCTTTTCTAATCGTTTCAATGAATTACATGATGATTTGTTGAGTGCAGGTGAGGTTTCTGAAGTTAATGGTGTATTGACTTTTAACTTCCAAGATCCTGAAGGTAATTATTTTGTTGTTGCTAGAGAAGAATAGTGTTTAGCTGCTGTCCTCCACAACAAGTTCGATTGGTCTGGACTAGTATGTTGTTCTTATTCAGTTTTAGTTATGATTAAATAGAAATTTTACATTAAAAGAGTAGCTTCCATTAGGTGTTCAAGATATATAGTCTTGAATTTCTTAATAGAAGCTACTCTTATTTATTACTTAGATTTTTACAACCTTCAATAGAACGTTTTTACCTGATAGGCAAGTTAGATGACCGCTTGAAAGGAGAATGCTTTTTTTATCTTGCTATGTGCTATAACTTGTTCAATCAAGTTAGGGATGACTATTATGAAACAAGATAATCTACAATTGATCAAGGCTGGAAGTACTTCAGTTATCAATGCTTTAGGAGAAACTATTTTTTCATTCTCATTGTCTTTGAAACTATTGAAAGTAACTGGTTCGGCTTTAGGCTATGGTACTAGCTTATTTATTGGTCCAATCGTTGGACTAGCTTTGGCACCTATCATTGGAAAGATAATTGATAAATATTCTCATAAACGACTGACTTTGATTTCTGAAGCATTGTTGATAGCTTCGTTATTACTATATTTATTGGTGTATTCAATGGGAAACAATATTTTATATACGGCTATCGTGGTCGTTTGTGCCATGAATATTTTTGGCCGATTATTTTCCATTACTTACTTATCTTCAACACCTCAAATTGTTAGTAAAAAATCTATTCAGCGTCTCAATTCAATTCAGACAACGGGTGTATCTATGGCAAGTATTGTCGCTGCACCTTTAGCAGGTTTTCTGTTTGGAGTTGTACCGTTCACGTGGATTATTTTGGTAGAAATTTTTACGGAGTGTCTGACTCTATTGGTTACTTGGAGTACTCATTTCAATCAAGTGACGGTTGAAAAGACGGCCACCGGTGATGATGAGAAGGCTGATTTAGTTAAAGTCCTAAAGGGTCAACCACAATTAATTATTTTGACTGTAATTGCAATGGTATTGAATTTAGCTGGCATTTCTCTACAAATTGGGATTCCTTATGTTTTGATTCATATTCTCAAGTACTCAACTGTTGTTAGTGGTAATGTTCAAGGTATTTTGTCATTTGGGGTGTTCTTAGGCGGAATTGTTATTACGATTGTTGAAATTAAGGATGTCTTCAAATTTGAAAGGGTAACTTATTGGATATCAGTATTTGAACTTCTTTTACTAGTTTTCTTAATTAAATTTGCCTCACAATATACACTGGTAATCTTTGTTGTGATCGAATTCATTTCTGGTTTTGTTGGAGCAATTTCTGATCCTCCAGTCTTTACGTATGTGCAAGAAGTTATTCCTGAAAAAGCCTTAGGACGGGTCAATACTTTGATGTACACTATGGTCCAAATTTTGAATCCAATTGGTGTCTTGATTTACAGCTCTGCTTTTGCAGTTGTCGATTATCGGATACTATATTTGGTCAATGGATTGATTACAGCCATTTTAGTAGCATTGTTGTTTACACAATTTAAAAAGCCACAAAAAAATGCCTAATCTATTTAGGCATTTTTTTATGTGATTCATGAAGGGTTAAACATTTGCGGCAGCAGAATAATTTGAAGCTAGTTCTGTCAAAGCTACGATGTCATCGCCGGATTTGACGTCTGTCTTATTCAATTTATCCACGTCGCCGTAGGACATTGTGTTGGTTACGACAATCATAACTGTGGGATCGTAACCAGCAGCCTGAATTTTTTCAATATCGAAGGTACCAAGTAAATCACCTTTTTTAACGGTGTCGCCTTGTTTGACATTGGATGTGAAATATTGACCTTTAAGATCAACGGTATCGATTCCTAAATGAATAAGGACTTCAGCACCATCGTTAGTCTTGACTCCGTAAGCATGTTTTGTGGCATAAGCGACGGTAACCGTTCCATCGGCTACAGCATAAACATTGTTATCAATAGGCTTGATGGCAGCACCTTTACCCATAATTTCGGCGGAGAAAACTTGATCATTAACGTCTTTTAACTGAATCAATTCGCCAGATACAGGCGCAGCAATTAATTCATCAGCCACAGCAACAGTATTATCATCAGCTTTTTCAACTGGTTTAGCAGTTGTTACCTTATCAAACTTGATTCCGTAAAGATATGTAAGAGTGAAACCTAAAGCAATACTGATTAGAATACTAATGAAGAATGGAAGGTAATATTTAGGTGGGAAAGAAATAAATCCAATGATACCAGCAGCACCTAAAGCACTAGATAGAACGTGGAAAATACCAATGAAAATAGAAGCAATTCCGGAAGCAACCATGGCACAGATGAATGGGTAGCGTAACTTTAAGTTAACACCGAAGATGGCTGGTTCTGTAATACCTAGTAGAGCTGATAATCCAGCTGATGATGCTAAACCCTTTTGCTTCTTATCTTTAGAAAGGAAGAAGACAGCTAAACAGGCAGCACCTTGAGCAGCATTGGCCATAGAGGCGATTGGGAAGAAGAAATCTCCACCGGTTTTAGCAATGTTAGTTAGTAATTGAGTTTCAATGGCAGGGAAACTTTGATGAAGTCCAGTAATAACAATAGGTGAATAGAAGGTACCAAAGATAGCAGTACCAACGAAGCCTGTTGCATTGTACATCCAGACGATACCATTGGTTAGACCATCAGAAACAACTCTCATGATAGGGCCAACACCAATAAATGTTAGTAGACCAGTTACGATTACAGCAAGTAGTGGTGTAAAGATAAAGTCTAAAGTTGCAGGCATGTGTTTATGGAGCCATTTTTCAATAGTGGCTAGAATCCAAGCAACGGCTAGAACAGGTAAAACTTGACCTTGGTAACCGGCTTGAGCAACCTTTAAACCGAAGACATTCCAGTAAGTCATCTTACCAGCAGCCATAACGTTAGCGACGTCATAACCATTAACTAAAGCAGGCATAACCATTGCCATACCGATAGCAGCACCAAGGTAAGGATTACCACCAAAACGTTTAGTAGCTGAGAAACCAATTAGTACGGGCATGAAAGTAAATGGGGCTGATGCCAAAAGATTAATTAATTCGGCAACACCTTTCATACCAGGATACATTTGCACAACTGATTGAGCACCAAAGAGGTTGGGTGATGTTAAAACGTTGTTCAATGCCATCAATAGACCACCAGCAACAAGAGCGGGAATCAATGGAACAAAAATATCAGAAAGAAGTTTGACGAAGGCCATGATTGGATTGGCCTTTTTGCCGTTAGTGGCTAAATTTTTGAGGTCATCGGGGGTAACTGTTTTAAGCCCCGTCTTTTGAATTAGAAAATCGTAAACTTTGTCGACATCACCAGGTCCAATAATGATTTGATATTGGCCATTGATACTGAAAGTACCTTTGACGTCGTCATCGTTGTCTAATCCTTTTTGATCGATTTTCTTTTCATCTTTAACAACTAATCTTAATCGAGTCGCACAGTGAGCTGCCGCAATTAAGTTATCACGTCCCACATATTTAAGTACTCGATCCGCAACTTGTTCATGATTCATAGTAATTTCCTCCTAAAACATATGTAAGCGTTTCGATACATTAATAATACATGGTTTTTATAAAATGTCAAACGTTTGACAATTATAAAGCGAAATATTATTTTGAAAGCGATTAACAATATAATAATAGTGGGAAAATACAAATGTTATACGATTGACATTATCAAACAAACCGAGTTACAATGAAGCCAATATCAAGGAAAGTATGAGTCAAAATTATGATTACAAAATGGACAACTGCATTAAGGTATAAACCGTATCAAGAATGGTCAAAACAAGAGTTGATCGATATTAAACAGAAGATTGATCAATCACATTGGCGTTTGGGATACCATATTCAACCTTCAACTGGTCTTTTAAATGATCCTAATGGATTCTCCTATTTTAATAATCAGTGGCACTTATTTTATCAATCATTTCCTTATGGTGCTGTACATGGACTAAAGAGTTGGGCTCATTTAACTTCAGATGATTTAGTTCATTGGCAAGATCATGGACCAGCTTTGTTGCCAGGGGATGCTCAAGATAGTCACGGTGCTTACTCAGGTTCGGCGATTCCTGTCGGTGATAAGTTATTTATGATGTATACCGGCAATGTTCGCGATGAAAATTGGATACGTCATCCCAAACAAGATGGTGCCTGGATGGATAAGGATAATCAGATAAAAAAAATTTCTACGCCATTGATTGAGAACCCTAAGCCAGGTTATACGGATCATTTTCGTGATCCCCAGATTATTAAGCATGAGGATACTTACTATTGCTTGATTGGTGGACGTCGAGCTGATGATACAGGTCATGTTTTGGTATATCAAGCTCCTGAAGTTACTGGTCCTTGGTCTTACAAAACAGAACTAAAGTTTACTGATAAAGATTGTGGTTATATGATTGAGTGTCCCAATTTACTATTTGTTAATAATCGTCCTGTTTTGATGTTTTGTCCGCAAGGAATTGAACAAGATGTGTTACAATACTCGAATGTCTATCCCAACGCTGTAGTCATCGGTGAGGACTTTGACTGGGAGACATTTAGTTTTATTAATCCAAGTGCAATTGCAAACTTAGACGAGGGTTTTGATGTTTACGCTACACATGGATTCAATGCTCCAGATGGACGAGCTTTAGCAGTGAGCTGGGTAGGTCTTCCAGATACTACTTATCCTTCAGATGAAGAAGGTTGGGCTAATTGTTTCAGCTTAGTCAAAGAATTAAAGATCAAAGATGATCATTTGTATCAAATACCAGTAGTCGAAAATAATCAGTTAGTTAAGGAAACACTTAACTCAAAAGAAATTACGCCTCAAGCCAAGTTATCATTCAAACTGGGAGCAAGCTTGGTTGGATCGATAACACTTAAGACGGAACTTAATGAAGAATTGCAAATTATTCTTGATACGACTAATGGTAAGATATTAGTTGATCGCACAAATGCTGGGGTTCCTTTCGCTACTGACTTTGGTACGACAAGAAGTACTAAAGTTACCGCAGGCAAAGAAATTCAGGCTGATTTGTATTTAGATAATACAGTTTTTGAATTATACGTTAACGGTGGACGAAAAGTTATCACCGGTCGAATTTTTCCACAAGGTAAGCAATTCTTTGTGGAATCAGAAAATATTGAAGTAAAAAAAGTTATTTTGGACAAGATTTATTAATGAGGTAGATTATGGCAACATTAGATGATATTGCAAAATTAGCGGGTGTTTCAGCGACAACAGTTTCACGAGTTATTAATAACTATGGTTCACTGTCTGAAAAAACTAAAACAAAGGTTTTTGAAGCGATGAGAGAGCTCAATTACCAACCCAATAGTTTGGCGAGATCATTGAAAGGCAAGAAGACTCAGTTAATTGGAGTTATTTTACCTGGTGTCAGTAATCCCTTCTTTGGGCAGATGGTTCAAGAAATTGAAGATCAATTGTTCAAAAAGGGTTTTCGAATCATTCTTTGCAACGCGGGTAGTGATGCTGAAAAAGAGCGAGACTATTTGAGGATGTTGATGGCTAATCGAGTTGACGGAATCATTGCGGGTTCACACAATTTGGGTATTGAGGAATACCAAAAAGTGGGATTACCAATTATCTCGTTTGACCGTTATTTGTCAGGTGAAATTCCAATAGTTAGTTCTGATAATTATCATGGTGGTCAACTTGCTGCTCAGGCCTTAATAAGATCAGGTAGTAAAAATTTGCAAATTATCACAGGAGCCAATCATCCTAATAGTCCAACTAATGCGAGATTAACAGGTTTTAAAGATGAACTAGCAAAGAGTGATTTGGATTTTGATGTGATGGAAATTAGCTTTTCCGCTACGCCTAATATTAAAGGCTTGAAAATCAAAGAATTATTATTGAAACAAAAAGTTGATGGAATCTTCTGTACTGATGATTTGACGGCACTGTTAGTTATACAGCAGGCTAAAGCTTTAGGGATGAGGGTCCCTGAAGATGTTAAATTAGTAGGATATGATGGGACGAACTTTATTCAGTCTTACCATCCTGAGTTGACGACAGTTATGCAACCAATTTCAGATATTGTAATGGTGATGATCGATTTGTTATTAAAACGTGTTGATAATCATGATTGTCACTTAGAGGATAACTATGTTTTGCCGGTTAAATTGATTACTGGTGAAACCACTGCATAAAAAAAGTCGTAGATGTGAGGTCTACGACTTTTTTTGATACTTAAATAATTGAATGAGAAAATTGTCTCGAATATTTTGTTGAAGTGGAGGCAAATTTTTGAGTGCTAATTTTATCTGCATTCTACGATGGGGAATGAGATTGAGTGGTAATTTGTAGATTGAAAAGAATTTCAATTCGTTTGTTTCAGGACCACTTTCAATTATTTTTCCTCCGATAATTTGGCTACAGTAAACTATTTGTTGGTCATCTTGTTGTTTGTTATAGAAGGTTCCAACTTTTTTAGTGGGAGTCACGAGCAATCCAGTTTCTTCAAAAGCTTCTCTTTTTAAACAGGTAAGATAATCTTCGCCTTTTTCCAAAGTTCCCCCAGGTAAGTCCCAAAAGGGAACTTTACTAAGAGGATTAGTTTATCCACCGTTATAACACTAAAAATTCCTGTTGTTGGCATGTTGGACTCTCCTGAAATTTATTATAAAAAAAATACGTTAAATCGAGTTTAATTTTACTCTGTTTAACGTATTTTGGTTTGTGATGATATTTAATAACCATATTTCTCTGTGAAATAGTGGAAAAGAGCTACACGAAGGCAAATCCTTGTGAAATGACTGCCTCCATTTCGTTCTCTATCTTTTTACTAATTTAACAACTGTTTCAACATGTGGTGTTTGTGGGAACATATCTACTGGTTGTAGATAAACGACTTTGTAACGTTCAGCTAATCTTACTAAATCCTTAGCTAATGTTGATGGGTTACATGAGACGTAAACTAACTTATCAACTGGGTTTCGATTTAATGTCGTGATCATACTACCTTCAAGTCCAGTTCTTGGAGGATCTACGACGATTGAGTTGACGTTGATTCCGTCTTTTAATAACTCTGGATAGATCTTGTCAGTTGAACCGACATAGTAGTCAGCATTTTCGACTTCGTTTAACTTGGCATTTGCTTTAGCGTCTTCAATAGCTTCGGGAATGATTTCGATTCCGTAAATATGTTTAACGGTCTCTGACATAGTAATACCGATTGTGCCAACTCCACAATATGCATCTAGAAGAATGTCTCTTTGAGTAGGCTCCAAAGCTTGGTTGACTAAATCATATAATTTATCAGTTTGAAGTGAGTTCAATTGTAAAAAGGCACGTGGTGAAAAATTAAAGATGTAACCGTTGATATCTTCTTGAAGATATTCGTCACCCCAGAGTAATTTAGTTTCGTCACCCCAAACAGCACCTTGGTCTTCTTTGTTGATATTCTGGGAAATTGAACTAACTTCAGGAATTTCTTTTTGAATACGTTCAATTAATTGATGTTCTTTGATGAATTTTGGTGAACGAGTAATGAAAGTAACTTGAAGTTGGTTAAATTCAACTGATTCACGAATGACGATCATACTGAGAATTCCTGATTTTTGTTTAGGATTGAAAACGGGAATTTCCAAATCTTTAATAATTTCAACAATTTTACGCATGGCAGACATAGTCAAATCCATTTGCGTTGGCATTTCAGTTAGATCGACTAATTCTTGTGTACCTGTTTTATAAAGGCCACAGCGAATTTCACCATCTATTTCTTGGATAGGGAACTGAGCTTTGTTACGGTATTTTTCTTGTTGAACTGAAGCTACGGTTGGGCGAATATTGTATTTTTCATATGCGTAGGGCTTATATTTTTCGAGTGACTCGCGGAGAATGTCAGCCTTAAATTTTAATTGATCTTCATATTTAATGTGTGCAAAATCTAGACCACCAACTTTATCGGCTAAAGCAGGTGTTTCAGGATTTCTGAAACGACTGGCCTGTCTGATTTTGTGAATACGACCATTGAGAAAACGAGGGTGCACGTCAGTGACTTCACAGACGATGACATCTTCAGGGACGGCTTTTGGTACGAAAACGATGACATGCTTGAAAAAGCCAATGCCTTCGCCGTTGATACCGATTCGTTTGATAGTCAGTGGAAATTTGTCACCAACTTTTAGTTCTTGAGTTATATTTGTATCCATAATTTTTCCTTTGAATGTTTTTGCGATAAACTTACACTTGAGTATAACATGTGAGGTAATAATATTTTGGCAAAAGTTACGAAAATTCAGGCCCAGAAACGTAAGGGGCGTTACAATATTTACCTTGATGGTAAGTATGCTTTTCCTGTAGCAGAAACTACATTGATCGAATTCCGTTTAATGAAGGACGTAGAATTAACCGATCAACAAGTTGCGGAGATTGAACATCGAGAAAATGTAAATAAGGCTTATGGTGATGCAGTAAATTATCTAAGCTATCAATTACGAACGGAAAAAGAAATTAAAGAGTATCTATATAAGAAGGAATACCACAAAGATGCTGTTGAGTTTACACTAGAAAAATTGCGTAATTTGCACTATTTGGATGACGCTAGTTATGCTAAGAGTTTCATCACTGATCAATTACGAATGACGGCTAACGGACCTAAAATAATTGAGCAAAAGTTGTTTCAAAAAGGTGTACCAGACAATATCATTCAGGATAGTTTATTTGATATTGATCAGGATACTTTATTGGAGAATGCTATAGAGTTTGCTAAGAAGCAGGCACGAAAACAAAAACGAGCCTCATTTCAACAAATGCTGACGAAAATTCGTCAGAGCTTATATCAAAAAGGCTTTAATAGTGAGATTACTAATGAGGCTATTAAAAAATTGGATTTAGAAGTTGATGAAGATGAGGAACTTGATAAATTAAAGAAGATGATTGAAAAAGTTCAGCATCGTTATGATACACAGGCTAAATTGATTAATTATTTAATGACTAAAGGTTATCATTATGATGAAATCAAACGTGTTTTGGATGCTAACAATTAACTGTTTATCTTTCAATCGTTTCACAGCTCTGTTATACTTTTTTTGGATAAGAATTAGGTTTAGAAAGCTGGGTAAGTTATGCAAGTTCCTAGAGAAGGGGATTACGTAGCAATCCAGAGTTATAAGCATGATGGTCATTTACATCGTACTTGGCGTGAAACAATGGTGCTAAAGACAAGTGAGAATGAGATTATCGGTTGTAATGAGAATACTCTTGTTACAGAAGCGGACGGACGTCGTTGGGTAACTAGAGAACCAGCATTAGTCTATTTTCATAGAAAGTACTGGTTCAACATTGTTACTATGATTCGGAATAGTGGAGTGTCCTATTATTGCAATCTAGCAACACCGTTTGCCTTAGATAAAGAAGCTATTAAATATATTGATTATGATTTAGATGTTAAAGTTTTTCCGGATGGAGAAAAAAGACTGCTAGATGTAGATGAATATGCAGCACACAGTAAAATGTGGAATTATCCACCCGAAATAGATACAATTTTACATTATAATGTCGACGTTTTAATTGATTGGATCGATCAGAAAAAAGGCCCATTTTCACAGGCCTATGTTGATCTTTGGATGCAAAGATATGAGGAACTGTCACACCATTAGGATTGCTATATCCTAGTAAGATCACCTGTAGGTGGTCTTTTTTAGTATTCAGGAGGGAATAAGAAATGGAATTACGTGTTTTAAATTATTTTTTGATGATTGCGCGTGAAGAAAATATTACTCGAGCAGCTAATTTATTACATGTCAGTCAACCAACACTTTCCAGACAAATTGCGGCGTTGGAAGAAGAATTGGGTACAAAATTGTTTGTTCGTCAAAGTCATAAAATAACTTTGACTGAGGACGGTCTATTGTTAAGACGCAGAGCTGAAGAGATGCGCCAACTGAGTGACAAAATTAAAGAAGAAATGACTAAAGATAAAGGGGAGATTGCTGGAGAAATTGCTATTGGTGGTGGTGAACTGCAGAGTATGAATGAGCTGTCTCAAATCATGGCAGCATTTCGGCAAAAATATCCATTAGTAACTTTCAAAATTCAAAGTGGTAATTCAAAGGATACTAAATGGGGAATTGAACAAGGGTTATTGGACCTAGGATTATTGATTGAACCAGTTAGTACTGAGAAATATGATTTTGCTAGAATGCATCCAACTGAACAATGGGGTGTTATGACAGCAGTTGACTCACCTTTAGCTCAATTGGATTATGTAGAATCAAAAGACTTGCGAAATCAAACATTGATTATGTCTAATAGTCGGCCTATGGAAAGCGAGTTGAATCATTGGTTTGGGAGTGATTTAAAGCAAATTAATATAGCTGCAAATTATAATTTGCTTTATAATGCCGTTATTATGGCTCGAGCCGGTCTTGGTAGTGTTTTGTGTCTGAAGTTGGAGGCTCATTATAAGGGAATGAAATTTGTTCCTCTGAAACCAGCATTAACTTATAATTCTGTTTTAGCCTGGAAAGCTGATCAGATAGCAGCTCGTAATGTGTTGGCCTTTATTGATTTTACTAAGAAATACCTAGAAGGTATTTCGGATGATGAAAAATAAGCATTATACATTTCACATAAATGGTTTGATAATATAGATGTTCCGTTAAGGGATGTCTATTTTTTTGTAGGAAAGATTAATTATGAATAAAAAAGAAGTTAGCCAAAAATATCGGATTCCAATTGAAGTGCTTGATGAATACGAATCTGGGGGTCTGTGTAATGTCGTTAAGTATGTGATGGGTGAGTGGCAATATGATGATCAGGATCTGGAACGTTTAAGTACAATCATGGCTTTACATGATGTTGGCTTTAATAATGAAGAAGTTAAGGAATATATGCATCTTTTATTAGAGACTAGTGATTCTAAAGAAGAGATTATAGCATTGCTAAATAATAAGCGTAAAAAAAAATTACAGCAGATTCATTTACAAGAGAAACAATTGGAAAGAATCGATTATTTGAAATTTAAAATGAAAGAATTAAAGGAGAAATAATTATGAATAATTTACCTAAAATTGCATTAGGAACTTGGGCTTGGGGAGAAGATAAGTCAAAAGGCAATAAAGTTTTTGGAAATAGTTTAACTGAGGAAGATCTAAAACCAGTATTTGAAACGGCTATGAATTTAGGCTTGAATCTTTGGGATACAGCAGCCGTTTATGGAATGGGAGCTTCAGAAGAAGTCCTAGGTCAATTTGTGAAAAATATTGATCGTAATAAAATTATTTTATCTACAAAATTTACGCCACAAATAGCTGATAATACAGATCAACCAGTTGAAAATATGTTTGATGGCAGTATTAAAAGATTGAATACTGACTATATTGATATTTATTGGATTCATAATCCGGCTGATGTTTCAAAATGGACAGAAAAGATTATTCCATTGGCAAAGAGCGGAAAAATTAAAAATATTGGTGTTTCTAATCATAGTTTAGCTGAGATCAAACAAGCTAATGAAATTTTGAATAAAGAAGGGTTAAAGATTTCAGCCGTTCAAAATCATTACAGTTTGTTGAATCGAACTTCTGAAACCTCTGGAATTATTGATTATTGTAATAAAAACGATATTACTTTCTTTGCGTACATGGTCTTGGAACAAGGAGCACTTTCGGGTAAATACAATAGTCAACATCCTTTCCCTGCAGGTAGTGATCGAGCTAAATCATATAATTCCAAACTTGATGAATTAGAAGATTTGATCAAAGGCATGAGTAAAATTGCTCAAAAGCATGATATTGATGTTGCTCAAATTGCGACTGCTTGGGCTGTTAATAAGGGAACGGTTCCTATTATTGGTGCCACAAAAGTTAAACATATTGAAGATGCAGCTAAGGCGGCCAAAGTAGTATTGAGTGCAGAAGAGTTAACACAATTGGATGAACTTGGAGATAAGACGGCCGTAAGCACTATCAGAGAATGGGAAAAACCTATGAAATAAAGAGTTATTAAATGAATTTTGGTAAAGGAGACAATAATGGATTATCGTAAACTGGGTAATACAGGATTGGATGTTTCAAGGATCTGTTTAGGAACAATGGGCTTTGGACGCCCAGAAACAGGTGTTTTCCCTTGGGCTATTGACTATGATAAAAGTGAACAAGTGGTTAAAAAAGCTTTAGATTTGGGAATCAATTTTTTTGATACGGCCAATATTTATTCTTACGGTGATAGTGAAGAGTTTTTAGGAAGAGCATTAAAAAAGTATGCTAATCGTGATGAAGTAGTAGTCGCTACAAAGGTATTCTTCAGCCAATCTGATAAACCTAACCAACACGGATTATCACGTAAAGCTATCATGACTCAAATTGATAAAAGTTTAAAACGATTAGATATGGATTATGTTGATCTGTATATCATTCATCGCTGGGATTACAACACTCCAATTGAAGAAACTATGGAAGCTTTGCATGATGTAGTTAAATCAGGAAAAGCTAGATATATTGGAGCTTCAGCCATGTATTCTTGGCAATTTGAACGTGCCCAAGCGGTTGCTAGAGAACATAATTGGACTGAATTTGTTTCAATGCAAGATCACCTGAACCTCTTATACCGTGAGGAAGAACGTGAGATGCTCCCACTTTGTGAAGACGAAAATATTGCGATAACACCATATAGTCCCTTAGCCTCAGGACACCTGACACGTTCAACTTGGGATGGTAAGACTAAACGTGCTCAGACTGATAAGGTTGCTGAAAGTAAATATAATAATGCGGAACAAAACGATATGGAAATTGTTAAACGAGTTTCGGAAGTAGCAACTAAACATCATGTTACGATGGCTCAAGTTGCCATTGCTTGGTTACTGCAAAAGAAACAAGTTGTGGCCCCAATCATTGGTGCAACTAATCCAGATCATTTGGCCAGTACCGTTGATGCTTTGAATATTAAATTGGATAATGAAGATGTGAGATATATGGAAGCACCATATTTACCACATAAGTTAGTCGGTGCTTTTACTAAAGAAGAAAATGATTTTACTCGTTAATGATTGATAGGATAGGTGAAAAAATTATGAGTCAAAAATTAGATGTTTTTGCACACGTTTTGCCAGCCAATCTGTTGAAGAGTATTAAAAAAGATGTCCCCAGTATTATTGAGGACAATCTTTTTTTGCAGATTCCATCTTTAACAGATTTAAAATTGCGTCATCACGACTTTCCTCAGAATGTTAAACAGGTTATTTCAAACGTTAATTTAAATCCTGAAGATTATTTTGATGGAGAAAAGTCTGCTCGAATGTGCTGGGATGCCAATGAAGAAATGATACAGATTCAAAAAGACAATGCCGATATTTTTGAATCAGTTGTAGCAATGGTACCTATGAATAATCTGGATGAGACCATCAGAATCATTCAGGAAGTTTCTAAAAATTCATCTTTAGTGGGAATTCAAATTTTTACAAGAGCTTTAGGAAAGTCGATTGCTGACCCAGAATTTGAAGGAGTGTTTAAAATAGCTGCAAAATTAAATGTTCCAATTTGGTTACATCCCGTGTTTGATGATAGAAAGCCAGATAACAATCTGACTTTCAGCTGGGAATATGAATTAACACAAGCCATGTACCAACTTGTTTCGGCTGATTATTTCGAAAAGTATTCTGATTTAAAGATAATCGTTCATCATGCAGGAGCAATGGTGCCATTTTTTGCTGGACGGATTAAATATACTTTGCCTAAACATTATGAGGATTTTAAGAAGTTTTATGTTGATACAGCAATTCTGGGTAATCCTAAGGCTTTAGAATTAGCACTAGACTTTTATGGTTCAAAACATTTAGTCTTTGGGACAGATGCGCCTTTTGCCGTAATGCCTAATGGAGCAACCAAAGAAATCATGCAAGCAATTGATGAAATGAACATTACTGATACTCAAAAAGACAATATTTATCAAAAGAATTTTATTAATCTGTTGAAGGAGAAATAGAATGACAAAAAAACTTTATTTAATGCGCCATGGACAAACTCAATTTAATGAACTACATAAAATTCAGGGAGCATGCGATTCTCCATTAACGCCAAAAGGAATTGCCGATGCTAAAAAGGTTGGTCAATATTTTAAAGAACATCAATTAACTTTTGATCATGCATATTCATCAACTCAAGAAAGAGCTTCCGATACCTTAGAATTGGTAACTAATCAACCGTATCAACGGCTTAAAGGGTTAAAAGAATGGAATTTTGGTGTCTTTGAAGGTGAAAGTGAAAAATTAAATCCCAAATCTGATCCTAAAATAGGTTCATATGGTGATTTCTTTGTACCCTACAAAGGGGAAGCTGCCAATGAAGTACAAAGTAGAATCAATCGAACATTAACTAATGTTATGGAGCAGGCAACAGACGGTCAAAACGTCTTAGCTGTTAGCCACGGTGGAGCTATTCATATGTTTACATTGAAGTGGATCACTGAACGATTGCCACACATTACTAATTGTTCGGTAATTGAATTCGAATATGATCAAGGTATTTTCAAATATCAGAAAACGATTGAAGTGAATTAGAATGGTCAAAACCTTATATTTAATGCGACATGGACAGACACAATTTAATGCATTAGGTAAGATTCAGGGCGTCTGCGATTCGCCTTTGACCTCAAAGGGCATTGCCGATGCTAAAAGAGTTGGTCAGTACTTTAAGGATAATCAAATAGAATTTGACCACGCCTATTCGTCAACGCAGGAACGAGCCTCCAACACTTTAGAATTAGTAACTAATCAGCCCTACCAGCGTTTGAAGGGATTAAAAGAATGGAATTTTGGTGTCTTTGAAGGTGAGAATCAACGACTAAATCCTAAATATGATTCAAAAATTGGTTCAGTCGGAGATGCTTTTGTTCCGTACGGTGGTGATTCAGCAGATGCCGTTCAAGCACGAATGGTAAGAGTTTTGACTGATATTATGAATCGTAAAGATAATCAAAAAATCTTAATCGTAGGCCATGGTGCTTCAATTTATTTATTCTTGAAGAATTGGATTCCACTGAAGGAAATCGTCAAGCACGTAGAAATGAAGAATTGTTCTGTTTTGAAGTTCGAATTTGAGAATAACGAATTTAAATATCTTAAAACAATCAATGTGGTAAATTGATTTTAATTTTCGACTTAAATTTGTAGTTTCAAAAGTAAAAGTCGCGTATTCTAGGCGTATATCAGATTTTGGGAGAGAAATTGAGATGAAGACACTATATTTGATGCGTCATGGACAAACGCTGTTTAATAAACTAGAAAAAACACAGGGAGCCTGTGATTCACCTTTAACAGTTAAGGGAATTGAGGATGCTAAAGCAACAAAGCAATTTTTTGTAGAACATCAAATGCACTTTGATCATTGCTTTTCATCAACACAAGAACGTGCTTCCGATACTTTGGAATTAGTAACTGATCAACCTTATCAACGTTTAAAAGGAGTTAAGGAATGGGATTTTGGTATTTTTGAAGGTGAAAGTGAAGCACTCTTACCTCAAACTTACTATACTGACGGTTCTTATGGTGATTTCTTTGTTGAATTTGGTGGTGAGTCAGCTATAGAATTTCAAGCTCGTGTTGTTGAGACTCTTAAGAAGACAATGTCACAAGTATCTGATGATGAAAATGCATTAGTAGTTTGTCATGGAGCAGTGATGTTAATGTTTATGCAGTCATTATTCTCAATGGAAAAGATTGCTAAGAAGATCAGCTTTCATAATTGTGCTGTACTTAAATTAACTTTCGATAATGATAGATTTGAATTTGTTGAGCAAGTAAAATAATCCCTAGCAAAAAAGCAGCCATTTATTGGCTGCTTTTTTATTAGGGATTATTACTATTTTTCTTCGTTAAATGAGATACCTGACAGAAAGTCTTTAATTCTTGTTGTTGGGTGATTGAAGAATTCATCCGGAGAACCGTCAAAGAGAATGTCGCCATCTTCAACGAAGACAATTTTGTCAGCGACTGAACGAGCAAACTCCATGTTATGAGTAACAATGATCATTGCCTGGCCCATCTTACTTAGCTCCTCCAAAATCAAAAGAACTTGTGTTTCTAATTCTGGATCAAGGGCACTGGTGGGTTCATCCAAAAGGATGTATTCGGGGTCCATTGCTAAAGCACGGCAAATTGATATACGTTGTTGTTGTCCACCGGATAGTTGGCTAGGATAACGATCAGCATATTCTGACAATCCAACTTGAGCAAGTAATTTATGAGCACGTTCTTCAGTTTCTTTTTTGGATTTACCAAGCACTGTTTCAGGAGCAGTAGTGATGTTCTTAATTACAGTCAAATTAGGAAAGAGATTCCAATTTTGAAAAACCATACTAGTTTTTTTACGAACATCAAAACTGAGCTTTTTAGAAACAGGTTTGGAATAATCGAGTTGTAGATCAGAGAAACTTAAGGTTCCACTCTCAGGTCGAACTAAAAGATCAAGTGATCTTAGTAGTGTCGACTTACCAGAACCAGAAGGTCCCAGAATAACCGTTGTTTTACCATCAGGGAAGTCAACACTAAGATTTTTAAGGACTTGTTTTTTACCATAGGTTTTAACAATATTCTTTAATGAAATCATTAAGCTTCACTTCCTTTAACGTATTTTGAAGTTCTCCGTTCGAGATAATGTTGCAATAGAGTAAGTAACGAGCAGACAACAGCATACAAGAAAGCAGCCAATGAGTACATTAATAATGGTTGGAAGTTTTTAGCAGTGATTTGTTGACTGACTTGGAACATTTCCAAAATTGTAATGGAACTGGCTAGAGATGTATCTTTCACTAAACCAATGAATGAATTGGATAGTGGTGGTAGAGCAATTCTAACAGCTTGTGGCAACACAATCTTCATTAATGTTTGCTTAGTCGTAAAGTTCAATGTAAAAGCTGCATCCCATTGATCTTGCGGAACTGATAACAAGGCTGAACGAATCGTTTCTGAAGCATAGGCTCCAGTATTCAATGAGAAACCAATTACGGCAGCAATGAATGGTGATAGTTGAACGCCAGCACTTGGAAGACCAAAGAAGATAATGAACAATTGAACCAACAGTGGAGTAGAACGGAATAACCAAACATAGAAGTTAGCAATCGCACGAAGTACTAACCAAGGATATTTGATTAATTTGTTTTCACTCGGTTGGATAAATTTAATTAGAGCTGTTAATACGGCTAAGATCAGGCCAAAGATAAAAGAAATGATGGCCAACGGAATGGTATACTGCAACATTGCAGAAATCATTGCCGGTAACGAAGTAATGATAGTGTGCCACATGAAGTTATAACCCCCTCGATAATTTTAAAGTTTATTTTTTGGTGATATCTTCACCGAAGTATTTATTAGAAAGCTTCTTCATTGTACCGTCTTTATATAGTTCTTTGATAGCTTTATTTACACGGTTACGTAGATGAGTTGATTTCTTGTTGTAAATTGGTGCAATTTCTGATGGTTCAAGTTTGCTATTTGGAATAGTAATGTATTTCAAATCAGTGTTCTTATGACTTTCCTTCCAATATAAGAAGGCTTCCTTAGAATTGAAGGCACCAGCAACACGTCCTTGATTGATCATTGACATGTCAGTTTGGAAATCGGCTGCAGGAACAACTTTAGCACCAAATTTTTCGGCATGATTATAGTTGTCAGTACCAGTACCAGCAGAAATCTTCTTACCTTTAATATCATTTACAGAATTAATTCCTGTGCCATCTTTAGTAATAATGACAGATTTTGAATAAATGTAAGGTGTTGAGAAGATGTAGTGTTTCTCACGTGATGGGTTCTTTGCAACGTTGTTCAAAACAACATCGAAAGTATTAGAATTTAAACCGGCAATTAATGAGTCCCATTTTGTTGGAACAAATTTAGCCTTTAGATCAAGTTTCTTAGCAATGGCCTTACCAAGATCAACTTCGAATCCTTTTAATTTACCATTATCACGGTATGAATAAGGTGCATAAGTACCTTCCAAACCGATAGTTAAAGTACCATCAGTTTTAGTATCACTGTTAGCACTCTTGTTTGAGCAACCAGTTAGAACCAAAACAAAGGCCGCAATCATTGTTAAAATTAAAGCTATACGCTTTTTCATTATAAAAAATCCCCCTCTAATAGAAAATTACCATTTTCTATTCTCTCATAAAATAAAAATACTTAAAAAAGATATGACTTCTAAAATTTAAATAAGTCAGTTGATAAATATCGTTCACCGTTATCGGGTGCAACAGTAACAACAGTTTTACCCTTACCAAGTTTCTTGGCAATTTGAATGGCTCCATATATATTGGCACCGGCAGAAATACCTGGTAGAAATCCCTCTTTGTGGCTAACTTCTTGTGCCATCTGAATAGCTTGGTCACTAGTTACTTCTATTATATCTGAGTAGGCATCCTTATCGAGTGTATCGGGAATGAAGCCGGCACTGATACCTTGAATTTTGTGAGCACCAGTTTTTCCTTCCTTTAACAGGGGAGATTCAGCGGCTTCAAGAGCCCAAACCTTTACATTAGGATATTTTTTAGTTAGAGCATGACTAACGCCAGAAAGAGTACCACCAGTACCGACACCGGCTACAAAACCATCAACTGGAGTGTCGCCGAAAGCTGCAACGATTTCCTTACCAGTAGTAGCTTCATGAATAGCAGGGTTAGCAGGATTTTGGAATTGCATAGGCATAAAGTAGCCATTTTCCTTAGATAGGTCAGTAGCTTTCTTAATAGCACCGCCCATACCATCTTTACCAGGTGTCAAAATCAATTCAGTACCGTAACCTTGCATTAACTTACGACGTTCAATACTCATTGTTTCAGGCATTGTAATGATTAAATGGTAACCCTTAGCAGCAGCAACTAATGATAAACCGATACCAGTGTTACCAGAAGTAGGTTCAACTAAGGTATCACCAGGCTTGATCTTGCCAGTCTTTTCAGCAGCTTCAATCATTGAAAGAGCAATTCTATCTTTGATAGAGCTGCCAGGATTGAAGAACTCTAATTTTACATAAACGTCAGCGGCATCTTCAGGAACGACGTTGTTTAGTTTAACGATAGGTGTATTTCCAATAAGTTCTGTAATATTTTGAGCAATTTTTGTCATAATAATAATCTCCTTAACAAGTAGTTAATTTATATTCTGAAACTGATTGAAGCCAATTGTGATAAAAGTTAAGTTGTGTTTGCTTCCAAGCAAAAGTTGGCTTCTTATCTAATGGTGAATAGTAATTTAAAGCTGGAAGTGGATGTTTTACCTTGGAACTGGCCAATTCACGACGATATTCTTTATCTAAACCATCTCTTTGATATTCCAAATGTGAAAAGATAAAAGTTTGATTCTTATCGACGGTTTCGGCCAAAGTTAGTAAACCATTTTCACTGATAGCTTTGACTGATAGGTGAGGGTTATTCTGTATTTCTTCGTGATCCATTTCGGCATAACGAGCGTGAGGTGCAGGAAAGTTGTCACTGATGTTTTCAAGATATTTAGAATCCTTTAAAATTTGGTTTTGAAAGATTCCGAATACCTTGTGAGGTAAAAGTTTTTTTTGAATGTTATATATACGATTAAGGGCAGCCATGGCGCCCCAACAGACATAAAGTTGTGGAATATTGGTCTGATTTAATTGATCAATCAAATCATTGATTTCATCAAAGTAGGAAACTTGAGGAAAATCTAATTTTTCAACTGGACTACCGCTAATAATAAAACCATCAAGATCCTTAACTTCTTCTAAATCTAGAGGTTTCATGTTATCTGTTATTTCGGAATCGAGTACACGATCAACGTAACGAGTGGCTGAATAGTAAAAAGTTAATTCGACGTTATCAAGGTCTAAAGCCTTCTGAAAATTGTTCATGGTTTCGATTTTATTTTGCATTAAATTTAAAATTCCAATTCTAATAGGTTCCACAAGTATCTCCTTTCTAAGTTTGGCAAACAAAAAGAGGAGCCGACTAATGTCAGCTCCTCTTGATTTACAGTTTGCACTACTTGTTTATCAATTGAGTGGTATTAGACATGTCGAAAAAGTATAGTAATTTTTGTCAATTACTACACAACAACATGATTTAATGTTTTCTTGGTTAAATTTCAACATGTCAAATTCCTCCTGCAATTAAGATGACTCAAATTTACAATTAAAAAATTAATTAGTCAAGGATTATTTCTTTTTTTCTGTATAAATTGAAAGTGACTCAAATTCCAAATATGATGCTAAAGTCAATGAAATCATCAATAAGAAGACCAACCAACCCATTGTACGACCAAGGATTAAACTCAATGGTAAAAAACGAGCAATGAGATAAATGCTTAGCATCGATAGCCAAAAATCAACAAAAAGATTTGCACCAATGACAACTTTGTTACGTTCAAGTACAAAAAAACGTAAGAGATCTTTGAGAATTTTTCTAGTTGAGCTACGGTACATAATCAAAACAGGACGTTGAGCAATTACCTTAACAGCAAACATACCAAAAGCTCCCACAATTCCACCAACAACAATTCTCCAAGTCAAAGCGTGTAGAACTAATGAGTTATATGATACCCCGATGATCGACAAACAGAGAACATAAGGGATGATGAAGAAAAATAGGTAGATGATGGAAATTTTTTTATTAGACATTTTTGATTACTCCCTATATACTAATGTTCTTATTTTAACATGAAAAAGGTTTATTGTTGAATACATAAACACCTGTTATAATTGTTTTGTTTATGTTTAAGTTTACAAATGAAAGTGAGTGCGAGTTAAATGAGTGGTGACTCTTCTGGAGCGTCGCTTTCCGGGCAGCTGATTTTAATAATAGTTTTAACATTATTAAATGCTTTTTTTGCAGCAGGCGAAATGGCGATAGTTTCTGTTAATAAGACGTCCGTTGAGGAAAAAGCAAAGAGTGAAAATAAACGGGCTCAGAAAATATTACAGGCGATTAATAATCCCAATAAGTTCCTATCTACGATTCAAGTAGCGATTACCTTAGCAGGCTTCTTGTCATCAGCTAGTGCGGCAACTACTTTAAGTACGAGGGTAGAATCTTTGATTGGTAAATTTCCAGGTAGTCACGAAATTTCAATCATTATTATAACGATAATTCTATCGTTTATTACCTTAGTTTTCGGTGAACTGTATCCGAAGAGAATAGCGTTACAAAAACCTTATGAGGTGGCTAGTTTTACTGAACCTTTTATAAGATTTGTTGGTAAGATTTTGCGTCCATTTGTTTGGTTGTTGGATAAAACAATTAATATGTTGACGAGGATCACGCCGATTGATTTCAGTCAAAAGGATGATCCTATTTCTAGAAATGAAATGATTGCTACTTTACGTAAATCACGTAATAGTGGAACAATTAATTCCGATGAATATCAAATGTTACAAGGAATCATTCGTTTCGGTGATAAGACAGCACGAGAAATCATGACACCGAGAATGGATACCTTTATGATCGACATCAATAATCCTGTTGATGAGAATATTGATGCAATTCTAGAACAACCATATTCAAGAATTCCGTTGTATGGTGGCGACAAGGATAACGTTATTGGAATTGTTCATATTAAGGATTTGTTGAAGAAGTCTCGAGAAATTGGTTTTGAGAATATCAATTTAAAATCAATTATGAAGGAACCATTGTTTGTTCCCGAAGCAACTAATATTGACGCCTTGCTTTTAAAAATGCGTAGTACACAAACTCAAATTGCTATGGTGGTTGATGAGTATGGGGGAATTGTCGGTTTAGCTACGATTGAAGATATTTTGGAAGAAATCGTTGGGGAAATTGATGATGAATATGATCCTGTAACGAAGAATTTCCAACGTTTGGGTGCTAATAAATTTTCTGTCATTGGTTTAATGACAATTGAAGATTTTGATGAATTATTTGAAGAAGAGATTCAAGTAGAAGATGTTGATACGATTGCAGGTTATCTGATTATGAATATTGGTGAGATACCTGATCCTAAACATCCCAAGTCATTCGAATTAAAAGATGGAACTGTAATTACATCTGGTGAATTGAATGGATCAAGAATTGAAAATGTTATTGTGACTGTACCAGATAGTAAATTAAAGACAGTTACCTCAAACATGTTCAAAAAGAAATACTAACTGTATTTCTTTTTTTTCGATGAAGAATTAAGTTACAAAGTATGTATGGAGGAATAAAGTGCACAGAAATTCTGTGTGTTAATAAAATATGGATCAAAAACAATTAGAACAAGAAGTAAATAAACGTAGGACCTTTGCCATCATCTCTCACCCGGATGCTGGTAAAACAACTATTACTGAACAAATGCTTTACTTTGGTGGAGTTATTCGTTCTGCTGGTACAGTTAAAGCTAAGAAATCTGGTCAATTTGCAACTAGTGATTGGATGGAAATTGAAAAGAAACGTGGTATTTCTGTTACCAGTTCTGTTATGCAATTTCATTATCATGATAAGGATATCAACATTTTGGATACTCCAGGACATGAGGATTTCTCTGAAGATACTTATCGTACATTGATGGCGGTTGATGCTGCAGTCATGGTAATTGATTCTGCCAAGGGTATTGAACCACAGACAAAGAAATTATTTAAAGTTGTTAAAAAACGTGGTATTCCTATCTTCACATTTATGAATAAACTTGATCGTGATGGTCGTGATCCGCTTGATTTGATTGCTGAATTGGAAGATCTTTTGAATATCGAGGGTTGTGCTATGAATTGGCCTATCGGTATGGGTAAGGAATTAAAGGGATTATACGATATTAGTAATAATCGTTTGGAACTTTACCGTAAAGATGGCGATGATCGTTTCCTACCTTTGAATGATAAAGGACAATTGGCTGAATCTAATCCAATTGAGGAAGAGGGTGTCTACGAACAAGCATTAGGTGAAGTTGATTTGATTAAAGAAGCTGGTAACAAGTTTGATTTGGATAAAGTTTTAGCAGGTAATCAAACTCCTGTATTCTTCGGTTCAGCTTTGACTAACTTTGGTGTGGAGACTTTCTTGAATACATTCTTGGATATGGCACCAGCTCCAGCCGAACATAAGGAACAAGATAGTGAAGAAGTCGTAAAGCCTGATGATCCAACATTCTCTGGTTTTGTCTTTAAAATTCAAGCCAATATGAATCCTAATCATCGTGATAGAATTGCTTTTGTACGTATTTGTTCAGGTGAGTTTGTCCGTGGAATGGATGTAACTTTGAATCGTACAGGCAAAGTGATGCGTTTGAATAATGCGACTGAATTCATGTCTGATCAAAGAGAAACAGTTAAGACCGCTGTTGCCGGTGATATTGTTGGTTTGTATGATACTGGTAATTTCCAAATTGGTGATACGATTTATGAGGGCAAAAAGTCAGTTCAATTTGAAGATTTACCTCAATTTACACCGGAAATGTTTATGGAAGTTCAAGCTAAGAATGTTATGAAACAAAAGTCATTCCACAAAGGGATGCAACAATTGGTTCAAGAGGGTGCGGTTCAACTTTACAAGAAATATACAACTAATGACTATATTTTAGGCGCAGTTGGACAACTTCAATTTGAAGTCTTCCAATTTAGAATGAAAAACGAGTATAATTGTGATGTCGTTATGAAACCAATTGGTTCTAGAATTGCCCGTTGGGTCGATCCTGAACAACTAGATGCTTCAATGTCATCAACTAGAAATATGTTAGTGAAAGATTTGGATGATAAACCATTGTTCTTATTTGAGAATAAATTTGCTGAAAACTGGTTTGCTAACAAATATCCAAATGTTAAGTTAACTTCAAAATTATAGAAAATCGCTGAAGGGCGGTTTTTTTTATTGTAAAATTTTCATGGTAGTGTAAAAAATCACATATAAAGGAGGCGTAAAAAAGCCCGGATGGCGTGAAAAAAGGGGATTATGCTCTCTATTTTTAAAAATTAATTTGGCTACCAATGGGTTTATTCAATTAAACATTTCATTTTTATGGAATTTGTTATCCAATTTCTTTTGGAAAAGATGTAATTGGTTTATTTGATGTAAAAAAATCTTAAATTTCTTAAGAATTTCTTAATGTCAAGTAACAAAAAATTACAATTTATTTTCGAATGTTTAATTCTTGTTACAAAATCCGGGTTTTATTGAAACTAAATTTTGTAAATAGTAATCTATAACTAGATTATTCATTAAGGGGAAACATTCTATGTCTAAAAAAAATCTAATTACAAGTGCCTTGGTACTTGGAACATTGGCTGCGACTGCTACGCCTTCAGTAGTATCAGCCGCTACAACCGATGCAGATTCTACAGCATCTGACACAAATACAGAACAAGTAAATAATAAATCACAAAATAACGATGAAAACGTCATTGCTGGCTCTGACGTAAAAAAGGCTGATACAACTGTTGCCAATTCTTCAATCGTGCAAGCAGCTAGTGAGTCATCATATGCAGCATCAAATGCTACAGCAATCGTGCAAGCTGCTTCAGGATTATCATCTTCACAACAACAAGCCTTTTTAAATGAAGCCGTTCCTATGGCTCAAAAGGCTGCTTCAAAATATAACCTATATACGTCAGTAATGTTGGCACAAGCCATTCTTGAAAGTGGTTGGGGTGCTTCAACATTAGCTACTCAAGGTCATAACTTGTTTGGTATTAAGGGTGACTATAATGGTGCTTTTGTAACAATGCCTACATCTGAATACAGTGCATCAAAAGGTTGGTATACAATTTATGCTAACTTCAGAAAGTATCCTAGTTACTACGAATCATTCTTAGATAATGGTGACAAACTTCGTAATGGTGTTTCATGGAATTCTAGCTATTACAAGGGTACATGGAAAGAAAACACAAGTTCATATAAGGATGCAACTGCATGGCTACAAGGTAGATATGCAACAGCTCCTAACTATGCTTCTTCATTGAACAACATCATCTCAACATACAATTTGACACAATATGATGGTACTGCTCAAACAAACAGTGGTTCACAAGATACCCAAAAGGGCGTTATTACAGTTAGAAATAGTGCTAGTCCTTATGTAAAATTGCTTGCTCTACAAAGTGATGGTACATATTCAGTAATTACTAATCGTGCTTTAGGTAACAACACACCATGGCAAACTGATCAAACAAGAGTTCTTAATGGTCACACTTACTATCGTGTTGCTACTAACGAATGGGTACAAGATACATATGTTGTTAAATAATAGATATGTGAGTATATTTAGACATCCTGATGGATGTCTTTTTTTTGTGAAAATTTAAATATTAGTTGTGTCGAAACGTTGATTTGATTATGATATTTAAATGAGTTTAGTTAAGAGAGTGAAGCAAATGAAAACAAAATTAACTTGGAGAAGTTTATTCTTTATTGGTTCAATGTTATTTGGATTATTTTTTGGAGCCGGAAACCTGATTTTTCCGGTCTATCTTGGTCAACAAGCTGGAAAGAATGTTGGACTGGCTATTATTGGACTTTTGATTACTGGAGTAGGGTTACCACTTCTAGGAGTTGCCAGTATGGGAATTACGGGTAGTAATAGTGTCTTTGATTTAGCGGGAAAAGTTAATCGCCCGTTTGCTTATGTTTTTACAATTCTACTTTATATGACAATGGGTCCGTTGTTTGCCATTCCAAGATTAGCGACAATTTCATTTCAATTAGGAATCGCACCTTTTGTTGATAAAGGACATCAGAGTTTAGTATTATTAATCTTTTCAGCCATTTTCTTTGTTGTAACATGGTTATTATCGAGAAAGCCAAGTAAGTTGATGACTTATGTTGGTAAGTGGTTAACGCCAATTTTTCTAGTTTTACTAGGAATCTTGATAGTGACAGCTTTTATAAAACCAATGGGTAATTTGCAAGCTGTTCCACAAAATCAATATGCGACAAGTCCAATTCTGACTGGATTTACCGAGGGATACAATACGATGGATGCCTTGGCTTCATTAGCTTTTGGTGTTGTGGTAATCGATACGATTAAGTCATTAGGAATCACACATCCTGGTCAGATTGCCAAAGATACCATCAAATCTGGTGTTATCAGTGTGGTAATCATGGGTGTGATTTATGGTTTCTTAGCATTAATAGGAACAATGAGTGTAGCCAAGTTGCCATTAGCTTCTAATGGTGGAGTAACTTTAGCACAAGTTTTCAATTATTATTTTGGTTCGTTTGGTAGTCTATTGTTAGCTTTGATTGCAATTATTGCTTGTTTGAAAACTTCAATTGGTTTAACAACAGCTTTTGGTGAAACTGCTGAAGAGATGTTTCCCAAGTTTAAATATCAAATTACCTTAATTGTAGTTGGTGTAATTTCATTTTTGATTGCTAATATTGGCTTAACAAAATTGATCAACTATTCGACACCCGTTTTAATGTTCCTATATCCTCTGGCCATTGTTTTGATTATTGTGGCAGTTTTAACACCATTGATTGGTGAGTCGAGATGGATTTTTGGATTGACAACATTATTTACAGTTATTCCATCGTTATTTGCGGGAGTGGAGGCTCTACCAGAAACTTTGAAAAGCTCTAGTTTTATTCAAACTGTATTACATTGGAATAGTTATTTACCACTAGCTTCGTTGGGATTGGGCTGGGTAATTCCAGCTCTGGTTGGATTAGTACTTGGCTTTATGATAAATAAATATCAGGAGAGAAATTAATGAAATATATTTTTGATGTTGATGGAACTTTGAGTTTTGATGGTGAAACAATTGCTCCAGTAATCAATTCTGCTATTGACGATTTGATTGCGGCAGGGAATGAAGTTATTTTTGCTTCGGCACGTCCGATCAGAGATCTTTTACCAATGATTCCTACCTTTACGGATCAAAAATTAATTGGTGCTAATGGTGCCATGATTTCAATCGATCAACAGATTAGAGTGATTTCCCAAATAGACCTTAGATATTATGACTTCTTAAAAGATTTGATTAATGAATTTCAGTTAGATTATATAGTTGATGGTAGTTGGAACTATTCATCTAGAATTACTCAAGAAAGTTTTATTGAAAAAATGATTGATCCTCAGAATTTAGCTAAACAAGTTACCCTGGAAGAAATTGTTGAACCGATTAAAACAATTTTTGTTAATTTGGATGACTCTTTGCAAGAAACATTGATGACTCTTATTAAGGAAAAAACGACCTTGAATGCTATTGGTTTAGCTGGTGAGGGAACCGTTGATATTACATCGCAGAATATTAATAAGGCTTATACTTTAGATTATCTCCAAGTTGATAAATTTGTAGCCTTTGGTAATGATCGCAATGATTTGGAAATGTTAGGTGAAGCTCAGCAGAGTATTTGGATTAATAGTAAGCCGTCATTACTGAATTTTGGTAAGAAAACGGATGTTATTTGTGAGGCTAGTAGTGAAAAAGTAGCAAAACTTATTAAAAGCTTTGTTTAATTTATATTGATTATCAGTAGATAGAAAAAGAGTGTTCATATTAACCAATTAAAATTTGGTTGATATGAACACTCTTTTTGATTTGAAGATGAAAGATTGTATAGTAAAAACATTTATTCCAGGTAAAATAATTAGCTTCAAGTCGCGCCCCATGGCGATCCAAGATATTCCTGATTTTTGTGGAAGATGGGAATTAAGCACAAACATACTTTATTTAGCTATTCTAATTCGGCCAGAACTTTATTAGCTGTAGGTTCGTTGAGAATAACATCTGTAAAGTAATTACCGTTCAAAGCAGCTTTTAAAGCTAAGAACTTAAATTTATCATTTACGATTGCTACTCGAGTTGGAACTTCCATAGTCTTTTTGAAACTGATACCGAATACTTTATCGTGCTCATTATCAATTAATAGGTTTCCATCTTTATCAATTGGACGACCGTAAACCAAGGCCGCAATTGAATTAGGATTGATTTTTGGAAAAAGAATATCTTCCGAGTTGTACCAGGAATTAACACTATTAATTGAATCGATCGTTCCCACACTAGTAAAGATTAAGTCCAATTGTTGAGCAGTAGCTAGTGTTGGTTGAATAGCTGGTTCCAAGGCAAGTAAGCGTCTGACCTCTTTGTTAGCTATGTACAATGGAGCATCAATAGTTAAATACGTACCGTTATAACGAACAGCTACTTTTTGAACCATTCGCATTGATCCAGCTAGGGAGTTGTGTTTACCATTTTCGCCGACAAATTGTGTAAAGACCATGTTTTCCTTAGGGACAGATTGAAATGAATCAATTACGTGATAAATTGTGTCTCCCCAAGTAAGGCCAATGATTTTTTTGCCTTTTATTAAATTTTGTAAATATTTAGCTGCAAAAGAATAGAAACGGTCGTCTTCGTGAGCAATATCTTCTGTATTCTTTAAAATGTAAAAGTTGGGATTAGGGAAGAATTGTTTAAATTTGTTTTCCAAATCGTGACTTCGAGCAAATGGCGAATTGATAGTGATTGTAACGATGTTCTTTTCAATAGCTTCATTTAAGTATTTTGAAATCTTATAGCGACTGATATTATACTTTTTAGCAATTTCGCCTAGATTAAGGTGTCTAAGATAATAATCCTGGGCTAAATCGACAAGTAGTGAAGTATCTTTTTCTTGATCCATAATCAAATCTCCTTTGATATATATAAATTACCTTACTTACCAATTAATAGCAATTTTTAAAAAAATTAATTTTTGTGAAATCATTTACATATTTTAAAGTGAAGAGTAATATGATAATTGAAAAATGTTAAGAAATAAGCTATTTTTTTAAAAATTTAAAAGAGACGCAGCATATGAATAATGAATTAATAAAGAAATTACATAGTGCTCATACCGGAGTTCTTGAAATTGATGGAGAATTACCAGTTTCAACTAAAGAAGAGTTAGGTGAAGCATATACTCCAGGGGTTGCTGAAATTAGTAAACTTATTGCTAATGATCACAGTCTTGCTTCTGAATACACTGTCAGTGGGAAATTAGTAGCGATTATAACTGATGGTTCAGCGGTATTAGGATTAGGAAATATTGGTCCTCAAGGTGGATTGCCTGTTATTGAAGGAAAGGCTTTGTTATATAAGAAGTTAGCTAATGTTGATGCAATACCTTTGGCCTTGGACCAAGTTGATGTCGATGAATTCGTTCAAACAGTCGCTAATATAAGTAAGAGCTTTGCGGGGATTCATTTGGAAGATATTGCAGCACCAAAGTGTTTTGAAATTGAAAAAAAGCTTGCCGAGAAAATTGACATTCCAGTTTATCATGACGATCAAGAAGGAACAGCTATTGTAGTTTTGGCTGGTTTGATCAATGCCGCTAAAGTTGTTCATAAGAATTTGAAGGATATGAAAGTAGTTGTCAATGGAGTTGGTGCTTCAGGATTAGCAACAGCCGAATTATTATTTGATAGTGGTGTAAAAAATATTATTTTAGTTGATCAAAAGGGTGTCATCAACAGTAAAGATTCAGCATTAAATGATTATCAATATGATTTATATAAAAAGATCAACTATAAGACAGAAGCAAAGAATTTAGCTGAAGCAATGAATGACGCAGATGCATTTATTGGTTTGTCAGTAGGAAATGTAGTCACTAAGGCAATGGTTTCATCAATGAATGAGGGAATCGTATTCGCCTTAGCTAATCCAAAACCTGAAATTGATCCAGCTGACGCTAAAGAAGCTGGTGCTGCTGTGGTAGCTACAGGTAGTTCACAATATCCTAACCAAGTTAATAATATCTTAGCTTTCCCAGGATTATTTAAGGGCTTACTTGAAAATCATGTAAAACATTTCAGCTCTGACGTAGAAACTAGTGTGGCAGAAGGTTTAGCTTCAATGATTGAATCACCTAAGGCTGAAAAAATCATTCCTGGTGTTTTTGATGATGACGTAGTAAAAACAGTATCTGATGCGATAACAAATTTTGTGAAAAAAGGTGAATAATGATGGAAACGAACTCTATTCCTAATGATGCACAACATAAAAATATCTTTCAGAAGTTTATGGGATTAAATATTGGAATTGTACCAATGCCTTTGTATTTATTGCTATTAGTCACATATTTGTTATTAACAATTACTAAGCAAATGCCTAATGACATGATTGGTGCCATTGGTATTATGACGTTATTCTCTTTTATTCTTGAGGAAATAGGAAAGCACATTCCGATTTTGAATTCATTGGGTGGTAAGGTATTGGTTGTTACTTTTCTACCTTCTTATCTTGTTTACATGGATTGGTTACCAAATAGTACGACCAAAATTGTAACTGATTTTATGAATAACAATAATTTTCTAGCAGTCTTTATTGCATTATTAATTGTCGGAAGTATTTCAGCTATGAATCGAAAGACTTTGATTCAAGCTAGTATGCGTATTATCGTAGTTCTATTGATTTGTGAAGTTGTAGGACCACTAGTTGGTATGGGCTTCGGGATGCTTTTAGGGCTTTCAGCCTATAAATCATATTTCTTCATAGTTGCACCTATTATGGCTGGTGGTGTTGGTGAAGGAGCCTTGCCATTGTCATTAGGTTATGCTGCTATTATTTCAATGGGTCAACAAGATATCTTTGCTCAAATTTTGCCATGTGTTATGTTAGGTAGTCTTGTTGCAGTTATCGAAGCCGGTATTTTAAGACAGATTGGTGTTAAAAAGCCTAGTTTGACCGGAAATGGTCGACTGGTTGAAAGTGACGATAGTGCTGATGAGTTAGGCAGTCTTTCTTCAAAATCTGATACTGCTAATATTACTAAGATGTTGATATCAGGTATCTTGGCTATTACTTTGTATATGCTTGGTGTATGGGTCAACAGTGTGATTCATTTACCAGCACCTATCGTATTATTGATCGTAGTAATGGTTGCTAAAATGTTAGGTTGGATTCCAGACTCCGTACAAGAAGGTGGAAAATCCTTATACAGTTTGACAGTTAAAGGTATTTCTCCATTGTTACTATTCGGGGTGGGTGTTGCTATGACTCCTTGGAAGTCATTGGTAACTGTATTCACAAATGTACCAATGTTACTTACAATTTTTGTTACAGTTACAGCTATTATTCTTGCCGCATTCTTTAGTGCTAAATTATTAGGTATGTATCCAGTTGACACAGCGATTGCCGTATCATGTTGTTCTGGTCAAGGTGGTACAGGTGCCTTAGCAATCTTAGCGGCTGGTGATCGTATGAACTTAATGCCATTCGCTCAAGTTGCAGTTCGTTTGGGTGGAGCAATTACCGTAACACTTTCAATTTTTCTTATGAGATTTTTCGCTTAGGAGATTATGTTGGATACAATAAAAATGGATTTAAGTGACCCTTATTATTATCAACAATGGAAAAAGTTGATTGAAAATGAGGGACTGTATATTGAGAACTTAGATGATATTACAGAGACAATTGGTATTTATGATGAAGATAAGCTGATTGCAACAGGATCTTATTTTAATAATGTTCTGAAGTATTTAGCAATTGATCAGGAATACCAGGGCGGTAATGTTTTTAATAAATTAGTTTCATATTTAATTAGTAACTTGGCTAGTCAAAATATATTTCATGTTTTTGTCTTCACCAAGACACAGTATCAAAGTAGTTTTGAATATTTAGGATTTAAAATGGTAGCCAAAAGTAGATTTTCAACACTTTTAGAAACTGGAGACTACTCAATTGATCAGTACATTTCTGAGTTACCTAAGGTATCGGGAAATAATATTTCTGCGATTGTTATGAACGCTAATCCCTTTACTCTAGGACATCGGTACTTAGTAGAGGAAGCAGCAAAGCAAAGCGATATGGTTTATGTCTTTGTAGTTAGCCAAAATGCTTCTTTGTTCAAGACCTCAGAGCGTGTTGAATTAGTTAAAGCAGGTACTAAAGATTTAAAAAATGTTGTAGTCATAACTGGTGGTGATTATATGGTTAGTTTTGTAACTTTCCCATCATATTTTATAAAGAGTCGCAGTGATGTGGTCACCTATCAGACAGAATTAGATGCTCAAGTTTTTAAAAGAATTGCAAAGTCTTTAAATATTACTAAACGTTTTGTAGGAGAAGAACCATATTCACCTACAACTGAAATATATAATCAATCGTTGAAAAAAATCTTGGCACCTGAAATTGTACTAGAAGTGTTGAAGCGTAAAGAAATTGATGATGACATTATTAGTGCCACAAAGGTTCGTCAGGCCATTGCGGAAGCTGATTTAGAAACAATTGGAAAATATGTTCCAAAGACAACTTTTGATTTTATAAAAATGAATTTAAAGGATTTATTAAGGAGGATTAATAATGGAAATTAAACATACGGCACTAGCAGGTACACTTGAATCTAGTGATGTTCAAATTACTCTTTCTGAGGGTAAAGGAATTAGTATTGATCTTGATTCACAAGTTGAAAAACAATTTGGAAAACAGATTAAAAAGGTAGTTACAGATTTATTAGCTAAATACGATATCAGTGATGTAAAGGTACATGTTGTAGACAAGGGTGCTTTGGATTGTACTATTAAAGCTCGATTAATTGCCGCAATTCAACGTGCAACTGATACTCAAAACGAACAAAATTGGGGGGTACTCGGATAATGGAACGTTTGAGAAGAACTATGATGTTTGTTCCTGGCAATAATCCAGCTATGATTAAAGATGCCGGTATTTACGGAGCAGATTCAATAATGTTTGATTTGGAAGATTCAGTTTCTTTGGCAGAAAAAGATGCTGCTAGAATGTTGGTTTTTGAAGCCTTAAAGAATGTAGATTATGGTAATTCTGAACTTGTTGTTAGAATTAATGGTTTAGATACAGACATGGGAAAAGCTGATATCTATGCAATGGTAAAAGCTGGAGTTGAAGTTATTCGTTTACCTAAGACTGAAACACCTGATGATGTAGTTGAAACTGAAAAAATTATTGCTGAAGCAGAAAAATTCTTTGGCATTGAAAATGGTCGTACACATATGATGGCTGCTATTGAAAGTGCTGAAGGAGTTTTGAATGCACCTGCAATTGCTAAAGCTTCTGATCGTTTGATTGGTATTGCCCTTGGTGCGGAAGATTATGTCACAAATATGAAGACACATAGATATCCAGATGGAGCAGAATTATCATTTGCTCGTAATATGATTCTTCACGGTGCACGTGCTGCAGGAATTGCAGCCTTTGATACAGTTTATTCTGATGTTGATAATACTGAAGGATTTAATCATGAAGTAGAAATTATTCATGAATTAGGATTTGATGGTAAATCAGTTATTAACCCAAGACAGATACCATTAGTAAATGCTATTTATGCTCCAAGTGAAAAGGAAATTAGAAACGCTAAAGCTGTTCTAAATGCTATCGAAGAGGCTCATAAGAAGGGCTCAGGTGTAATTTCATTACACGGTAAGATGGTTGATAAACCTGTTGTCGCTCGTGCAGAAAGAACTATGGCCTTAGCCAAGGCTTCACACTTAGTTGATAAGGAAGGCAATATTTATGTTGAATAAAGTAAATCGTGAAATTCCCGATGAAATTTTAAAAGATAAAAATTATAAACCATTTGAAACAACTGAAATTGGTGATCCAGAAACTACTTATGTGGCACATAAAGTTAAGGTTTCGCAGGGAAATGATAAGTTAGTTGATTCTATTCCAGATGTTATCGCCAAAGTTGGATTGAAGGATGGAATGACAATTTCTTTCCACCATCATTTCCGTGAAGGTGACTTTGTCTTTAACATGGTTATGCAAGAAATCATTGATGAAGGTTTTAAGGACTTAACACTAGCACCTAGTTCATTGACAAACGTTATGAATGACATGGTAATTAAGGCAATTAAAGCCGGAACTGTTACACATATAACTTCATCAGGTATGCGTGGTAGTTTAGGAGATTTCATTTCACATGGTGGTTTGAAAGATCCAGTTGTTCTTCGTTCACATGGTAACCGTGCTCGTTCAATTGAAAATGGTGATATTAAAATAGATGTTGCTTTCTTGGGTGTTCCTAATTCTGATGCAGTTGGAAATGCCAATGCTATTAAAGGTGATGCTGTGTTTGGTTCAATGGGTTATTCACTCATGGATGCCAAATATGCTGATAAAGTAGTGTTATTAACTGATACAATCATGCCTTATCCAAATACCCCTGCAAGTGTCAAACAAACACAAGTTGATTACGTTGTTAAGGTATCTAAAGTCGGAGATCCTGAAAAGATTGGTTCCGGTGCTACAAGATTTACTAAAGATCCTAAAGAATTGAAGATTGCTAAGACTGTTAATCAAGTAATTACACATTCTCCATATTTCAAAAATGGATTTAGTTTCCAAACAGGTTCTGGTGGTGCAGCTCTAGCTGTTAGCCGTTATCTTAGAGAATCAATGATCGATAAGAATATTAAGGCATCATTTGCATTAGGTGGTATTACTAAGCCAACAGTTGATTTACTAGAGGAAGGTTTAGTTAATAAGATTCTTGATGTTCAAGACTTTGATAAGGGTGCCGCTGCAAGTATGGCTAATAATGAAAATCAACAAGAAATTGATTCTTCATGGTATGCTGATCCTTACAATAAGGGCGCTGCTGTAAATCAATTGGGTGTTTGTATCCTATCAGCCCTAGAAATTGATACAAAGTTCAATGTTAATGTTATGACTGGATCAGACGGCGTATTGCGTGGTGCTATTGGTGGACATCAAGATGCTGCTAATGCTAAATTAACTATTATTTCAGCACCATTAGTTCGTGGTAGAATTGCAACAGTTGTGCCAGACGTAACTACTGTCGTTACACCTGGTGATAGTATTGATGTATTAGTAACTGAAGTAGGTATTGCTATTAATCCTAGAAGAAAAGATTTAATCGAGGCTCTAAAGGATGTTCCTGGTGTTCCAGTTTACACAATCGAAGAGTTACAAAAACGTGCCGAAGCTATTGTTGGTAAACCAGAAAAACTAGAATTCACTGATCGTCCAGTTGCTTTGATTGAATATCGAGATGGTAGTTTGATCGACACTGTTTATCAAGTTAAAGATTAGGAGTAAAAAAGATGATTGATATTTTTTCTAAAGGAATATCGCAAGATATAACCCAAATATTAAAGAGTAGAGATATGCGCGTAAAAGAGCAGCTCGTTCTTTTAAAAAAATTGAAGAGTAATCAATCATTAATTAATGCTAAATTAAATATACCTGGTCCAATTAAAAATAATACTTACTTAATACAAGTCTTTTGTGATGGTTTAAAACGATTTCTACAAGAATCAAAAGTTGATTATCAATTAATATGGGATGTTGCAACTGGTCCAGAGGCCTTTCTAATTCTTAATGAATCAGCTGAAACTTCAAAGCAGACTGCTATTGAATTTGAGGACAATGATAATTTAGGTAGATTGTTTGATATTGATGTATTAACGGAAAATGAGGGAGTTCCTCATCCTTTGAGTAGAAATGATTTCCATCAAGCAGGTCGTGAATGTATCATGTGTAATCAACCTGCCAAGGTATGTGCTCGTAGTCGGAAACACAGTGTTAAGGAAATGCAAAATTATATTAATGAGTTAATAAATAAAAATATGGAGCTTCTATGAAATCAAGTAAATACTTAGCAGATGCTGCAATGAAAGCTTTATTGTATGAGGTAAATGTTCATCCTAAACCAGGTTTAGTGGATCCAACTGATAACTCAACACATTTGGATATGGATGTTTTTACCTTTATTGATAGTGCTGTGTCGTTACATTCATATTTTGAAGAATTTGCCCAAGCTGGAATTGATTTTCGTGGTAATGATTTACGTGATCTATTTAAATCGATTCGTCCTATTGGCGTTAGGGCTGAGGAAGCAATGTTTAAGGCTACAGACAATATTAATACTCATAAGGGAGCAATCTTCTCTTTGGGTATAATGTTGGCAGCGTGTGGTTACGATTATGATAATATCCAACTAACTATAAAAAAGATGCTACAGGGTTTAGTTGAAAATGATTTCAAAGCTTTGGATAGTAAGAAAAACTTAAGTAATGGGGAAAAGATGTTTCTTAAGTATGGAGTTACTGGTATTCGTGGAGAAGCTGAGAATGGTTATCCAACCGTTTTTAATAACTCTTTACCGTATCTAAAATCTCAAGCCGACCGTGATCTTAATAGTATGTTGTTGAATACTTTGATGGTCATTGTTTCTAAGTCGTATGATTCTAATGTAGTAAAACGTGGTGATCTTAATTCATTAAAAGAAATTCAGAAATATGCTCAGAATATTCTAAATGTTGATGGCTGTAGTAATTCTGAAGGTACGAAAATTTTAGATGAGATGAATAAGTATTGTAACAAGTACAATCTTAGTCTTGGTGGAAGTGCAGATCTTCTGATAGTTACCATATTTTTATTTTTAATTTAATGTATATGGAATAAATGACCCCTTAGGTGTGCAGGTTTAATTGAAAAACCTGTGTATCTAAGGGGTTTTGTATGTAATAAAAAGCATGACGCCAACAGATGATTGGAGTCATGCTTTTTAGTGTAAAATGTTATAGATTTTTGATTAAGTGTTTAAAGATTAAGAACAAAGCTAAGAATGATCCGATAACTGCCATAAACAAACCACTAGCATTACCAGTTTGAGGGAATTTCTTCTGACTGGCTGCTGAATCTGATTCGTTAGAAGTTACATTAGATGTGTTTCCACTAGTATTGCCACCGTTGTCAGTGTTGATTGGTGGAAGAGCTTCATCAGGATTGGGTGTAGGAGTGATAGCTCCTGGATTTTCTGGTTTTGTTGATGGTTCGGAGGTTCCTGGAATTTCAGGTTTAACGGGAGGAACAGTAACACCAGGGATTTCGGGTTCTTCGGGTTTAACAGGAGGAACGGTAGTACCGGGCTCTTCGGGTTTAACAGGAGGAACAGTAGTACCAGGTTCTTCAGGTTCTTCGGGTTTAACAGGAGGAACAGTAGTACCGGGTTCTTCAGGTTCTTCGGGTTTAACGGGAGGAACAGTAGTACCAGGTTCTTCAGGCTCTTCAGGTTTAACAGGAGGAACAGTGGTGCCAGGTTCTTCAGGATTTTCAGGTTCTTCGGGTTCAACGGGAGGGACAATGATTGGAGGCTTAATAGGATTCTCGGGTTCTGTTGGAGTCTCAACGTCCTTAGCTTCAAGATCTGTTGTTTCATTTTTTGTGATAGTAAATTCGATTGGTTCTTCATTTAATTCATAGCCTTCTGGGGCCTTTGTTTCGACAAAGTAGTATGTTCCGACTGGTAAGCCGGTAACATTGATTTGACCACTTTCATTAGTTGTCAAATCAATGTTAATAACGTTTTTGTTAGCGTCTAATAGATTATATACGGCGCCTGGTAAAAGTTTGTTAACGACTGAATCAACTTTTGTCAATGTAACATTACCAGTGAATGGTTCGTCAGTTTCAGAAATGTTTAGATCCAATGAACCATCAGAAGGTAAGGTAATTGTGATAGGAGTTGGATTTAATTCATAGCCATCAGGAGCTTTTATTTCGGTTAAGGTATATGTACCAAGATTCAAATTTTTAATGTAGATAACACCATTTTCGTCAGTTGCAACGTTGGACATGAGAACTTTGCCATTGCTATCCTTTAATTCATATTCAGCACCGGCCAAAACTTTTCCAGAGATAGCATCAGTTTTAGTAAGTTTAATTGTTCCCACTTCTTCGCCGTTACCAGTACCACTACCACCCCAAGATGTATTGGAGTCAATAGAGTAGTCGCCTTCACTTGATCCCATCGTAGCGTGATTAGTCCAAGTGTTGGTGCCATCAGCATTAGGTTTAACTTTGACTCTGTAGTAAATATCAACAGCTGTTGTAACATTACCAGGGAAGCTAATTTCAACGACATTTCCGTTAACGACTACATTAGGATATAGTTGTTGACCATTGCCGACGAAACCGCCATTTTGGTAAGAACCACCAATAGCAGTTAAGGAACCAGGAATGTACTCTTGGTTAGGACCGAGAGTATCTTTGATGACAACATTCTTTAGGTTATGTTCGTTGGGATTAAAAGCAATGTTCCAGGTTAATTCATCAGGAACGTTATTTGGATCATAGCCAGCAACCCAACCAACTTTATTAAACATCCAATTCTCGCCGTCGTTACTATTACCAGTTTCAGTACCCTTAGCAATGAGGTTTAATGTACCTTTGCGGTTGATAGTAGTATTAGATAATGCGTCGTTGAATGTGATAGTACCAGTACTTTCACCATTTTTGATGGGACCAGTACCGATTTCTACACCATTGGAGTCGTAGATAGGGAATGATAGATTTCCAGAAGCTACTATTCCGTTTGGAAGTTCAAAATCAGCTGTATCGCCAGCGTTGATCTTTACGTCGTCAGGAATACTCCAATCGTAGTGTACATTGAAGTTTAACCATGTATATAAATCATCGTTAGGTCCAATAAGATTGCCATTCATATCGGTCACTTTAGCATCTTCACCATTTAATCCACTGATACCTTCAATAAATCTGGGAGTAATGAGTGGATCAGAAGAGGTCTCACTAGATTGGCTAGTAGAGGGATTCGTAGTTGTTATGGTGGAGGTTGAACCGATTTGTGAGGTTGTTGCAGCTTTTACTGTTTGTCCACTAGGCATAAAGATAAGCAAAAATGTTAAAACCAATCCAATTAAAGTTATATAAAGAAGTGATTTTTTCATTTTAGACATCTCCAGTGAAAGAGTATGTTAGATTATTGATCTGTACAAACTCATTTAAACTATTGTAAAAAAGGGCAATAGGTCAACTTCCTTTCGGTTTTATTTAACCCATTGTATTGAATTATTAAGATACATTCTTTTTTTACGCCTAGAGTATAAATCGTACTTTTAGAATAGTAAAAAAATAAGACCATTTATTATTTTATACTGATAAAATAGCATATTTTATATATACCAATTATTAAAAAAAAGAAAAAAGTCTTCAAATCTTTAGACATTTTATCTATTGATTTAAAGACTTTATTATTAATTAGTTAAACAATTGAATGTTCAGCAGCTTCTTTAGTGTAGTCAATTTCGGAGATGTGAGTTCTTCTTCTGACAAAGAAAAGAATGCTGAGAAGTGAAAATAGTAAGGTGATTGCCAAAAGTGTCAGCATATCGGATGTGGCGGAATCACCAATCATTAATGTTTGTCTTAAGCCATCAACGCTGTAAGACATTGGCAACCAAGGATGAATTGACTCGAAGAATTTATTAGATAATTGAATTGGGTAAGTTCCGGCAGATCCACCAAGTTGGAAGACTAGGAGAATCATGCTGAGGAATGAACCAACTTTACCAAGAACTAGATTGAGCCAATGAACAATGGACATAAAAGTTAGTCCCGTTAGAACAAGCATTACTAGCGTAGTAAAAGGACGAACTGGAGCTAAGCCGTCGATAGCACTGAGCAACAAGAAGACCGCAATTGCTTCTAGAAGAACGAAAGCACCAGTTATAGTAGCTTTGCTTGCCCACCAACTAACACCTGTACGTGGAAACTTTCTAGGTGTATAGATATCAAACATTAAATTGAAAGCTAAAGCACCAACGAATAGAGAAACAGATAACATATAAGGAGCCATTCCAGTACCGTTGTTTGGAGCGGTATCTCTTTCTTTATGTTTAGTTGTAGTTGGTTTAGCGACTTGATCATAAGTTAAATTAGTTGCCTTGATATTGGATTTTTTAGCTCCGGCGATTAATCCCTTGTTTAAAGTATTATTACCCGAAGTTACTTGTCGTAAGCCACTGCCCATTTGACTGGAGCCGTCAGCTAATTTTTCAGAACCATTATTTATTTGCTGTGCACCTGAAGCTAGTTGAGTAGCACCGTTAGTTAGAGTTGAACCATTAGTAACTAATTGATTGATTCCAGAATTGAGGGAGTCGGCTCCGGTTGCTAATTGGTTAACACCTGATTTCAAAGTTGGCATTTGCCCATTTAGTTCATCAATACCGTTATTAAGGCTGGAAGCACCAGTATTTAAAGTAGAACTATTGTCTGCTAGTTGACTGATACCGGCATTCAATTGTTCAGTACCATGTGTTAATTGAGCGGTGTTAGTATTTAATTCGCTGATACCATTGCTTAACTGAGTCATTCCAGATGAGGCATTTTGCAACTGTGTTGTAAGTTGTTGAGAACCAGCTGTTAATTGGGCGATGATGGTTGATAAATCACTACTGCTATTTGAAAGATTATCTAATTGTGATAGGGCATCCTCTTGACTAGTCATAAGGGTGGTTAAATCTTTGGATAGAGTATCAGCAATTTGATTTAAGTTACTATTATTTGAAGAATTTACTGCATCAAGAATAGCGGATTTTTGTGTGGCAGAAAGTCCCTGTTGATCGGCTATTTGAGAAATTTTTTGGCTTGTCTGATTATTTGAGTCAGTTTGAGTTTTGATGGCTTCTTGTAAAGAAGTTAGATCGTTCTTAATAGCACTGGCCTGTTGACTATTATTGTTGGCCAGTTGGGCTTTGAGATTTTTAATTGAGCCTTCAACTTGAGTAGTGCTATCCAGATTGTCGCTGACTTTTTGTAAGTTATCTGTTAACTCTTGGCTGGCTGAGTGTAATTGGTTTAATCCTGAATTCAAAGTTTGAGAGCTTGTAGTCAAAGTATTTGTTCCGCTATTTAGGGCCTGTGAACCAGAATGCAAACTATTGCTAGCAGTATTCAAACTAGTTACGCCGTTGGTATAATTCTGCAAGCCTGATGTTAAAGCACTGCTACCAGTTGCTAACCGATTAACACCATTGGTTAAAGTTGAGGATTTATCGTTCAACTGATGTATACCATTAGATAAGGTCTGACTCCCTGATGCGACTTGATTAACTCCAGAAATATATTGATTTAAGCCTTGTTTGAGAGCGTTGGATCCATCACTGAATGTTAAAGAACTAGTAGCTAAAGTATTAAGACCATTTGTGAGTTCAGAGTTGGCATTCTCTAATTTTTGTCCACCGGTTGATAACTTCTGGCTTCCTTTGGCGGCTTTATCCATACCCTGAGAAACCTGCTTGAGAGCTTGAAACATTGTCTTTGAATAGGTTTTAGTCACTTGTTCAGAGACACCTTGAGCAGCTTGTTGGGCGGCCGAAGTGGTCATTTTGGAAGCTGTGAAATTGTGTCCGGCACTAGTTTCATAGTGTAATACCATTTTTTTAGGTTTTTTATTTAATAATGTAGTAGCGTTTTGAGAAAAATTTTTAGGGATGGTAATGACCATGTAGTATTTGCCATCACTTAAGCCTTTCTGTGCTTGTTGTTTTGAATCAAGTATATGAAAATCCATATTTTTAGAATTTTTGAGCTTTTTAGTAAGGTCTTTTCCAACTTTTAGTTCTGTACCTTGATAATTTACAGATTTATCGTTGTTGACGACAGCAACTGGTAAATTTTTTAATTGTCCATATGGGTCCCACATGGACTTAAGAAAAGTAACGGAGTAGATGGATGGGATAAAGATCATAACCGCAAAGACGATAATCATTAACTTGTGTTTTAGCAGATATTTCCATTCCTCTTTAATCATTTGACTTACCTCTTTTAGAAAATATGTTATAGTTGGCATGAATTAATACTCAACTGTGGCTTAAATAATAAACATATACATATATCATTTCCACAACATAAATACACAATGTGTGTATTATCTTAAAAAGGAGAAATTAAATGGTTAAAATTGATCGTAGAGTACAGAAAACTAATCAGGTTTTACAGACTGCTTTTAGGGAAATCGCCAGGAATACTAGTTATCGCAATATCACAGTTAAAAAATTAACAGAAACTGCCGGGATCAATCGTAAGACATTTTATCTACATTACGATTCCATTGACGATTTTTCTAATACTGTTGTAGACGAAATTGCGGATAAATTACTAACATTAATTACTGGGCAACCATTAAAGGAAAGCCTTGCTAAACCTGGTTATATCTTTGATAGAGTATTTGATTTTTTTCAACAATCGCGTGAATTCTATACTTTTATGATGACGTCAATGGATTATAGTTTTTTGTCTAGGAAGGTTGAGGCTAAAGTTGCTGAAGGGTTTGCTCAAGCAATTCAAGAACAATATGGGACTTCTCAATTAGACTCTTATATTTGTGCTAGTTTTTTTATTCGTAATACTTTGATGATATTTCGTTTATACAATAGTGGGTTGGTACAGTTGGATAGAAATGAGTTTAGAAATCGGTTGATTCGTTTGAATACTAGTGGTTTAAGTTCATTTATTGATTTAAATCGCCAATCGGAAAAATAAAGTTGATTTGAGTAAATACAAATATCTAAAAAAGCGCTATCATTATATTAGTTATTATATTTGACTAAAAAAGTATTCTAATAATTTTTGAATAAAATAACGGAAGGAGCGTGAACTTAATGGAACTAAAGCAGAATTTGAACCAAAAGCAGGTTCAAGGTTTGTCTCTAACTCAGGGAATGAGACAGTCAATTTTAGTATTACAATCAGACGCTATCGAATTAGCTGAATATTTAAACGAGCAGAGTTTGGAAAATCCACTTTTTGACGTACATGTTGATTTGGATATGCCTTTTGTTGAAAATAATAATCAAGCTTCTTATCAAATAAAAGATGATCAACAGTCGTTATTTGAGTATCTTTTGGATCAAGTCCAACTAACAATGCGTAAGACACCATTACGTGATTTAGTTGTTTATTTAATTGAACAATTGGATCCTAATGGTTATTTAACAATGTCAGATAAGGAAATTATGGCTGAACTTAAAGATATTACGCCGATTATGTTGCTAGATGCTAAAACACTTCTGCATCAACTTGATCCTCCTGGGATTGGTGCTAGAAATTTGCAGGAATGTTTGTATTTGCAAGCTGAGGCGGATAATGCTAATCCTGCTGTCATGTCGATGTTGAGTGATAATTTTGAAATGTTGGCTAAACATGAGTGGAAACAATTAAAACGTAAATTAAAGTTGTCAAATGAAGAATTACAAAGAAACGTTGATTTTATTCAATCATTGACGGCTAATCCGGGTCAAAGATATACTTCTCAAAATGAACAATATGTTGTTCCTGAGTTGAGAATTAAGAAAAATAAAGATAAATTAACTTTATCAGTGACTAAATATGGTCAACCACAGATTGTTTTTGCTGAGGAGACTTATGATCGTCTGGCACAATCTACTGATGAAGATGTTAAAAAATATATTTATGAAAAATATAATCAATACAAGTCATTGAGTTATAATTTGCAACGCCGAATTGAGACAATTTCCATTATTGGTAAATGTATTGTGAAAGCACAGTATAAGTTCTTTATGCAAGAGACTAATGCGCTAGAGCCACTTTTGATAAGGGATGTTGCTCAAAAATTACAATTGAGTGAATCAACTGTAAGTAGAACTATCAACGGAAAATATATTCAAACCGATTTTGGGATTTTCGAATTGAAGAAATTCTTCTCACGTAGAAGCAAAGTAAATGTAGGTGAAGATGATAAATCCGTCGATCAAGTTAAGGCAAAAATTAAAGACATTTTAGATAATGAAGACAAGAAGAAACCTTTGAGCGATCAAAAAATTTCTAACTTATTAATAGAGGACAACCTAAAGATTGCCCGTAGAACTGTAGCAAAGTATCGTGAAGAATTAGGATATCCAGCCACTGGTCGTCGAAGAAAATAATTCAAAATAAAGAAGCATCTATTCGTATCTTGAATAGATGCTTCTTTGCTGTGTTGTTTTGGCATGAAACTTTGGTTAAAGTATTACTAGAGGGAAAAATAATGAATATCGGACAACTAATTAATCAAATCATTTTGATATTTTGTTTAATGTTAGTAGGGGTTTTAATTAATAAATTAAAATTTATGCATGCACAAACATCAAATGATTTAACAAATGTTTTATTATATATTGTTTCACCATGTTTAATTATTAATGCATTTGAACAGCCTTACTCAAATGATCGAATTAAACAATTTTTGCTGGCAGCTGGGGGAGTCATTCTACTGTATTTGGTTGAAATCGTTATCGCTAAATTGGTTTTTGGACATTTAAAGAATCGTAATTTAAGCAGAATTGCTCAATACGGTAGTATTTATTCTAATGCCGGATTTATGGGAATTCCCTTGATCAGTTCCTTATTTGGTTCTAAAGGTGTTTTTTTTGCGGTAGTTTCATTGGCGGCTTTTAATATTTTTAGTTGGACGCAAGGAGTATCATTATTCAAAAATAATGACAGTGGTACATCTGAAAGAACTAATTGGAAACAAGTTTTATTAAATCCTAATATTATTGCTATTATCGTTGGCGCAATCTTCTTTGTTTTTTCAGTACAAATTCCAAGTATTCCTAATCAAATCATTAAAGATATCGGCTCAGTGAATACGCCATTGTCGATGATTGTGATTGGAAATAGTTTGGCCAATATTAAGTTCACCAAGGATATGTTAAACAAAGAAATTGGACTGACAATTCTTTTCCGAAATTTATTGTTCCCAATTTTGGCAATCATTATTTTACGTTTAGTTGGTGTCACTGGTATTGCTTTTTATACAACCATCGTAATGGCCGCTTGTCCAGTAGCAGGACTAGTAGTGCTCTTTACTTTGCAGGTTCATGATGATACTGCACCGGCTATTTCAGCTATGAGTTTGTCGACCATTTTATCTTTAGTTACAATTCCATTGATCTTTGCTTTGGGCAATATTTTATAGATTGAAGGTTGTAAGCATTTAGTATCTATGAGAATTATCGATTTAAGGCGACGGCATAGTAATAAGAGATAACTTCGGCAAAACTATAAAGAATTGTTCGATTATCAACACGATAAAGAGTATTATCATTATTTTGAATATTGGTGGATGGCAAAATAATTTTATTTTTAGTTAACTTCAATAACGAAGATTCTTGGTTCATAGTTATTAGGTAAGTTTTGATGCCTTTCTTTTTGGCAGTTGTCATTATCTTTTTATAAGTTTCAGTTGAACCAGTAACTGAAAAAATAATCAGTAAATAATTCGAATCCATAGATGACTCCAAATAATCAATTTTAATTTTATCTTGAACGGCTTCAATAAATTTATCTTCAGAGTACATTGAGTAAACCAATTGTTCTGCCGATAAAGCAGTATTACCGATCCCCAGAGCCTTAACGATTGAATAATCTTTAATATCTTTGACCAATTGAAAGAGAATTTTATCCATTTTGACATCTTTGAGAGTTTGAAAAGTTGAAATATAGGCATTCATAATTTTCCAAAGATTGGTCTTATCAGATGACTTATCACTTTTAGATGAACTGGTAATATCTTCGACTGCTAAACGAAATTCAGTATAGCCACGGTAGCCGACTTTTTTTACGAATCTTTGAATTGAGGCCGAGGATACATTGTAAGTTTTGGCGGCTTCTTGAATTGATTTGTTAATAATTCCCTTGGGATTGGCAAGAACTGCTTGATAAACGTTTTTTTCGCTTTTGGTTAGTGAAGTGTAATATATTCCAATTCTTTCTTCTAAATTCATAGTATTCTCTTCTATTCTTTTTCTTTAATTCTAACAAAATAATCCTAGTATGAGCAGATATGCTTTATACTAGGATTATTTTGTTATTTTCCAGTTGTAGTTTCGTGTGAATTATCTTTGATTAATTGACGATCATAAGCAATCATGAATGGAGCAATTATTGCGAAGTCAATGGCGAAGATTACTAACCAAACAACTCCAGCTCTCCAGTCAAGTGTAGAGATGATGGCATAAAGTGGAGCTGGTAATGTCCAAGGGACACTCATAGCTGTTTTACTCATTAAGCCCAAAGTAGTTGCATAATAAGCAATTGGCATATCGATCAATAAACAGATAAAACTTGGAATAAATGTGAATAGATTCATAACTGTAGGAATACCGAAAACCTGAGGTTCATTAATATTAAATAGAGTGGCTGGCCAAGCAACATGAGAAAGTGATTTTAATTGTGGAGATTTAGCAAAGACTAACATACTGACCATAATGGCAAAGTAAACAATTGCTTCTCCGAAAATAAAGGTGAAGTTACCAACATAAATGTTAGTTAGTGGTTTGTGAGCCGCATATTCTTGTAAGTTTTGAACTAGTCCGGCTGTCCAAATAGGTGTTGTAACAGCGCTAATCATATTGTCACCATGAATACCAAAGAACCAGAATATCAAAGCTATTTCAACCAGAATAGTCATTGAAATAAGTGATGCTCCAGCCTTCATCAATGGTTGAAAGACTACGAAAATGGCATCGGCTAATCCTGTATGCAGTGTAGCTTTCATTATATTATTAAGTCCTAGGAAAAGAATTAAATTGATTAATAAAGGTAGTAAAACTTGAAATGGTGCTGCTACAGCTGGTGGAACACTTTTAGGCATTCTGATTGCTATATTATGTTTGATCAATACTCTGTTAATCTCGATAACAAGCAAGCCAATAATGATAGCCGCAAACATGGTATTTGAACCTAGTTGCGTGGTATCGATCATTAATTTTCCTTTGACACTTGTTGGTGGAGCAGCAACTGCAAAGAAAGTCATCAGTGCGACTAAGGAATTAGGAAATGCAGTCATATTATAGTGTTGTGCTAAACGATAGGAAACACCAAGAACAACGTAAATAGAAATAATGCCGATAGATAAATTATATGGTGTAGCTAATAAATCATAATTTGCTTTAGCCCAGTGCATCCACATTAAAAGAAAGTCATTGAACCAATTTGTTGGTTTAACTAATTGGGTATTTACAGGTGGATTGGCAATCATTAAAGCAAGACCACCAATAACAGTGAATGGAACCAAATTGGTCAAACCATCACGTAATGCTGCTAAATGTCTTTGGTTAGAAATTTTATTGGCAACAGGAACGATTTTGTCATTCATTACTTTTTGAAAGTTATCAAAAAAAGCATTAGACGTTTTCATTATTTTTCCTCCTAAGCAAATATGAAAGCCTTTACGATTCCAAGTATATACTGTTTGATATAAAAATCAATAATTAAATAATTTTAGATAAATATATCAAAAGTGGTTTAAAAGTGCTATTCTGTGGGTAATGATATTAGGAGGCGTGTTATGTATATTGGATATGATACAAATAAAATAACACCGAACGTCGGGGTCCAAATGGAAGGATATACTCCACGTTATTCTGATTCAATTCATGATGATCTATTTGAATCGGTTCTTTATATAGAGAATAAATACAAATTATTACTTATCTCTTTGGACATTGTCGCGTTGCCAGGTTTTAGAGTTGATAGGATAAAACGTTTGATTACTGAAATGTACGGTATTGATAGTTCTCAAATAATTATTGCTGCTATACATACTCATTCAGGACCAACGGTAACGGATTTGTTGATAGATAATCCTGAAATAAATAGTAATTATTGGCAGTTAATTACAAATAGAATTGTAAAATCAGTGGCTAAGGCAATAAATGATATTAAAGAAGTTTCTGTTACTATGTCCAGTTCAAGGGTGAATCATTTAGCCTATGGCAACCGTAATGTTTCTGGCGCTCCCTTTAACGATGAAATGATTGAATTGAAATTTTGGAATAATGGACAAATGGTTAATTCGTTATTATCAATTGCAACACATCCGACGGTTATGAATGTTAACAATAAAGCTTTAACCTCAGATTTGATTGGACAAATACGTCAAAACTATAAGAGAAAAACGGGGGTAACTCCAATAATTTTCTTAGCAGATTGTGGTGATACTAGTACCAGATTTACAAGAAAAGAAAGTACTTTTGAAGAAGTTAAAAGAATTGCTAGCTTAGTTACAAATTCATTGAATACAACCGACTTTACAAGTGAAGAATTGACTGATATGAATGTTACAGAGGTTAATTATAATTGTTATTATGATCCAATAACATCTCCCACCGCTAACGAGTTATGGCTTAGAATAAAGAACGATTACGAAAAAGATAAGAGTAAAAAGGGAATTTTAGATACATACAAGCATATAAGGTATTATGGTCATACGCATTTTACGACAAGTGCTTATATATATGACTTTCCTGAATTGCGCATTGTTACTTATCCTGGAGAATTAGTTTATGCATTAGGTGGAAAGATACGTGAAGCCGACTCCAAAAAGACAATTTTAATAACACTTGCTAATGACTATCGAGGATATTCGGTAGATAAAAGTGAATTTGGCAAATACTTTGAAAGCTATAATAGTGTTTTTCTAAAGGGTATGGCCGATGAATTTGTTGAAAAAATTTGTCAGAGGATAAAATATTAAACAATATCTTTATTGTTTATTTCAAATGATTCCAAAATTTAAAACAGCGTCCATTTAGAAACGTAATATACGCTTATTCTAAATGGACGCTGTTATTTTTATATTTTAAATTTAAAAAAGATGGGAATATTAACCGACTTTGAGCAAGAACCTGTAAAAAGGAGTTTTATCTTTTTATTTACAATAATGTAGGATCTTGATCGATACTTTCTTGAATATTATTAAGGAAAGAGTCGACTAAATCTTGTTCATCCTGATTCAAAGTTCGATCCGCTTGATAGGCAATAAAATAATCAAGTGAAATGATACTTTGTGGTAGAGGGTAGATATTATATTCATCGCTATTAGGAGTGATATAAATACTTTCGGGCAATAGAGTCACTCCCAAACCGCTGGTGGCGAGTTTAGCGGTGGTAAAGATGTTGCTACTTTCCAAAATGATATTTGAATTTACTTTGTATTTTTCCAGTAAGTAATCAACTTGGCGTCGGATTGCAGAACCATGGGTGGTTAAAACAAGCTTCTCCTTTAATAAGTTCTTGATTGAAATTGAATTTGGTTCCAAAGATTTCTTTCCTTGTTGAAAAAATTGAGAAGTCTTAGGAATAATAACAAAATAACCGTGAGTTCCACGATTGTATACAGTTAATCTGGGCGAGATAGTTTCTGGGTTTTGTCCCAGAAGAAAATCAATTTCACCGTTTAAAAGTTTTTTCTCATTAGTTTCAGGAATATCTTCATGGAGTTCAATCTTGACTTCAGGGTGAGTGGATAAGTATTTTCTCATAAAAAGCGGTAACAAATAAGTCCCCAAACTAGACAGGACTCCTAAATGAATGACTGTTTTATTGGGAGAAGAATATTTAAGAATTTGTTTTTGAAAGTTACTTTTTTCGGTCTCAAGGGAATTCAAATATTGATAGTAAATTCTTCCAGCATCGGTTAATTGCAAAGGGGAGGATTTACGATTAATAATTTCAATTCCCAATTCTTTTTCAGCATTTTGAATTGTTTGCGTTAAGTAAGGTTGAGAAATATAAAGATCTTTGGCTGCCTTTGTATAATTACCATGTTTTAACAAAGTGTCCAAAAAACGGAGCATATTTAGAGAATCAGTTTTTGGCATAGACTGTCATTCCTAACTTATAGCTATTTACTTATAGCTTAATAATTAAATAAATATTTCACAAATTCACAAGTATACCTTAGACTAACCTTATAGGAAAAGATATTTAACCTAAAATTAGTGGGTAGTTTTTACTATTAAATAGTACCATTCTGACTACTTACTAAATAATTTAATTTAAAAAAGTTAATTGTGTACCCTTACACAATTGTGAGGAGATTTGTTATGAAATTAGTTGGAATCGTAGGAACTAATTCTTCAGAGTCAACCAATCGTCGTTTATTACAGTATATGAAGCAACATTATAGTGAACAAGCAGAAATTGAAATTTGTGAAATTGATGAGATTCCTGTTTTTGATGAACCGGAGGATAAGACTGCACCTCAAGCTGTTCAAGTGCTGTCAGATAAAATTGCAGCTAGTGATGGTGTAATTTTTGCTACACCTGAATATGATCATTCTATCCCAGCTGTTCTGAAAAATGCCATCGAGTGGTTATCTTACACAACTCGTCCATTGATCAATAAACCGGTTATGATTATCGGAGCTTCGTTAGGGGCTCTTGGAACATCACGTGCTCAAGCTCATTTACGTCAGATCCTTGAAGCACCGGAACTTAAAGCTTTAATCATGCCTAATGTGGAATATTTGTTAGGAAGAGCTTTGGAAGCTTTTGATGATAATGGAAATATGGTCTACGAAGATAAAGCTAAAGAACTGGATAATGATTTTACAGAATTTCTTTCTTTCGTTAAGTTAACTGAAAAATTGACGGCTAATAGTAAATTCTTTGAGATCAGTAAGCAATTTTCTTGGAAACAAGTTGCAAATGGGGAGGATATGTAAATGAAATTTATTGGAATTGTTGGTACTAATGCCAAAAAGTCATATAACAGAATGCTTTTACAATTCATGCAGAAGCATTTTGCTAGTAAGGCAGAAATTGAAATTCTCGAATTAAAAGATGTTCCCATGTTCAATGAATCTAAGGATCAATCTGATAGTCCGATTATTCAAGAATTCAATCGAAAAATTGAAGCTAGTGATGGAGTTATTATTGCCACACCAGAACACAATCACTCTATTCCGGCCGCTTTGAAAAGCATTATTGAATGGCTATCATTTAATTTACATCCTCTAGATGGTAAAGCAGTAATGATTGTTGGTGCTTCATACAATATTCAAGGTTCGTCTAGAGCTCAATTACACTTGCGTCAAGTTCTGGATGCTCCGGGGGTTAATGCCAGTGTCATGCCAGGTTCCGAATTTTTGTTGGGTAAAGCTCAAGATGCTTTTGACAATAAAGGTGATTTGAAATCTCAACGTACAATTGATTTCTTAGATAGTTGTTTTGCTAAGTTTATGAAATTTTCCGATATTATCGCTCAAATGAATATTCCGGAAGATATTACTTATGAACCGGGAACTTTCAAGGTTACTGCAGTTGGTCATAATGGTGACTTACCAATGGAAGTTACTTTGTCAGATGACCGTATTGAAAAGATTGATATCGATACTTCTAGTGAAACTCAAGGTATCGCTGATGTTGCTTTCAAACGTATCCCTCAACAAATTATTGATGGACAGACTTTAAATGTCGACGTTGTTTCTGGTGCATCTATCACTAGTCGTGGAGTGGTTGATGGTGTTGCCAAAGCTGTCAAAATGGCCGGAGCAAATCCTGATATTTTGAAAAAACGTAAGAAATCAAATGGTCCTAATAAACAAAATGTCGTTGAATATCAAACTGATGTTGTCGTCGTCGGTGCTGGTGGTGCCGGATTAACGGCTGCTGCTAGAACGATTCAGCAAGGTAAAAAAGCAATTGTCCTTGAAAAATTCCCAGCTATTGGTGGAAACACTGTTCGTGCTGGTGGACCAATGAATGCTGCCGATCCAGAATGGCAAAATAAATTTGAAGAGATTACTGGTGAACGTCACACGCTAAAAGAAATCTCTGAAATTGATGAAAAAACGATTGATGTCGAATATCTAGCTGATTTTAAAGCCTTGAAGAAACAAATTAATGAATATCTTAAGGAAAATGAAGATAAGAAAGCTTATCTTTTTGATTCTAAACTTTTACACCGTATTCAAACTTATCTTGGTGGAAAGAGAACTGATCTACAGGGTAACAAGATTTATGGTCAATATGATTTAGTAAAAGAATTAACAGATCATGCCCTAGAGTCAGTTAAATGGCTTGAAGATATTGGGGTTAAATTTGATAAGACTCAAGTGACAATGCCAGTTGGAGCTCTATGGAGACGTGGACATAAGCCACTTGGTAGTCAAGGATTTGCTTTTATTGAAGCTTTGAAGAAGTATCTTGAGAGTAATGACGGACAAATCATGACAGATACTGCAGCTAAAGAATTGATTATCGAAGATGGTCAAGTTAAAGGTATCATTGCTCGTAGTTCTGATGGTAAAAAGATTATTGTACATGCAAAGGCAGTAGTTTTAGCTTCAGGTGGTTTTGGTGCTAATACGAAGATGTTGAAGAAGTACAATACTTACTGGTCTAATATTGATGACAATATTAAAACAACTAATTCTCCGGCTATTACTGGTGATGGAATTCGTTTAGGCCAAAGCGCCGGCGCTGAATTAGTTGGCATGGGTTTCTCTCAAATGATGCCGGTATCTGATCCAGAAACTGGAGAACTCTTCAGTGGTTTACAAGTACCACCACAGAATTTTGTGATGGTAAATCAAAAAGGTAAACGTTTTGTTAACGAATATGGTAGTCGTGATGAATTGACTAAGGCTGCGATTGATAATGGTAGTTTGTTCTATTTGATTGCTGACGACGCAATTAAAGAAACGGCCTATAATACAAGCCAAGCTCAAATTGACAAGCAAGTTGAACAAGGCACTTTGTATCGTGATGATACCTTGGAGGGTTTGGCTAAACAAGTGGGCATGGATCCAGCTACTTTTGTTAAGACTATTAATGATTACAATTCTTATGTTGATGCTGGAGAAGATCCAGAATTCCATAAGAGTGCCTTTGATTTGAAAGTTGAAAAAGCACCATTCTACGCTACACCTAGAAAACCAGCTGTTCACCACACAATGGGTGGTTTGAAGATTGATACAGATGCTCATGTTATTAACCAAGATGAAAAGATTATTCCCGGTTTGTATGCCGCTGGTGAAGTTGCTGGGGGAATTCATGCTGGTAACCGTCTTGGTGGTAATTCATTGAGTGACATTTTTACATTTGGACGTATTGCTGCAAATAATGCTTTGAAAGATATGGAATCTTAAAATACTGTAAAAGGTAGGTAAGCATTGTGTTCGTCGGGGATTCTGCGGCTGCTTTCTTTGCACCTAAAGTAGCTGTTAATATGGTAGCTAACAATGGAGGGGGATTTTACTAAAGCTTTCTATGTAGCTATTGCGGTAGCTTTAGTCGGATTGGTAACAAATTTTGTTTATATTCAAATGAAGAAAAGAACTATTAATCAACATAAAACTGAAGAATTAATTTAAGTTAGTACGTTTGAGAAGTAAGGAAGGTCAGTGTAATAACCATTTAAATATGGTTTCTACACTGACCTTTTTGTATAAAAAAAATATTTTATTGACCTTAACGTAACGTTAAGGTTTAACCTATGTGTTATAGAAAGAGAGGAGATCAAATGTTAAAAACAATGGAATTTGCTCAATTGGTGCATACGACTAGAAGAACATTAATCTTTTATGATGAAAAAGGCCTTTTTAAGCCTGCAATCACCGCGTCCAATGGTTATCGCTATTATGAATACAATCAAGTATATCTGTTTGAACTAATAACATCTTTAAGAAAATCAGGACTTTCTCTTAATCAGATAAATAGTCTATTGAATGATAAAGATAAAGAAAAACTTGTGGGTATCTTAAATGAATCGGCTAGTAAATTGAAAGATGAAATAGGAAATCTACAAAATGCATTTGCCGCAATTCAAAATAGAATTAATGATTTACAAGAATCAAGGGTATTTTTGACATTTAATCATCCTCAAATATTAGCATGCAATGCGGAACGCTTTTTTTGTTCAGATATGTTAGAAGCGTGTGCTCCAAAAGAAATGGCGATTAATTATACAAATTTTAGTAAAGAACTGACGGATAATAAATTACTGATTTCTGGGAATGGTGGTTTTTTAACAAATTTGGATCTATCTTCACATCAAGAATATAGAAATGCTAGTTTCCGTTTCATTCAAACTAGTTTCAATGATGATGGGTATGCACTTCCACAGCTTGTAAAACCATCAGGAAGATATCTTGTGATTAAGGTGAAAAATAATAATGCAGGTATTATGACAGGATTAGTGAGTATGCATAATTATGCAAAAACAAATCATATAAAAACAGTTCCTAATTTATGGCAATTCAATACTTCATTTTATCTAGAAGATAAAGGGGCTTCTTCCCACGGAATTTTACAGTATCAAATAATAGAAAAGGCAAATTAATATGAAAACAACAATTTTTTTATTTCATCCTAACTTGAAAGAGTCACGAGCCAATGCAGCTTTAATAAAAGATACAGATATTGAAGTACGAGATATTTATACACTTTATCCTGATGGTAATATCGATGTTAAAGCTGAACAGAATGCATTGACTAAGACTGATAGAATTGTGTGGCAATTTCCAATGTACTGGTTCAGTGGCCCATCTTTGTTAAAGAAATGGCAAGATTTGGTTTTGGAACACGGTTGGGCATACGGTCATGAGGGTCATGCCTTAGATGGTAAGGAATTAATGCTGGCGGTAACAGTGGGGGCCAGTGAAGAAGAGTATCGAGTTGGTGGAAAACAGGGCCATACTATAAATGAATATTTATTTCCTATGACGCGTACGGCAAAATATACAAGAATGAAAGTTCTTAAACCATTCATTGTTGATGGAGTTTTCCGTATAAGTGATAGTGAATTAATGAGTGAGGCTCAAAGATACTATCAAATATTAAATGATCCTAATTATTAAACAACTGGGAATATAAAAGAGACAGCTAATTCAATTTTGAATTAACTGTCTCTTTGGTTTTATAGATTTAAATATTTACTTTCAATATAATAACCATCGTCTAATTGAGCCCAAACACTGTAATTGTCTAATTGGACAAGCGTTTTGACAAAAACAAATTGGCCACCTTGATAACGTTGATTATCCATATCACCATAGGGTGTTTTCCAAGCAGTGACAAACTGATCAGAATAATAGAGTATTTTAACTGAACGATTAATATTCATACTGTCGATAACTGAATAAGTATAGCTGATGTTACTAGCAGTTTCACTTAGAGGGCTTCTTAACATTTCTTGTTGAGATGTTGGTTGTTGGATAATTCTAGTCATGATTCTTTCAGAATTTGGAATCCAAGTGTTACCACCCAAGTTGTACCAGATTGTACTATTATATGTTTCTTGAACAGCACGATAGACTTTCCAATCTGTTCCAAAAGGTAAAGGTTTGTCTAAAGGTACTTTACTAGTTGGCTCACTGAAGACATTGACATTGTCTTTAGTTCGAATGTAGAGATTTTTTTTGATTTTGAATTCTCTAACTGGCAAAACATTATAAACATATTCTTGTTCTTGAACTTTGTTAGTAAATTGACCGTGTGGTTCTTTAGGCGAATGTACTAAAAAGTGATCAGCTTCTTGAAGTGGATGTGAATCAAATTGACGATTCAATTCACCTTCAAGGTATTGTGGATCAGCAATTAGATTACCATCAGTATTGCGATGATAAACAATAACAGGAGCTGATAGTTGACTAGCATAAACTAAGTAGATTCCATCGGAATTAGGAATAAATGTCTGTTGGAAGTTAGTAACAGATGACAAAACATACCCAGGTATTTCTTGCCAAGGAATATCTAACTTATCTAGATAATGTCCCTTTATGGTAACTGGCTTAGAGATTTCTTTACCTAAGGAATCAACGTAGTGAACCTTAATTTCAACATCATCGCGAGCTATTTTTTTTACTTTTGGTGAGAGTACGTCATTTTCCATAGTTCTTTCCCCGTTATGGGAAAAGTGTTGATTTGTTTGCTTTTTTCCCATAATAATTCCCTTCTAACATGAATTAGTGTAATTCTAACATTAAAAAAATAGGTAATTTTCCTTTATATAGGTATCTTAAGGATATTTAAGATTTTTTTAAGCTTTTTAAGTAATGCCAATCTAGACCATATTATCAAAAATAAAATAGTCAAAAATGATTTAATATACAAAAATTATATGATAATATTATATTGCTAATTAATAGAAAGGGGTTTCATGATGAGGAAATTAAAAAAACGTTGGTTACTAGTATTAGTTTTTATTTCCATATTGTCGGCCTCGTCATTTAATAGACATTATAAGAAAGTTAGTGCTCAAGATGAGGAAACTACTGAGGTAAATCCTTATAAGGAACCAAGTGGTAATTCTAGTAAGTTCTTGGGCATTAGACTAACCAATGGTTATAGCTTGCAACCGGCAAAAGAAACCTATTTAGAGGTTGGACAGACTAAGACTATTTCGGGTAATGCGTCACGTTCTTTAGGAACATTAACTTTGACTCTAGCCCTAGGCTATACGATTAAGAAATATCAATGGTATAAATCTACTGATGGAAAGAATTGGAGCAAGGATACGTCTAGTTCAGCTAATAAGAAAACTTTGAGCATAACTCCAGATAAAGAAGGTAAAACGTATTATCAATTGGAGGTTTATTGGCAGGCTCTGGGAATACTTGGTCGAACAACGACACATTTATATTCTGATTTAGCGACTGTCAATGCTGTCCCTGAACCAGTGGATGCAACTAGTGTTAAAGTGACGACAGATGACGACTATTTATATAATTCTTCAAACGATATCGTCAATACCGAAACTATAGCACATGCGCATCCTGATCCTGCTAATTTTACAGGTACAGTTAGTTGGAGTATTGATAATGATAATTTAGCCACTATTGACAGTGAAACAGGTGAAATTGATGCTAATACTTCTCGTTTGTCTGGTGTAGTTAGAGTTACAGCAACATTACATAATCCGAGCGGATCAACTGTTTCCAACTATAAAGATATTACCATCGGTGGTGGTTTGGAAGATCAAACAGTTAAGGCTGGTCAAACGGCAACCTTTGATTTGCAGGGAAATGTTGGTGATTTAGACGAAGGTGATGATACAGAGGGTGAAAGTAATTATACAATCAAATGGTATAAAGAAGATCCAATCACTCATGCTCGTGAACAAATCCAAAAGGATAACCCGCAAGCACTTTCCTATACAACTCCTAAGACGACGTTGAATGATGATGGAACTTTGTTCTTGGCCATTGTACAAGTGAAATATAATGGTAAAACTTATTCATACACAACGAATGATGCTTTTTTACATGTTAAACCAGAAGGCGGACCTAACATGTCTATTACCAATACCATGGAAAATAATACATATAATGATGGTACAAATACGGAAAATATGTTATTTGGTGTAAACAATGGCGATCAGATAATCTATCATGACACCTTAGAAAATAAAACTTCAGGTGGACGTTTAAATGATGCTACTTACACTTTGCCTTTGAGAAATGGGACAACTGTTAAATCAGTAAAAATCGATGGTGTAGAAACTGACAATTATGAATTATCGAAAAATTCAACGACCGATGCAACTGATTTGATCGTTTCGAATTTGAATTTTGACATTAATGAAAGTCATACGGTTGACGTTGAAACCGAAGTAGTAGGCATAGATAAAAAGGACAGTTTCAGTTCAATTCCGTATGTTAGTGGTAAAGATGATGATGGGGTTTCCTATCGGAAGATAGGTAATCAAAATGTGATCAACTATACTTTAGATACCGTAGCAATAAAGAAGGCAAACGATATTGACTATGGAACATTAAATTCTGTTATGTCTGAAGGAACTTTGAATCGTCAAGACGAACTAAATTTACCTAATAATATCGTTGATATTGAGGATACAAGAAGAAATAAGCAGCCAGTAACTTTGAGTGTCGAGCAAGTAGGCGAATTTACTAATGAAAATTCTGATGTATTGTCGGGTCATTTAAGATTTTATAATGGTAAAAATTTCTATGACCTGTTGAATAATCCGACTTCGATTTATCAAACTGAAAATGATGAGACTTTGAATTCACAAGGTTGGAGCCGAGACGAAGGGATTTTGTTATATATGAATTCTCAAATGAATAAAGCCGGAACGTACAAGACAACTCTTAGCTGGGAAATTAACGATAGCATATAAACATAATCCAAATAAAAAGGCGTTCATATTTATCAAGTATATTGATAGATAATATGAACGTCTTTTTGAGTTATTTTTTACTTAATGAGAAAGGTAATTGTTCATCATATTTGGTTTCCGGTAATAGGCAAAGATTGATTTCAAGATTGTCTCCCTTAATGATCTGACTGTATTTTAAGAATCTTTGTTTTAATTCTTGACCGTTAAGTGAACGGTTTTGTACAAATTGATTTTGAGGGTAATTACGATTTGTTTTAATGGTAAATTTTTTGTCATTAGGTAGATTGATTTGGACTTTGTCGAATAAAGGAATACCGAAAACGTACTCATCACTACCAGGACAAAGTGGATAGAAACCAAGACAGGCAAAGATAAACCAGGCCGCCATTGAACCGTTGTCTTCATCACCGGGGAAACCATCGATTGAATCATTGAATTGATTAGCTAATTGTTTGATCAGCAATTCTGTATATTCGGGATGGTCAGTGTATTCGAATAGGTATGGTAAATGAAAACTGGGCTGATTAGAGATAGCAATTTGTCCGAAATCAATAGCTGCCATTTCGGTCATTTCATGAATTTGAAAGCCATACCCCCCAACATTAAAAGCTGGTTTTTGATTACTGAGATTCAAAAGTATTTGTAAAAAAGTGTGTTTCTTACTATAAAGTTTTTTAAGACCAGCAATATCGTGATAAACTGCAAAACTGTTTTGCCAAGAACTGCCTTCAGTATAGTCGGTACCCCAACGAATTGAATCGAAATCACTTTTGAATTGTCCATTACTATTCTTAGGGCGCATCAAACCAGTTTCAGAATCGAAGATGTTTTTATAGTTTAAAGCTGATTTGGCATATTTTTTAGCTAGTTTATCTTTATGTAGTAAACTGGCGACTTGTGAAATACAAAAATCACTGTAAGTGTAGTCGAGAGTTTGGTTAACAGATTCAGGATATTTATCAGCTGGCAGATAACCATACTTGTTGAAATCATCCATGCCCAATCTACCTAGACGTTCATCATTACTTTTTTGAGTAGCACTCTTTAACATGGCATCGAGAAATTGTTTCATTTCATCTTCATTTAAAATACCTTTGACGGAAGCATCAGCAATAACAGCATCAATCAATGTTCCAGGCATCATACCACGTTCATCAGGGGCTAACCATTTTGGCAAGTAACCACTTTCTAGGTAACTGTTGTAAAAACCAAGCATCATTTGATGGTATGTCTTAGGAATCAAAATAGCGAATAGGGGATAAACTGTTTTACTAGTATCCCAGAAACCATTATTCATATAAAGATACCCAGATTTAACAGTATCATGGTATAGATCATAATGAATCGGATGATTGTCAGAATCTAATTCATAGCATCTTTGTGGAAAGAGAAAAGTACGATACATGCAATGATAAAAAGTTGAAAGACGTTTTTTATCGCGATCAGTTACCATTATTAAATCAAGATAAGACTGCCATGTTTCTTGAGCAGTTTTTTTTGCATTCTCAAAAGTTAAGTTGGAAAGTCGGTTTAAAGTAATTTGAGCCTGATTGAAGCTGATAAAAGAAGTTGTTAATTTAACATTGATTTCATTGGTATCTGCAAATGAGAGAATCATTGAATCGTATTCGGGTTCATCTTGATGCAAGGTCAAGGTAGATTTGATGGCCTTATCACATTTTAATGCGGCGTAAAGCTTAAAGTCGCTATTGAAATGTGAATCATAATTCCTAACTAAAAGCTTTAATTCATTTTGATTATCATCAAGTATGAATTCACCATTCTTAGGAATATGCACAATAATTTTAGGAATATTACGGTTAAATTGGTATTTGAAAATAGCACCATATGTTGTTGGCGTAATTTCGGTTTGGACTTCGTATCTTTGGTCATAGATAGATAAATAATGAGGATTGAAAGTTGCTTCATTAGGACGGTATGATCCGACTCGATCAAAAGTTTTGCTATTGATTTCAACGTCACCAGTCAGAGCTGACAAAATAAAGCTAGAAAAATCGCCAATCCAAGGACTTGGTTGATGAGTAATTTTAATACCAGCTAATTGGTGCGATGTAGGTGAAAAGGACCAAGAAGTATCATCAAAAGTTGTTTGTGGGATTAAATAATTCATTCCAAAAGGAACGCCAGTGTAAGGAAGTGTATTACCATGCGAGAATTCAGAAGTACTATCAGTTCCTTGTCTGGTATCAATCTGATTAATTAGCATATTTATTTATCTCCTAAGGTATTAATAGATTGTCTCTCAATTATTTTTACAGGAATGGTGGTCCGTTGAATGATTGATTTATCAGGATCATTGATCAAATTTAACAGTAAACTAGCAGCGTTTTCACCTAAAGCAACGAAGTTTTGGTCAATAGTCGAAAGAGCTGGATAACTTAATTTGGAAGCCTGAATATTGTCGAAACCAACTAGAGACAATTGTTGTGGAATTTGAATATTGTGATTTCGTAGTTCATTCATGGCTCTAATTGCAACAACATCGTTTTCGGCTACAATGCCAGTGATTTTTTTATCTTCAACATTATGTACTAAATATTCAATGGCCTCATTTTGATCTAAATCAGCGTGAAGAATTTCTGGTGTGATTTGATGTTTCTTTAAAGCTGATAGGTACCCAAAGTAGCGTGAGCGAACGGAAGCCTCATTCAAATTAGCCTCATTAGTCAAAAAGGTAATGTTGTGATGGCCATTTTTAATAAGTTCATTTGTAGCCAAATAACCACCTGAGAAATTGTCAGAGGTAACAGAAGAGATTGGGAGATCTTCAAAGGATTTATCTAATAGAACAATAGGAATGTCGTTCAGATAAAGTTTGGTGATTACTGGTAATTCAAGATGAAGAGATTCAACGTAATAGATAATACCTTTAGCTGCTTTAATACGTGACATAGGTAAATTACGAAAAATTTTATTGTTAATAGTCGTCAATTGAAAATCACTTGTATCGTCTAATTTTTGTAATAGTCCACTAGTGTAATCGCCAAATTCATTATTGTTGGCAAAAGGAATTACGAAAATGATTTCTGACTTAGCGTTTTTTTCGATATTATTCTTTTTAACAATTGTACCGATACCGGCTTTTCTAGTTACTAGGCCATCGTTTTCCAGTTCAGTTAATGCACGTTTAGAGGTAATGCGACTAACTTTGTAGTCTTGAGCTAATTGGTTCTCACTGGGTAACTTGTCACCAATAGCAATTTTTTCTGTTAGAATATCATTTTTTAATGTTTGGTATATCAATTTGTATTTTGGTTCCATAATATTAATATTCCTTTCTATGACTAATAATATAGCACATTTTTAAAAAAAGACACTAGTTTTTTGTAAACGTTTGCATTATGCTGATGGAGCAAATGATATATCAATTGGAGGACTTGATTTTGACTAAACAAACAATTTCACCTGAAATAAAACAGTTTATGGATGAAGTTACTAAAAAAGCCAGCATTGATCACGCTGATTGGGCCAAGGTATTTAATGTAACTTATGCCAATACTTTAGAGACAACAGTTAAAAGAATTGCTGACGATGACATTTTTATTTTGACAGGAGATATTCCAGCAATGTGGCAGAGGGATTCGACTTGTCAAGTTCGACCATATCTAGTTATGGCGCAAAAGATTCCTGAAGTATCAGATTTTATCCGTGGAGTCGTTAAACGTCAATTCTTCAATATGAACCATGATCCGTATGCTAATGCTTTTAATAGTGAACCCAATAATGCGGGACATCATAAGGATCATACAGAAATGACACCTTGGATATGGGAAAGAAAATTTGAGATCGATTCACTTTGTTTCCCAGTTCAATTGGCCTACTTGTTGTATAAGAATACGGGTCGTATTGACCAATTCGATGATGATTTTGTCAGTGCCATCAAAAAGTTATTGCAAGTCTTTGAAACTGAACAACATCACACGACAGCTTCTAAATATTGTTTCCAAAGAGATGAAGATAGACCCGAAGATACATTAACTAATAATGGCTTGGGTTCACCGGTGGCGGAAACGGGGATGATTTGGTCTGGCTTTAGACCTAGTGATGATGCCTGTGTTTATGGTTATTTGGTTCCAGCTAATATGTTTGCGGTTTTGATTCTTGATTACATTCAAGAATTATTCAATGGTATTTTGAATGATCCAGAGATTGTTGCTAAGGCTGAAAAGATTCAGTCTGAAGTTAAGGCAGGAATTGAAAAATACGGGACAACAACTAATAAAACTGGTGAGCGCATTTATGCCTATGAAACTGATGGTTTGGGTCACTACTTGATCATGGATGATGGAAATGTACCTAATCTATTGAGTACACCATATTTACATTACACAGCTATGGATGATCCAACTTACTTGAATACTCGTAAGACAGTTTTAAGTCCAGAAAATCCTTATTACTTTAAAGGTAAATATGGCAGAGGTTTAGGTAGTCCACATACACCGGCACATTATATTTGGCATATTGCCTTAGCAATTCAAGGTTTAACACAACCAAATAAGAATAAAAAAGCAACCTTATTAGATAATATGGTTGCCACAACAGCCGGTACTAATATGATGCATGAAGGATTTAATGTTGATGATCCAAGTAAATTTACACGTGAATGGTTCTCTTGGGCAAACATGATGTATTGTGAATTATTCTTAGATTATTTTGATTATAAAATTAAAGAATAGATAGGAAAATTATTATGAGTAGGAAAAAAGTTTTTGTAATATCACATAGTCATTGGGATCGTGAATGGTATATGGCTTATGAACAACACCATATGCGTTTAATAAAATTAATGGATGACCTGTTAGATCTTTTTAATAAGGAACCGGAATTCAACAGTTTTCATTTAGATGGACAAACAATTATTCTTGATGATTATTTGAAGGTCAGACCAGAGAGACGTGCCGAAGTAGAAAGGCGTGTGGCCGAAGGTAAATTACGTGTTGGTCCCTTCTATATCTTGCAGGATGATTTTTTAATTAGTCCAGAGGCTAATACACGTGATATGTTGATAGGTCATCAAGAGTCAAAGAAGTGGGGGAATCAGGTTAATTTAGGATATTTCCCGGATACTTTTGGTAATATGGGACAAACTCCACAAATGTTGAAGTTAGCTGATTTGAAATACGCTGCCTTTGGTCGTGGGGTCAAGCCAACTGGTTTAAATAATCAAGTCTTTGATAATGAAAAATATAGTTCTCAATATTCAGAAATGTGGTGGCAAGGTCCTGATAATTCTAAAGTATTAAGCGTGCTATTCGCCAATTGGTACAGTAATGGTAATGAAATTCCCGTTGATAAAATAGAAGCTAAAAAATTCTGGGATCAAAAATTAGCTGATGCTGAAAAATATGCTTCAACTGACAATCTTTTGATGATGAATGGGGTTGATCACCAGCCGGTTCAAAAGAATGTAATTGAAGCTTTGAAAGTTGCACAAGAACTCTATCCTGATTATGAATTTATTCATTCTAACTTTGATGATTATCTTAAAGCTGTTTCTAAAAGTATTCCTAAGGATCTTGGCAAAGTTGACGGCGAATTGACTAGTCAGGAAACAGATGGTTGGTATACTTTGGCTAATACCGCTTCTTCACGTGTTTATCTAAAACAAGACAATACTAAAGTTGAAAGGGAGCTAGAGAATATTGCCGAACCGTTGGCAACTATGGCCTACAATGGTACAAAGGATTATCCACATGATCAATTGAGATATGCTTGGAAGATGTTGTTACAGAATAACCCTCATGACAGTATTTGTGGTTGTTCAGTTGACGATGTACATCGGGAAATGATGACTCGTTTTGCCAAATCTAGAGAAGTTGGTGAATTTGTAGCTAAAGATGCTATTGAGACTTTAGCTAATCAAATCAATACATCGGCCTTTCCAGAAGGTAGTAAACCATTTATTTTAGTGAATACTAATGGTTACGAAAAAACAGAGATGAAGACGGTTGAAATTGAGTGGCAACGTGCTTTATTTGCTGATGGCAAACCTGACGTACAATATGAAGCAATGAAGAAAGCTCAAAGAGAACTTCCTAAGTTTAAAGTTATTGATATTAAAGGTAACAAGATTCCATTTGAGATGGTCAGTTCAGATGTTCGCTTTGGTTACGATTTACCTAAGAACAAATTCAGAATTCCATACATGGCTTTGTATGTCACCATCCAATTAGATTTAACTGCTATGTCAGCTTTCTCATGGAAGACTTTGGCACTTGCCAGTTCCGAAGAGTCAGAGAAGGTTGATTCAACCAAAATTTATGACGAAGATTCACAAATATTAGAGAATAATTGGCTTAAAGCTTCTATTAACAGTAACGGAAGTTTGAATATTCTTGATAAGAAGACGGGTCGTGAATTTGATAATCAATTAGTTTTTGAAGATACCGGCGATATTGGTAATGAATACATTTATCGTCAATCAGCGGATAAAAAGACAATTTTTTCAACTGATAGTACTGCAGAGGTTAAAGTTCTACAAAACAACTTTTTGGGTGCTAAAGTACAGTTGCAACAGACAATGATGGTTCCAGAATCAGCTGATGAACGTCTTGAATACGAACGTCAGGCTGTAATTGATATAACGAACCGTAAAGCCAATCGTTCTGAAAAACTGGTACCATTGACGCTCACAACTGTGATTACGTTGTCTAAGAATGCCGATCAATTGAAATTTAAGACAAGCTTTAATAATCAAATGAAAGACCATCGTGTCAGAGTTTTGTTTAAGACCAACTTGAAGAGTAACTATAATTTAGCTGATTCTATTTTTGAAACAGTTAAACGTCCTAATCATGTCAGTGATACTTGGAAGAATCCTACTAATCCCCAGCATCAACAGACCTTTGTTAATGTTTGCGATGATAATGGTGGAATGACAGTTGGTAATTTTGGCTTAAATGAGTATGAAATTTTGCCTGAAGATAATACGATTGCCGTAACTTTACTTCGCTGTGTGGGTGAAATGGGGGATTGGGGTTACTTTGGTACGCCTGATGCTCAATGTTTAGGGCAATTCTCATTTGAATATAGTTTGGCTTTCCATGACAATACAATTGCTAGCCGAACTCATACTTACCAACAAGCTAAGACGAATCAAGTTTCTGTACAAAGTGTCCAAACCGATATTCATAATGGAATTAAGAAATGCGATACTACTTTTTTAACTCTTAAAGCTGATAGTTTTGCCGTAACTAGTTTGAAACAAGCCGAAACGAGTGATGGCAATATTTTAAGAGGATATAATTTAACCAATAATGAAACGAAAATTGACAGTAGTATTCTAAAACAAGCTAAAACCGTTAACTTTTTGGAAGAGGATTACCCAGTAGCTAAGCTTAATATCTTGAATCCGGCAGAAATCAGAACATATAAATTTAGTTTTTAGTAAAAGTGTACAAAAATACTGATTGATTTTAGTTGATTTGTAATATTAATGAAAGCGCTTTTAAAATACAATAGACATATCAATTAGAGATAAACTAATAACTAATGGTTGAGAGGTTTTAATTATGGTAGAGATTGATTTAAATCACATTTATAAAAGATATGCCAACGCTGAAGAAAATAATTACGCTGTTTCAGACTTTGACTTACACATTAAAGATAAGGAATTCATCGTTTTTGTTGGACCTTCAGGTTGTGGTAAGTCAACAACTTTGCGTATGATTGCTGGACTGGAAGATATTACTAAAGGTGAATTAATCATTGATGGTAAATATGAAAATGATACAGCTCCTAAGGATCGTAATATTGCGATGGTTTTCCAAAACTATGCTTTGTATCCACATATGACCGTATTTGATAACATGGCTTTTGGTTTGAAACTACGTAAGTATGACAAAGATAAAATTAAAGAGAAGGTTGACTACGCTGCTAAGGTTCTAGGACTAACAGAATATCTAGATAGAAAACCTGCTGCTTTGTCTGGTGGTCAAAGACAACGTGTTGCTTTGGGAAGAGCTATCGTTCGTGATGCCCCTATCTTCTTAATGGATGAACCTCTATCAAACTTGGATGCTAAACTTCGTGTCAGCATGCGTGCTGAAATTGCTAGATTGCATCAAGAATTACATACAACAACAATTTATGTTACTCATGATCAAACCGAAGCTATGACAATGGCTGATAGAATTGTTGTCATGTCAATGGGTGAAGTTCAACAAATTGGTACTCCTAAAGAAGTTTATGAATCACCTAAGAACAAGTTTGTTGCCGGATTTATTGGTTCACCTTCAATGAACTTCTTTGATGTTCATTACAAAGATGGTATTGTTACAGATAGCGAAGGCTTGACATTGAAGCTTCCAGAAGGTCGTTCAAAGGTTCTTGATGAAGCTGGATATGATGATAAGGATGTTACTTTAGGTATTCGTCCAGAGGATATTCATGCTGAAGGTGCCATGGAAGAGACATTCCCAGAAGCTACAGTTGAAAGTGAAGTTGTGGTTTCTGAATTGCTCGGTGCTACATCAATGCTTTACTCAAGAGTTGATGGTACAGAATTTGTTGCTATTGTTGATGCCCGTGATTATCACAAACCAGGTGATAAAGTTCGTTTGACATTCGATTTGAACAAAGCACATTTCTTTGATGAAAAGACCACAGACGCAATCCGTTAAAATAGGTGGTTAAAATGTATGCTAGGAAGTATTGCTAAATTATTGGAATTGTATCCAGATGCCAAAGTGGTTATAGAACCTAGTTCTGATCCCCATAATTACAATTTTTTGATATCTGGACAGTGGGTAACAATTAAAAAAGATCATTTAAGTAATAGAGAGAAGTTCCTCCTATCACTAGTCAGTCAAGATAATAATAATAAATCCATTAATAACCAATGGTGGAACTTCTTAGTTCACGAAACTGATAAAATTCCTGCCGAAAAAATCAATGTTCGAGTACTCCAATTTGAAGTACAGAAGTTGGAATCCGATGATCGAGCCAATGAATGGTTGAGCGTATTTGAAGATACGTTTGATGACGTTGTAGATAGTTTTTGGATCAACAAATATACTGGTATATTGATTGAAAAAGAGACTAATACAAATATGGACAAGCTCGAAGTCCAAAGAATGATAGAGTTAGTGGATTCTGATTTCTATACTAAAAGTCACGTTTATGTTGGTCAATTTTGGCCAGTCAATGATAAACTCCCTAATATTTTTGACATGGAACGACAGTTATTTCATAAATCGCTAGAAATGAAAGAAAGAGTTAATAATTTATCTACCGTTATTTTGGATTTTCTGATTGAACAAAATTTGAAAAATACGGATATGTTTAAATCATTGAAAAACAAAATTGATATTGACTCCAAAACTACGCAGATGATCAATACTTTATACAAGTGTGATTCTAATTTAGCTAAGACTTCAAAGATGCTCTTTTTACATCGAAATACATTATTATATCGAATGGAAAAATTTCATGAACAGACCGGTTTTGATTTAAAAGACCGTGATGATTTAGTTTTATGCTTTTTGTTACTGAAGTAAAAAAGCAAAGGTTGGGCAAAACATAATGTTTTGGTCAACCTTTTTTTGAGGGAGAAATAATATGAAGTATAAATTGTTTCCAATTCCACAGGATATAGTCTACGACGAAGGTACTGTTTCACTATTGCCTAAAGTTAATCTAATAATGGATCAAAATTTGGATCGATATACTAAAGATAGGGTACTGGGAATACTTAAAGAATTTCAAATAGGATTTGAATTAAATACTCAAATTAGTGCTGAGATGATCAATATAATTATCCGAATTTCTAAACATCCATCTCATCACTATGATGGTTATAGATTGATGATCACTGAATCTAAAGTTCAATTATTTGGTGACAATACCGATGGTGTTTTCTATGGATTGGCCACTTTGAGACAGATTCTAAAACAATCTCAAGGACTCAAGGTACAACAATTGGCAATTCGAGATTATGCAGACGTAAAAAATCGTGGTTTTATTGAAGGATATTACGGTAATCCTTGGTCAGATGCTGATCGAATCAATTTAATGCGATTTGGCAGTAATTTGAAGTTAACACAGTATGTTTTTGCACCAAAGGATGATCCTTATCATAATGAAAAATGGCGCGAACTTTATCCCCAAAAGCGGTTAAATGAAATTAAAAAATTGGCTCAAGTCGGTAATGAGACTAAAACCAAATTTGTTTGGACAATTCATCCATTTATGCATGATCCAATCCGATTTGATCGGAATTATATTAGTGATTTAAGAATTATTGAGAAAAAATTTGATCAATTAATGTTAGTTGGTGTCAGAGAGTTTGGTATTTTAGCAGATGATGCTCCTTGGCCTAAGCACGGGGATGATGACTATATTAAATTGATGAAGGATATGTCAAATTTTCTAAAGAAACGTAAAAAAAATTACCCTGATTTAGTAACTGATATGATTTTTGTACCGTATTACTATTACTCAGATGGAGCTAAGGATAACGGACATTATGATTTACGTGATTTGAATGCCGGTTTACCTAAGAATATTCATATGGTAGTCACAGGCGGTAAAACTTTTGGGGTCGTTTCGGATGAATTTTTGAATGTTTTGAAAGATAATTTGACGGTCAAGGGTGCAGAATATCGTCCGGTACAACTGTGGATCAATTGGCCAGTAAATGATGGTTCTAGAAATAATTTGATAATGGGTGGAGCTAAGCATTACTTACAGACTCAAGCAGATAGTAAAAAAATCTATGGTATTATGTTAAATCCAATGATGCAATCAGAGGCCTCTAAGCCAGCAATCTTTATCAATGCGGCTTATTCTTGGAATATTTGGACTGATAGTAAAACCGAGAGTCAAATTGAGCATAATGCCTTTAATTATGTTGAAAATCAGACCTTTAAATCATCTAAGGGCTCCAAAGCTTTGGAAAATTTAGCACAACATATGCAATTCAATGGGGCTATGCCTGAGCTTAATTTGGAGTCGCCTAATTTAGATACAAAATTGCGTCAATTTATTGAAGAGATGGATGAAAAAACAACATCTCCCAAAGAAATTAATAATTTAAAACATGAGTTTACTAAGATTAAACAAGATGCATTGTACTTTAAAGTTAATGGTCAAAAGAATTTGCGTGATGAAATGTTACCTTGGTTGGACAATGCTATTGATCAAATGCAATCACTAGAATTCATCTGTGATTATTTAAATACGGGGAAAGAAGAATTCTTAAGCAGTGCCAAGGAGACTTATCAAGAATCGCGGACTCATACTTTTGCTTACTTACAGGAGATTAAGCAAGCTGAATTTGGATCACAAAGTATTGCACCATTTTTGAAAGAAATGTTGACAGTTGTAAAATGATTTTAAGATAAATACAGAAGTTTATCATGATTAATTAAAAGGTCCTTCAAATGTTATATCATTTGAAGGACCTTTTTGTATAAAAACTAGAATTTGTATATAAAACCTCTAGTTTGTAACTTATTTGAGCAATAATGTAAGCGCTATAATTCTTCTTGTAAGTTGATTAAACAATATATGTAAGGGAGGAGGAAAATAATGGAAGAAAATAATGTAGCTCAAAGTCCTGAAGCAATTGCTGCTGCGGCTAAGAAAAAAGAGGGCCTTTGGTATAACATTGTTCACAATGGTCCGTTCCTTCTATTCGCATTACCAGGTGCCATTTGGATGATCTTCTTCTTCTATATTCCTGTATTTGCTAACGTTGTAGCATTTAAGGAATTCCAATTTTCACCTGATGGATTCTTAGCTAGTTTGGCACAAAGTAAGTGGGTTGGTTTTCAAAACTTCAAGTTCCTATTTACTTCAGATGCTGCTTGGCTGATTACTAAGAATACGCTTCTATACAATTTAGGATTTATTACTTTGAACCTGATTATCTCTGTTTTCTTCGCGATTGTTATGAGTGAATTGCGTCATAAGAGATTGGTTAAAGTTTATCAAACATCAATGCTTTTACCATATTTCCTATCATGGGTTATCATCGGATATTTCGTAATGGCATTCTTAAATCCTGACAAAGGACTTTTAAATACAATGTTACATACCAATATTAATTGGTATGCAGAACCAAAATATTGGCCATTTATCTTGCTATTCATAGGTACTTGGAAGGGAATCGGATATAACAGTATCTTGTACTTCGCTACTGTAATGGGTATTGATCCAACATATTATGAAGCTGCAACTGTTGATGGTGCCAATAAATGGCAACAGATTAAGAATATTACGATTCCACAATTAGTACCATTAATGACTTTAATGTCAATTTTGGCTGTTGGTAATATCTTCCGTGCCGACTTCGGATTGTTCTACACAGTACCACAAAATTCAGGTGCTCTATATAACGTAACATCAGTTCTAGATACATATATTTACAATGGTTTAACTTCAACTGGTGATATTGGTATGTCAAGTGCTGCCAGTCTTTATCAATCAGTTGTTGGTTGCATTTTGCTTCTAATCACAAACGCAATTGTAAGAAGATTAGACAGTGATTCAGCACTATTCTAGAGAGGAGAATTGAACTTTGAAAAAGAAGAAAAAAATTGATAGTGTCACAGTTCACTCCTTTAGTAGAGGAACGGACTTGTTCTTCAATATAATAGTAGGAATCTTTGCTTTATCTTGCTTACTACCATTATTCTTCGTTATTGTTATTTCTTTAACTGATGAAAATGCCTTAGCAACTTATGGTTATCGTCTCTGGCCTAAAGTTTGGAGTTTTGCCGGTTATAAGTATTTGGCAACAATGGGAGGAGAACTCTTAAGATCATTATGGATTTCAGTTTTAGTAACAGTTGTTGGTACTGTAATTAATTCAACTTTTACTTCAACTTATGCCTATGCGATTTCCAGAAGCAGTTTCAAATATAGAAGATTTTTTACAGTTTTCTGTTTGGTAACAATGCTATTTTCACCTGGTATGGTTGCTAATTATATTGTTGTAACAAATATGTTGCATTTGAAAGACACTCTATGGGCATTGATTTTACCTATGGCTGTAAGCCCTTTCAATATTATTGTCATGAGAACGTTCTTCAAACGACAGGTTTCTGAATCAATTATTGAATCAGCTCGTATTGATGGTGCTAGTGAAATGAGAATCTTTACACAGATCGTCATCCCATTGGCTGTTCCCGGTATTGCAACAATTAGTTTGTTTGCTGCTTTAGGTTACTGGAATGATTGGTTTAACGCTTTGCTATATATCCAAAGTGATAATCTAGTTCCATTGCAATACTTACTAATGAAAATTCAGTCCAATATTGAAATGCTTTCACAGAATGCCTCATCCGGTACCCAATTCGGTGGTAGTTTGATGGCAATTCCAAAGGAAGCAACCAGAATGGCTATGGTTGTTATTGCAACATTACCAATTGCATGTAGCTATCCATTCTTCCAAAAGTACTTCGTACGTGGTTTAACTATCGGTGGTGTAAAGGAATAAAAATCTAGGAATTATCATTTTATTATAGGGGGTTCCATTTATGAAAAAGTGGGTTAAACGTTCAATCGGTGCAGCTTTGTTAGCTGTAACAGCCGTTGGATTAACAGCTTGTGGATCAAAATCAGCAAGCAATAGTGATGTTCCAACATTATTAATGTATCAAATTGGTGACAAACCAAAGAATTACGATACTTTGATTGCTAAGACTAATAAGATCCTTGAAAAGAAAGCTAAAGCTAAAATCAAGATTCAATATATTGGCTGGGGTGATTATACACAAAAGATGTCGGTTATCGTTTCATCAGGTGAAAAATATGACATTGCCAAAGCTGATAACTATGCAGTTAATGCTCAAAAAGGAGCCTATACAGATTTAACTAAGCTGCTTCCAAAATACGCTCCAACTGCATATAAAGATTTGGATCCGGCTTATATTAAAGGTAACAAGGTTGATGGAAAGCTTTATACAATGCCTATTAACGGAAATGTTTATGCACAACAAGTAGTTTCCTTTAATAAGAAATATCTAGATAAATACAATATAGATGTTAGCAAGATAAATTCATATAAAGATTTGGAAGATACATTTGCTAAGTTCCATTCAGCAGATAAGAAGGTTTTGACATTCTCAACAGGTCCTACTTTCCATATTGGATCAGACTTAGATTTTGTTATTGACCAAGATTACCCATTTGCTGTAAATGCTGTAAATAAAGGTAAAAAAATTATTAACCCATATAATGATGCTAAGTATAAAGAAACATTAAGAACAATGCATGATTATTACCAAAAGGGTTATATCGCTAAAGATGCGGCTACAGATAATACTGATCGTCCATTGAGCGGTGACACATGGTTCGCACGTCAAGAAACACAAGGACCTTTCGATTATGGTGATCATCAACTATCACAAACTGCAGGTCAACAAATTGTTTCACGTCCAATGAGTCCTGCTGTTAAAACTACTGCTCAAGCAGGTATGTACAACTATGTTGTAAGTAACAACTCAAAGAACAAAGTTAAAGCAGTTAAAGTTCTTGGTGTAATCAACAGTGATCCAGAACTATTGAACGGTTTGGTTTATGGTGAAAAAGGTAAGGCATGGAAGTATGTTGACAATGATAAACGTGTCAAATTGCTTAAAGGTTACAAAGAAAATTACCATTCAGCACCATGGCAAACGGGTGATAACAACAAGATCACACCTACAACAGATGTTACTGATCAAATGATTCAAGAACGTAAAGATAATATCGATAAATCAATTGATTCACCTATTCTTGGTTTCCAATTCAATACGAAGAATGTTAAGACAGAAATGACTAACATTTCTAATGTCATGAATAAATACATGGCTGGTTTACAAACCGGTACGTCGGATCCAGATACAACAATTCCTAAGATGAACAAGGAACTTAAGAAAGCTGGATATGACAAGGTACAAAAGGAAATGCAAAAACAATATGATGAATTTTTGAAAGACGGTAAGAATTAGTAAATCGATTTAATTATTCCTTACAGTTTATCCACAGCATATAGGAGGGAGAGGCAGCTCTAACCTCCTTTTGTGCTAAACTCAATTTTTTGACCCTGCTTTGAGTACTAGGGGTTAATCAATTCTTACAAAGAAAGAGGTAGAGATATGATTTCCCGTGCAGTACAACAAATATTTATCAAAGCATATACGATTATTAAATTGAATTTGTTTTTCTGGGGGCTAAGTTTGTGTGGCGGATTAGTTTTAGGAGTGGGGCCAGCGCTCTTAGTAATTAATGAATTATATTACGATTATGATTTCCATTACGGACAGATGTCTTGGAAAGTAGCATGGAAATTATTTAAAGAAAACTTTACCGAGAGTAATAAGTTATTTTATAGTTTTGCAATTGTGATTTTTCTTTTGGGTTATAGTCTGTTTCTATCAGTTCAATTACATGGTCTGACTTTCATTGTGACTGATTTTATAATTGCGATTGTTTTGTTAGCAACAATTTGTATCTATGCTTATGTACTTAATATTAAAGTTAGTTTTGAGATCAATCTTATCAATAGTTTTAAACTAGCTTGTGCACATTTCTTTTATAACTTTTTTGATAATATGAAAGAAATTCTTGGAATAGCAGTAATTATAGGCATAACTTATAAATTTTCAGGACTAATTCTGTTTGCAACTTTTAGTTTAACGGTAGTTTATACTCAATTTGTGGGTAAAAATTGGCAGAGCCACGTTGAAGAATTAAATTAATTGGGGTCATGCATAATGTTAAGCAATCGCTATAATTTACAAAAGTTAATGACGTTTTACATTAAGGTAATGGTGATCACCATTACCTTATTTGCGGTTATAATGTCTATTTTTAAAATTAGAGATATTTTTCAAGATACCAATCAAACAATTGAATCAGGTGTAAATCGTACGTCTTATATAGTTGGAGTTGAACAATTAGCGGCTAATCAATTAGCAAGAAATTTAATTCAAACTCCATCTAAAGTGAAAAATTTACAAAAATTTTTTCAATTAGATTCAGCTGATTACTTGGCATACAGTCAGCAGCACTCTAATGAAAATGATTTCTACTATTTGCCTAATCAATTGTCAGAATTTATGCAAAATAATGATTCAAATAAAATTACGCTAAATTTGAATCAAGAGAACAAGGCAATTGAAGTTACATTAAAAAACCCTGGTGGGAAAATAATTGATTCAAAAAAGTTGGTTTCTAAGGGATTGTATTATGGGATTCCTTTGATAAATGACGCTACTTTTCAATCCTTTGGATCAATAATTGTTAATTATTCTCCTAGAGTATTGAATAATTCGTTGAATTACTCACCGAATAGTCAAGATATGCAAGTTTTTGTTATTTCAGATGTAGGTAGGATTAGATATACTTATAATTCAAATTTGTCAGAGGATGCGTTTAAAACTTTAACTCAAGATCCTAATCAGAATAATATTTTACTAAGTGTTTTAGAAAAGAAATACTTTGTTAAAAGTCAAAAGAATGGCAATGGTGACTTAATTATTTCAGTAGTACCTAAAATAATCGTTTATCAAAAGATAGCCTTCAATATATTGCTATTTTTAATGGGAGCTATTCTAATTGACGCATTTTTATGGTGGAGTCTAAAATATATTTTTCACAACTATACGATTCATCTGAAATCAATGACAAATGCTTTAAATGCCATTTCTAATGGTAATTTGAAGACTAGAGTGCCGGTTCCTGAAGAGGAAGGAGAATTAAATACTTTAGCAACAGGAATTAACGATATGTTAAATGCCATTGATCAATATGTTTTGCAAATATATCAATTGCAGCTAGAACAAAAAGATGCCAATATGAAGGCTCTGCAGTCACAAATTAACCCACATTTCTTGTACAACACCTTGGAGTACATCCGTATGTACGCCCTGAATGAAGGCGAAAAAGAGCTAGCCAATGTCGTATTCAGTTTTGCCAGTCTCTTGAGAAATAATATTAGTCAAGAATCGACAGTAACTTTGGATAAAGAGTTCGAATTTGCTGAAAAGTACATCTACTTGTATCAAATGCGTTTTCCGGATCAAATTGGTTATCAGTTGAATTTGGATGACGAATTAAAAAGTATGAAAGTTCCTAAGTTTATTATTCAGCCATTAATTGAAAATTATTTTAAGCACGGAATCGATTTAGAACGATTTGACAATGCTGTACATATTCGAGCCGATAAGGATGGTGAACGAGTTGAAATATCGGTGGCTGATAATGGAACTCCTTTGACAGAGGAACAATTGAAAGTTATCAACGATAAATTGGTCTCACAAGAAGTTAAACCTATTAGTGGAGATCGTTCGATTGGTTTAATGAATGTAAAAGCTCGAATGACAGGGGCATTCGGAACTAACTTCAAGATGTTTGTCATGAATAATCAATTTAAAGGTGTAACAGTTAAAATGCAAATCTTTTTGGGGGAATAATATATGTACTCAGTTATGATTATTGACGATGAATATATGATTTTAAAAGGACTGGAAAAAATAATTGATTGGAACGAATACGGTTTTCAAGTAGTCAAATCAGCTAGAAATTCTAAGCAGGCGTTAGAATATTTGGAAACTAATGAGGTCGATCTGATTATAACGGATGTTAATATGCCTAAAATCAGTGGCTTAGATTTCGTGAAGATGGCTAAGGAGCAGGGACATAATTTTGAATTTATGATTTTGTCGGGTTATCAAGAATTTGATTATGTCAGAACTGGTTTAAAATTGGGCGCTATCGATTATATTTTAAAACCAGTCGATCCTGATGCTTTGGTCGAAGCTTTGAAAAAGGTAAAACAGAAATTGAAATCCGAAAATGAATTGAAACAAGCGTCGAAAGCATCTTTGAATTTACAAGTAAAAGAGTTATTTGAAAATGACTTTGATTCCAATCAAGTCACAGATTTGATTCAACAATTACGACTTAGTCCGACAGAGATTGCCAAAGGTATCACGGTTATTGCCTGTAACCGTGTTGATGATAAGAAAAAGGTCAATCAGCTTTGTGAAGAGTATGGTCAGAATCTAAAATTTAGTCAAAATCGTATTGTTGATATTGGCTTTATCGGTGGTCGTGGTAAGTTACTGAAGTTTACTAGAGAGTTGGAAGATCGTCAGATAATTACGGGACAATCTTTTATAACCGTTGGTGAAACGGTTTACGATTTGTCCGACGTGAATCAAAGTTATGAACAAGCGCTTAGATTGTCGGTCATATATAAATTTTATGAAAAGAGTAATAATTTTAGTAGCAACAAATTACGTGTCGATTGGCTCGAACAGGCCACTTTGCTTAAATTATCCTTGATTAAAGTGAAACAGGCAATTGCTTTAGGAGATCATGAAAAGCTGAAAGAGGAGCTTTCTAATATTTTTAATGAATTATCCACTCAAAGTGTAAGCCCTTCATATGTCCGCCAAATAGCCTTTTTAATCTATTCAGAAGTTAATGTCCAAGTTGGTTTTGATGAAAAGACTTATCAGGATTATGTAACAAGAATCAATAACTCTGAAAATTTGAAAGACATCATTAGATTATTGAAAGAAATCACTAGTAATTTGTCGGATAATAAACAGGAGTCACGCGATTACTCTGAAAATGTTCGTCAAGTTATGGGATTGGTGAAAAGAAATTATCAAGAGGATCTGAACTTACGTTACGTATCAGATTGTCTTCATTTGAATCCTGATTATTTGGGGCAGCTATTTAAGAAGGAAACGAAGATTAGTTTTTCTAGGTATTTGAATGATTACCGAATTAAGCGCGCTCAATCACTTCTAAAGGGAACAGAACAGAGTATCGCGGATATATCGGAAGGAGTTGGCTATACAACTACAGCTTATTTCTATCGTAATTTCAAAGCAATTTGTGGAATTTCACCAAAAGAGTATCGAAAAAAATATGTTTAGGAGAAAGCAAATGATAAAATTTCCAGATGATTTTTTGTGGGGTGCAGCCGCTTCAGCACCACAAACAGAAGGCCACAGTTTACTGAATGGTAAATCAGCAACTACTTGGGATAAGTGGTTTGAAATGAACCCTGAAAAATTTAATCAGGACCAAGGACCTAAAGATACTTCTAATACTTATGAAATGTATCCCGAAGATGTTAAAAATATGAAGAGAATTGGGATGAATTCATATCGTACATCGATTTCCTGGGCCAGACTTTTACCAGATGGCAAGACATTGAATCCTGAAGCAGTGACATTTTATCGAAATTATTTTCAAGATATGTTGGATCACGGCATTGAACCAATTATCAATTTATTTCACTTTGATATGCCTTGGTGGTTAATGGAAAAAGGTGGTTGGGAGAATCGTGAATCAGTCACTGATTTTGCTTATTATGCTAAAACTGCTTTTGAACAATTTGGCGATTTAATTCATAAGTGGACCACTTTTAATGAACCAATTGTCCACATAGAGTGTGGATATCTATTGGGCTTTCATTATCCAGCTATAGTTGACATGAAAAAAGCAATTCAAGTGGGATACCATACGTTGATGGCACATGTTTTGGCTGTACAAGAATTTAGAAAGAGTCAAGTTAAGGGAAAAATTGGGATTATTTTAAATGTTTTGCCGGCTTATAGTCGTAGTGATAATCCTGAGGATTTGCAAGCTAAAAAGAATTCTGATTTATTGAATACTCGAAGCTTTTTAGATCCAGCAGTTTGGGGAAAGGTTCCTGACGATTTAGTCGCTTTATTAAAAGATAACCAATTGTTACCAGTTGTTGAATCTGGTGATAAAAAACTAATTCATGAAAACACAGTTGATTTTATCGGTATTAATTATTATCAGCCGACTCGAGTTCAAGCACCAACTAATCCAAGTCATCCAGCCCAAATGCCAGATGATTTATATGCACCATATGATTGGCCTGATAAGAAAATCAATCCTTATCGTGGCTGGGAAATTTACCCACAAGCACTTTATGATATTGCCATCATGATGCGTGATCAATATAAGAATATACCTTGGTATGTCAGCGAGAATGGTATGGGGGTCGCGGATGAGAGCAGATTTAAGAATAATCAGGGTATGATTGAAGATGATTATCGGATCGATTTCATTAAAGAACATTTGGAACAGTTGCATAAAGGGATGGAAGCAGGCAGTAATTGTTTTGGTTACCATATGTGGACCTTTGTTGATTGTTGGTCATGGTTAAATGGCTATCGAAATCGCTATGGTTTCTATAGTGTTGATTTGGATAATGACTTTAAGAGAACTGTTAAAAAGAGCGGCTTATGGTTCAAACAAATGACAGCACAAAATGGCTTTTAAAATGTATTGAGTAAAAAAGGAACAAAATGATAAAAAAATTTTGTTCCTTTTTATTGTTCTCAGAGAAATGAATTCAGTATACTTAATTTACAAAGTAATCAAAAAAGTGAGGATACGATGATGAAGAAACGTTTTTTAACAATTACTGTCGCCATATTCATGTTTGTTTTACTTGTAGGTTGTTCTACGAATGGTGCCGATAGCGCATCAAACAAAACTAAATCTGAGAAGGTACTGAAAAATACCATTAAAGTTAGCGCCAATGATGCTATAAACATTTATCAAAAGAAATATCCTAAGACAGATATCACTTCTCTGGAATTGGAAAAATCATTTAGAGGTCCTGTATATAAAGTAGAAGGAATTGATGAACTGAGGGAATACCAGGTTACAATTAATGCCAAAAATAAGAAGATAATTCAAAATTCTGAAGAGGAATTAGATGAGGAAGATCAGAATGAAACAACTCGTAAAAATGAGAGCTTAGATTTGAACAAGTTGATTAGTGTTAAAAAGGCTGCGACTATAGCTGAAAATGCAGCTAAAGGTGACAGTACTGAGTTTAATTTGGAAAAGGATTTAGGAACTACCTATTGGGAAGTTAAGGTTAAAAATGGTTCTCACGAAAAAGAAGTAAAAATCAATGCCCAGAGTGGTAAAGTTTTAAAAGTTGAAAATGATTAAAAAATAAGGCCATCAATTCGTATGCGAATCGATGACCTTATTTACGTAGTTTATTATGTACTCTAAATGACATAGTAAAAGAAAGGAACGAATGAGATTGAGTACATAAAAAGAGGCTGTGACATAAGTCTCAAAAAATAAAAGCTGATGAATGAGATTCT